>JBBQCZ010000032.1:0-29028 GCA_038319215.1 Bacteroidales bacterium | reverse complement strand
AAACTGCTCCTTTAGGATTTAAAGTGTAACGTTCAACAGTTTTCGAAGTCCCTACTTCATAATACTCAATAGAATCTTTTATTCCAGGAATTAACAACTCTAGTCTATTTATGAAAATCTGAGCAACTTCTTCTTTTTTAGCTTTATATTCTTCTTTGCTTAGCTGATCCCAGTCGCTTGTGTAATCGATACAGCAAACTACACCAACACTTTTCCCGGCTGGAGCAAGAGTCTTATCAACCTGTCCATAATCAACAAAAGTAAAACTACGCTTGGTAAAGTCTGCTTTATTATTTGAAAGTATATCTCCAATTTTATCTATCGAATTATCGTAAATAAATGTAGAATAATTTACATTATTAAGTTCGGATAACATTTTGTTAAAGCCTAAATAAACTGTTAATAACGATGCGCCAACATCCATTTTACTAATGCTAGTTTTAATTTGTTCGGCTTGTTCTAGTGGTAATAATTTTTCGGCAAGTTGAGGTATTGAAGCATTCGCAACGATATTTGTTCCATAAGCTTCAATTATTGTATCAGAATTTTTCTTTTTATATTCTATTCCAACAGCTTTGCCATCTTTAATAATAATTTTTGTAACTAGGTGATTATAAATAACTTCGCCACCGTTCAACTTTATAAATTCTGCTAAATAATCAGATAGTTTTTGAGATCCACCTTGAATGAAATTTCCACCACCAGAGTAATATGCATTTTGAGCTTCGGAATAATAACTTAACGATAATGTGTATGGATCGTCGTGATAATAACCTAAGTTTCCAAGCAAAGCCAGTTTTAAAGATTCGTTTTTTGTAATTGAATCGAGAAAATCTCCAATATTACTTTCAGGTTTATCGGCAGAGTCCTTTTTTATTTGCTTGATATTTAATATTTGATAAAAATACGCATCAATTGCAGATTCTTCTGTTGGAAAGTTTGCCAATAATACTTCTTTTGCTTTTTCTGGTTCGTGTGGAATGACAATACTAAGATTTTTATAAACGAATTTGTAAAATTCTGGAACTCTTAAAAACTCTACATTATTAAAAACATCTAAATCGGTAAAAATTTTAGTTTTCATATCACGAGGATGAAGTCCATCCATTTCATGTAAGCCAACTTCAAATGAGAAATCTTTTCGTTTAAAAGTCGTTGCACAACCTCCGGGGATACTATGTTGCTCAACAAGTAGAACTGTTTTTCCTGCTTTTGAAAGTTTTGCTCCGGCAATCAATCCACCCAAGCCGGCACCAATTATTACAACATCGTATTTCATATTATTTTGTTTTAGCTTTACTTTTAAATCGAACTTTTCGAGTATATCTCACTCAATATATTTTGATATTTATTATCGATAAATTTTCGTTTTAGCTTTAATGTGGGAGATAATTCGCCAGTACATGGAGTCCATTCGTCTGGAACAAGTTTAAAACGCAGTATTTTTTCGGGAGCACTTAATGTTTTGTTTGTTTTAATTACTTCGGCACTTAGCATTTTTATAAGTTCTGGCGATTTTATAAGTTCTTCTTTACTATCGTAACTAATATCATTGTCTTTACACCAACTAAAAAGGTTGTCGAAATTCGGCGAAATAATTGCGCTTGCAAACTTTTCGTGCTCACCAACAACCATAACCTGATCAACAAAAATGCACTCTTTTAGTCGTCCTTCTACACTTTGAGGTGCAACATATTTACCGTTTGAAAGTTTGAAAATCTCCTTTTTTCTATCTGTAACAATTAGAAATCTACCTTCCTCAATTCTGCCGATATCTCCCGTTAGAAACCATCCGTCTTTATCAAAAGCTTCTGCTGTAAGTTTAGGATTTTTGTAATAACCCATCATTACATTGTGACCTTTACAAAGAATTTCACCATCATCTGCAATTTTCAACTCAACTCCATCAATTATAACGCCCACAGAACCAAGTTTTACATCAGGCTCGGTAGATCTGTTAATTGTAATAATAGGAGAAGTTTCAGTTAATCCATACATATTCAGAACTTTGATACCACAAGCCCAAAACACTCTTTCGAGACGAGGTTGAAGACTTGCGCCTCCACATCCTACTAGCCTTACATTTCCGCCAATTGCATCACGCCATTTGCTGAAAATCAATTTGTCAGCGATTTTTAATTTCAATTTGTAAAATGGAGATTTTGAAATATCGTAATCCAAACCAGTTTTTACCGACCAGAAAAATATCTTCTTTTTAAATCCTTTTAAATTGTTTCCTTTTGAAATAATCGTATCATAAATTTTTTCGAGAATTCTAGGAACTGCATCAAATCCATTAGGTTGAATTTCTTTTAAATTTTTAGCAATTGTGGCCATATTCTCGGCATAATATAAGCTACAACCACTATATTGAGTTTGATAATTTCCCATTCTACCGCCAACATGACATAAAGGTAAAATACTTAAATATTTGTCGTCGGGAGTAAGAGCAAAAACTTTGGAAGCAGCAAGAAAATTCTGAACTAAATTTTTATGAGAAAGCATAACTCCTTTTGATACTCCGGTTGTGCCAGAGGTGTAAATAAGCGTTGCAAAATCTTCTTCAGTAATTGTATTTTTTATCTGCTCTAAATCATCTTTAAAAATATCAGAATTTTTTCTTCCAAGCTCAAGAATGCTTTCCCAATATGGAACTCCATCCAATTCTTTTAAAGAGAAAATGTTTTCTTTATTTCCAATTCCATCGAAAGCAGAAGATATTGTATTATACATTACTTTATTTGCAACAATTACCGCTTTTACTTCTGAATGGTTTAATATATACTTGTATTCATCTTCAGTTAAAGTGTTAAAAATCGGCACATGAACTACTCCAATCATAGACATTCCCATGTCAACTATATTCCATTCAGGACAATTGTGAGAAATTGTAGCAATCTTATCACCTTTTTTAAAACCCATTGCTAATAATCCATAGCTAAAATTGTATGAATCTTCAATATATTTTTCTGCACTCACTGATACCCATTTCCCATCAACTTTAGAAACAAAAACATCTGGTTTGCTGCTAAATTCCTGTTTGTATCTTTCGAGTAGGTCAAAAATTCTTGTGACTTTCATGTAAATTCGTTTAAATCTTATATCTTAAATATATGTATAATAAGCTACAAAATTAAACTAAATATTGAATAGGTGTGCGGTTTTTTTGAAATATATAGGAGTAGAGCAAATTGGATTTTGATAACTTGGCATTCCAAACTCGAACATCAACTTGGATACTTAAGTGAAAAGCAATCGCCTAGGTACTATTTACATTTCCTCTATCTCAAAAATCTCCATCCTGTCAAAATCTTTCCAGTATTTTAATGCTAGTACTCGCAATTTTAACCAATACGCAGGAGTAAGATTTCCGTTTTCTTTTATTGTTTGCTGAACATCTTTTTTTATCAAATCCCAATATTCATCTTTAAGTCTAAGCGTTACTTGCCTATTTTTAAATTCGAATATTGCTTCGGGTCTATTCTTGGGTTCGTCTGAGATTTTTATCAAACCATGTCCAATAGTAGCACCAGTTCCTACTTGTAAACCATCGTTCATGCAACTTATAGGAGGTTGAGAACCTGCAAATGATGTAATGTGTATTTCGTCAACACCGATATTAAAATACTGTCGAACTCTGATGCCCATTTTTACTCCTATAATTGCATAAATTCCCAAATGTCCGTGTAGTTCGTTGGTTAATACGCCTGCTCTGAACTCTGATATTCCATGTCGAGCGATAATTTCAGCCACATCTGCACTTATATCGTCAGCATATAATTCTGATGATAGTGGGAAACTCTTGAAAACCTTGTTCTCATTGGAGTTTTTACTATTAATAATCTCGATATAAGCTACTGTTAGCTGTTCCTTAGAATTTTCAACAGGCTGAACGAAAATAGTATTGCTTTCAGATGTAACAGATTCAAAAATTTCGGGATGAATTAAAAATATCGGTAATAAATCGTCCCATAATTTGTATTTTTTATTGCTGATTTTTTCTTTCACTTCGGCACAATCGTGTGATGATATTATTTTGCTTGAATAGATATTATTTACTGTCTTTAGTGAACTGAGAAAATTATTATCAACAAGTAAATCAGGATTATTTTTAGAACTAATAATTATTTTCGGGATATCAGATTTTAAGCAAAATTCAGCAGCTTTGCTATCTTTTTCATAATTCATCCCAGTTTTTTCCTTTGCATCGTCGCAATACCATAAGATTTTACTTATTTGAAGCTTTAAACTCTCATCTGCAATAATTTTACTGATATTTGTTAAAGGACCCAAACAAATTAGCATGATTGGTTCATCTTCATTGTTAATTTCATATTTGAGTATTTCAAATGCAGAAGCTGTAGAAGGAACAATAATTCCAGACTCATCTCCCCATTTTACAGCTAAACACGTGTTATGACAAATTGATTCCTTCTTATTAATTGTATTTCCATACGCAACCGGAATACCTTCATGTCCAAAATGTTTTAGCAAGGATTTTACTTTCACGTAGCCTTCTTCGGGGCGCAGTAGCCCATCAGATATTGTAATTGCAATTACTTCAAATTCAGGACAAGATAATATCAAGGAAATTGCCCTCAAGTCATCTGGTCCGCAATCGGTATCAATTATTACATGATATTTGGCTTTGCCAGAATGTGCCATCATCGTGAAAGATAATGAGAACATCACTATTGATAAAAGAATTAAATTTTTCATTTAGCTTTTTTATTTGTATGGTCAAATTCGTACTTCGACTTCGCCTCCGCCGCAGCGGACGGACGGATTGTTTTTTGCCATTTGGAACTTGTCTTTTGTCCGCCTCCGCCGCGGCGGACGGATTATCATTTGTTTTTCTTTATACCCACATTTATACCTGCTGTAAAGTTTATTCCCGGCATCGGATATCCATAATTAATCTCATATTGTGAATTTAAAAGATTGTTTCCGGCAATAAATACACTTGCGAATTCTTTAATGATATAATTGACTCTCGCATTTAAGACTAAATAGTTAACTTTTCTGATGTCCCCAGCAGTTACGGATGTGTATAGCCCGTTAATAGACTGCAAAGTACTGCTAAAAGCAAACTTTTTGATTTTATATCTTGCACTAAAAAAGGCTTGATGCTCTGGTGATGCAATTATTGGTGATTCCATGTAGAGATAACTGTAATTTATGTTTAAATTAAGACTTTTGTTAACCCTATAGTTTGCCATGAATTCGGCACCATAATTACTAAAACTGCCCGTATTCATATTTTTTGGAATGCCGCCATCCATAACAGTTTTAATCATATTACTACCTTGATTATGAAATGCTGTTAGTTCAAAGTTTATCTTAGCGTTTATTCTTTGTAGATAACTAATCTCGTAGTTCCATAGTTCCTCTGGCAATAGGTTCTCGTTAGCTGGTGCCCAAAGATATAATTCTCGAATTGTTGGACTGCGGAATCCTTTTGATACTATTCCTTTTAGAGTCGATTTGTCTGTAACATTATAACAAACTCCAGCTTGTGGAATCCATTCATTACCATAAACGCTGTGATATTCTGATCTTATTCCGGCATTTATAATAAACTTTTCGGCAAAGTTTTGCTGCATCAATACATAGCCTGCCATTTCGGTTAGTGTTGTATCTCCAAAAATTATCCCTTCGCCATTCATAGCTATTGTGTTTTCAGCAATTCCACCAAAAGTTTTAAAATCAACTCCAAAAGTTGTAAGATTTCCATTGAAAAAGCTGCCACTTTGGTAAAACATTACGCCCGAGTTTATATCTTTAGAATGAAAACCATCGTAGATTACATGATCACCAAAATTGTGGAATATTTTTACCGCCCCACTAAGCTTTTCAAAATTATTTTCTACCGAAAGAGAAGCCTTGCCTCGAAGTATGTCAATCCAATGAATCTGATTTATAAAGGAAGAATCTGTTATATATGATGGACCTGGGTCTTCGGTGTAAAACTTTGCGATATTAAAATCTGCAGTAGCAGTAATTTTGTCCGAAATATCATATCCCATTTTAATATATCCGTTATCAATTTTAAATTCAGAATTTGTACGATGTCCGTCAGTTTGATCGTGATTGTACGATGTAAACACGTTGAATTTCCCGCTTCTATAGCCTCCGCTTGCCATATATTTTTGAGTATTGAATGAGCCGTAAGAAGCGTTTGCATTTATCGAATAACCATCAGATTTCTGTTTTTTAGTTATGATATTTATTACTCCACCCATTGCTCCCGAACCATATAAAATAGATGCTGGTCCACGAATAATTTCAACTCTCTCAACATCAGACGCAACATAAGAATCGGGCAGGGGATGACCCATAATTCCCATGTATTGTGGATGACCGTCGAGAAGCATAAGAACCTGAGTATTGGGACTTCCACCAACACCTCTTATACTTATTTGTCCTGCTGCTCCAGAAGAAACTCCAAATCCTGTTGTTCCTCTTTCTGTTACAAAAACTCCAGGAACTTGCTCGCTTATTATCGGTAATAATGCAGATTCATTGCTGTTTTCGATATCAGCTTTTGTAATTGTTGAAATTGTCAGCGGAACATTGTTTCTGATTATCTCAGTCTTTGTCCCGGAAATAACCACCTCTTTTAATTGAATTGTATCATCCGAAATACTTTGAGCATGAGTCGAGAAACTCAATATCACTCCAAGAATTAAAAATGCAACATATCTTTTCATAATTTAGTATTTATGTTTGTATATGTCACAAAATTATAAAAATGATTTTAATAAATAACTAAATCTCTGATAATCAACTTGTTAAAAGTTTAACGATAGCAAAAAATACTAGAAATCAGGCATTTGTAAAAATAAATAATCAGAGAGTGTATAAGTCAATTATTAGTTGCAACAAATCGATATTCTCCATCACTATTAATAATTATCTCGCCAAGCTTATTTTTGCCATCTCGAGCGCTGATAATAAATTCATTGTTTTTATTAAAGTGGCTTTCTGTTGCATTATCGCCATATTGAAAAGAATTTTTGTACTGAATTTCTTTAATACTTCCATCATTTTTAACAAATAAATATCCATAAATCTCGCCTTCGGCATCAATATTAATTATGCCCCAATTATTTATAGGCGAAGAGTAAAACCTGCCATTAAAATTATCAACAAAATCAAAACCATCTAAACATTTACTTTTTAAATCATCTTGTTTGTAAGACAGCACTAATCCTCGAAATGTATATACTTCAACATTTTCAATTTGTGGAATATGGCAAAAATAGCCAGCAGTTTTAATATTTCTTAAAACAACCAAACAATTTGCGATAAGATATGCTGTATCCTGAATTTCTTGTGGATTGTCAATTTCTCCACCAATCATTTTCTTTGGTTGTAAATAGGTATTGTAAATTAAGTAATCACCTGTGTAATAATATGCGGTATCATTTTCGATTTTTAAATTGCAAATAGTATTGTCAAATTCTAAAGCAAGATAAGATTGTTCTTTCAAATCCTCATTACTACTGTGGTGCGTGTTTTTAGGTAATGTGATACAAGCCGTTGCTAAAACAATTATAAATAAAACCAGAATTAAATTTTTCATAAAATACGTTTGCTAATTTTTTAGAGCTAATTCCTTTGCATAATTTGTACCAAAAGAAGTAAATTTGAAAGAGAAATCAGGTGGCCTTTTTTTATAGAATTTAATTTATCCCTTTTTCATTCAAGAGTTGTTGAAAATCTTCTTCAGCTTTTTCTAACGATGATCCGAACATATCTAATTCAATTTTCCAAATATCTCTAGCTTTAAACATTAGCGTGCGGTCTGATTTTATGAAAACGTACGAATCGTAAAGAACTAGATATTCTTTTAAAGCATTAAATAATTCATTGTCAATAAGCTCTAGATTCTTAAGAATTTCACTTCTAGAATCAATACTCTCAACGGTATTGCTAAGATTAAAGTGAGTGCATAATCTTTTTAAAATTGCGATTATATTATTTTCAATTTCCTCTTTCATTTCTAGTTTTTTTATGCTTTAATTGTTCTAATTCGAAGTCTTTTTTTATCAAAAAATTAACCTTTTCAATGGCTGATAATAGGTCGTAATTCTCAACTTGAATACCTGGTAGTGGCAAAATAAATTCTGATGAGAGATTCACAATTCCTTTTATCCCACAAAGTTGTAGAATATCAACAACTTCTTTTACCAAATCGGCACATACTGCCACAACTGCAATTTCGACACCTTTTGATTCGATTACTTCGGGCATCCTGTTGAGTGTGTAACAAGGAATATTGTTGTGGCATTCTTTAGTGATAGTAAAACTGAAAATTGCTTCTATACTAAATTCTATTAGTCCAGAATCGATAAAACTTTTATAAACATCTACAAGTGCACCGTCGCCAATAAATGCAACTTTACTTAATTGCGAAAGAGCAGTTTTTTCTTCGATAGCTACAATTAGTTTGTTCACATCATAACCATTTCTATTACTACCTGCTACAATTCCTGTTGCCATTAAATCTTGCCGTAATTGTTCTGGTCGAATATTTAAAACCCTTGCTAAATCATTTGAGAATACATGAGGTTTATCCATATACTGATATTTCAGTAATTCTCGCCTGCATCGGATAAGTCTTTCTACTGTTTTTTCTGATAAACTCATTTTACAAATATAGAAAAATTATAATCCTAAAAATACAATTGCCATTCCACTTGCAAAAATCGTAAAGCCAGCAATTGCATGCATATATTTTTCTAGTTTGTCAGTTTTTATAATTTTAATTCCGTAAGACGCCAAAAATACTATTAGTGTCATTGTGCCAATAGTGGTAAGTCCAAATGCTAATGAAACTAAAACTGTTCCAGTTATAGAGCTTGTTGCTGCTGGGTACATAAGCAATGGAACTAGTGGTTCGCATGGACCTAATAGAAAAATTGTAAATAATATCCAAGGTGTAATGTTTTTCTTGTGAACGTGGCTGTGATCACTTTCGTGAGAATGCTCGTGCTCATGTGCTTTACCACTTTTATGAAAATGTAAATGTGTATGTTTTTTATTCTTTATAGCACGATAAATTCCCCATGCCATATAAATAAATCCAAAAATAATAAATGCCCAAGCAGCAACATTGCCACGATGACCTTCAAACATTTCAATTTTAGAAATAGCAATTCCTGCTGCTATTCCAATAAAACCAATTACTACAGAACTTAAAATATGTCCAAGTCCACATAAAACTGTTATAAAGAGAGTTTTTCTCATTGTCCAGTTTCTGGCTTTTGACATTACAATAAAAGGCAAGTAATGATCTGGTCCAATAACAGTATGAACAAATCCTAAAGTAATTGCGGTTATTATAAGTACGCTAATTCCATCCATCTTATCTTGTTTTTACTATGCCTGATTATTTGCCAAAGTCTTTTTTAACCACTCGTACCATTTGTCCATTCCTTCGCCGCTTTTAACCGACAATTCAATAAACTCTAGATGATGATTTACCTGACTAGCATAATTTTTTAGTTTTTCAACATCGAAATCTAGATAAGGTAATAAATCAATTTTGTTAATTATGCAAATATCAGATGTGCTAAACATTGCAGGGTATTTAATCGGTTTATCTTCACCTTCAGTTACACTAATTACCACAACTCTTTTTGATTCGCCTAAATCAAACATAGCGGGACAAACAAGATTTCCAACATTTTCAATAAATAAAACAGAATTGTCATTTACTTCCAGAACTTTTACGGCTCTATTAACCATATCGGCATCTAAATGGCAACCTTGACCAGTATTAACTTGAACAACTGGAGCTCCAGCGGCTTTTATTCTTTCGGCATCATTCATAGTTTGTTGATCGCCTTCAATAATAAAAAAGTCGAATCCATCTTTCTTTTCTCTGATAGTTCTTTCCAAAAGACTAGTTTTACCAGAACCAGGAGAACTAACCATGTTAATTGACAAAATATTTTTTGCTTCAAAATAGCCTCTATTTCTTTCAGCAAGTTTGTCGTTTTTATGCAAAATATCTTGTTCAATCTTTATTTCTATCGCATGGCTGTGTTCGTATGAGTGCGAATGGTCATGCGAATGTCCGTGTTCATGGTCATGATTATGACTGTGATTATGGTCGTGACTGCTTTCGTGTCCGTGTCCGCTCGAGTGGTCGTGATCGTGTTCGTGAGTAGTACCATCAGCATGTACATGAGGGTGGCCGTGATCGTGTTGGTGATCGTGACTTTCACTGTGTCCATGACTATCTTCATGATCGTGATCATGCACATGACTAGTTCCGTCAGCATGAACGTGTTCGTGAGTATGATTGTTTTCTTCCGCCGCGGCGGATGGTTTTCTAATTGTTACAGAGCTTTCGTCTGAGCATCCACATGTTCCACACATATTTGTTGAGTTTTATTTGTTTAGTTACTTTTATAAGTGCCTAGAGTGCCTAAAGTACTTGGAGTGCCTAGAGTACTTGTGGCTGCTGGCTTAATCTATTTATTTTTTTATTTTCAATAATTTTTAATACCCCCTAAGTACTTTAGGCACTCCAAGTACTCCAAATACTTTAGCGCACTTCCCCTAAGTACTTTAGGCACTCCAAGTACTCCAAATACTCTAGCGCACTTTCCCTCAAGTACTTTAGTGCACTTCTTCATTCCGCCACCATCGACATTACCCTAAGTTCTTTTCCTGCAATTACTTCATTTTCGAAACTTGCACAAACTGGGCAAGGAGTGAAGATATCTGCAGCTTCGAATTCATGTAAGCAGGATAAGCATTTTACTTTTCCGGGAATATTTATGATTACTAGTTTCGCATTTGCAAGAACTGTGTTTTTAACAGCTTCATCCATTGCAAATTCTAGAGCTTCGATTACAACACCAGAAAGTTCTCCAACTTCTATTTGTATTTCGCTCACAGAATTTACTTTCGATTGCTTTACATTGTCTTCGGCAATCTCCACAATACTCATAGCTATTGATAATTCGTGCATTTGCTTTAATTATTTTACAAAATTAATAAGTAATAAAAGAATTTTACATTCTTATCTGTTAATCTTTTAACAAATTCGAGGTAACTGTTCTCCCGACATCATGTCGAGAATGCGAGTTCCGCCAATTCCAGTTTTTACCAAACTTCTACCAGGGTGTTCCGAAACTATTTCTCCAATGATAGCGGCATTTTCGCCATGTTCATTTTTTCTAAGTTCAGCAAGCACTTTTTCGGCATCGTTTTTACCAACTATCATTACAAACTTGCCTTCATTTGCAACATAAAACGGGTCAAATCCTAGTAATTCGCACATTCCTCTAACGCTATCTAAAACAGGAACTTTTTCTTCGTCTATTTCGATTCCAAACTTCTTTGTGCTAACGAGTTCAGAAACTACAGTCGCTAATCCACCTCTAGTTGCATCACGAATAAATTTTACCGAATCTGAAACATCTAATGCGGAAGCGATTAATTTATGCAAACAAGCACAGTCTGAAACGATGGGAGCAGAGATTTTTAAATCATTTCTTGCACTCATTATTGCCATTCCATGATCGCCAATACTGCCGTTGATAATAATTTTATCACCAGGTTCAATATTTCTGCCGCTACCAATATGTTTTCGATTTTCTTCAATTGTACCAACACCAGTTGTATTTATAAAAACTTTGTCGCATTTGCCTTTGTCAACAACTTTAGTGTCGCCGGTAACAATACGAACACCTGCTTTTTTAGCTTCTTCAGCCATTGTTTTCACAATTTCGTTTAATTCATCAATTGGAAAACCTTCTTCGATTATAAAAGCAGAGCTCAAATACAAAGGTGTGGCACCAGAAACTGCTAAATCATTTACTGTTCCGCAAATAGCCAGTTTGCCAATGTTTCCTCCCGGAAAAAATATTGGATCGACAACAAACGAATCGGTTGTAAACGAAATAGACTTGCTGTCAATTTGTAAAACTGCCGCATCTGTTTGCGTATCGAGGATAGTATTGTCAAAATGCTTCACGAAAACTTCCTGAATCAGTGTGTGCGATAACTTTCCACCGCTGCCATGTCCTAATAATATTTTATCGTTTTTCATCAATATAATTTTTGTAAAATTACAAATTACAAATTACAAATTACATCCGCCGCGGCAGATCGATTGTTTTAAGTTCTTTTCTGGTGTTACCACACGATGCAACCCCGCAGGGCTCACCGAAGGTAATCGTTCGGTAACGCTGTTGTTAGTCATAAAAACAAAATCGTTTACATTCTGCAATCTATGTAAGGTTCGATATTTCGACTTCGCCGCGGCGAATCAACACATCGCACCGCACCACTCTAGGCACTCTAGTGCACTTCCTAATGATTATCAAACCCGTACACCATATATATAAGGTGTTCGAGGACTGTAAAAATCTCGGTCATATATTCGCGAACAGCTTTTGGGCTTCCGGGCATGCAGAAAACCAAGGTTTTACCTATTGAGCCTGCAATGCTTCTGCTTAATAGAGCATTTGGATTTTGCTGTCCATATTTAATTCTAACCATTTCCATTATTCCTGGTAATTGTTTTGACAAGATTGGCGAAACAGTTTCGATAGTGATATCTTTTTCGCTCATGCCGGTTCCGCCAGTTGTAAAAATAGCATCACACTCTTTCGATAATTTACTGATAAGATCTGATAATTCTATTGCGTTATCAGGGATTATGTAACTTGTAATTTCGCTAAGTCTATCTATTCCTTTATAAAAGGTCTCGGTCATTTCTACAATTGCTGGTCCGCTCAAATCTTGATATTCGCCACGACTGGCACGATCACTTAGGGTGATAACAGCAATTTTAAAAACTTTAGGTTTGTAGTTCATTATGTCGCCAGTTTTCAGTTTTCCGGGGCGCACAACTTGAGCGAATATTCCTTCTTTTGGCATAACACAATGACCAACAGCATTAAAAACAGCACAACCGCCACCATGACATTTTTTACCTTTTTGGGTAATCATCATTTCAACATTTTCGTTTTCGAGAATGTCGAGAACTTTTACTTTACGAAAGTCAATTCCTTCGGTTGTAATATTTTCGGCAAAGTCGCCAAATTTAAAACTTTGCTTGTACTGAATCGAAAATTCATCAATATTTTCTTTTGCCAATAAACTAACCTGGCGATGCCATTTTCCACTGTGTGCATCGGTAGCAATGCCTTCAAAATTTAATTCGACTTGTTCTACTGGTACTTTTAAAGTTCCTTTTTTCTCTGAAACGTTGAGTGATTGTATTGTAAATTTCATAAGCTTTATTTTTATGATAGTGCAAAATTAAAAAAAAAGAGCATTGAGGGTAATTAAATTTTGCAAAATAACTCGTCAACAATAAAACAATTAACATTACTATGTTTAATTTTGAAGGCAGAAACTATTGGAAATATGCCCTAAGATTTAGTTGATTAAGTGGTAGTTTTGGGAAACAATATAAAGAATAAAGCAATGGATAATTTATCATTTTTGGAAATAAGATTCCATATATTTTGGGAGTTATAACGGAAAATTAGAAGTGTAAAATGGAGGCAAGAAATTTATTATTCTATAATACAGTAGATAAAAAAGTAAATGTATCGGTTTATTTTCAGGATGGTTCTTTTTGGCTTACACAAAAAGCAATGGCAGAGTTGTTTGGGGTAAATGTACCAGCTGTAAACAAACATCTGAAAAACATATATGATATAGAGGAATTAAGCAAAGAGGCAACTGTTTCCATTTTGGAAATAGTTCAGCAAGAAGGCAGTCGCAAAGTACAAAGATTGGTCGAATATTACCGTTTGGAAGCCGCACTAACTGTTGGTTACAGGGTAAACTCTGCACAAGAAACTATGATATTTGACTAAATATTTTATATAAATAATCATTAATGTGTTTTATAACACATATAAGTAGTCTGAAACTTCTTGCATAAACGAACAAAAGGACTTTTCTTTGCAAAAGTTTAGTTCAAACTAAACATTATGAAAAAATATACGTTAAATAAAATATCAGAAATAGATGGTTTTCAAAGTATTTTTAAGCTTGATATTGATGGAAAATGCCAGTTTGATGAGTTTGAGAATGAAATAAATGCCAATGGTCAATATAATGAGGAGTTAAATTCTTTATACTCACTAATAGAAGATGTTGCAAATAATAAGTTGTTGCCAAAAACAAAATTCAGGGATATAACAAACAATAAGAAAGATAGAATTAAAGAATATGAATTTAAAACCAAACATCTAAGAGTATATGCAATTAAAACCAACGAGGGCAAAGTAGTAATACTAGGTGGGTATAAGAATTCTCAAGCAAAAGACATTAATAAATTTAGAAATATTAAAAAAACTTACAGTCAAAACTTATAGATATGAAACGTAAAGATTTAATTAACAGTAAAGGATATAATGTTACAAAAATTCAAAACGAATTATTTCGCCAATTACATGAATATCTAGCAACAAACAAAATTACCCAAACTCAATTTGCAAAAGACCTAGGAGTTTCAAAAGGTTATGTTTCACAAATATTAAATGGTGGTTTTGATTACAAGCTTTCGAAACTTGTTGAACTATCTCTTGCTATTGGAAAAATTCCTGAAATAAATTTTAAGGATATTGATGATTTGGAAACAAAAAAGGCAGCAAATTTTAAATTTATATATTTAAACGAACATACTATAAAAAATGATTCATCTGTAGCAGAGCCTAAATCCGGATATTTCGTCAAAAGTTTAAATTCTGAACCTTTTAAAATTTAAAAATAATGAAAAAGAAACACTTGAAATATGTTTATCCATTTAAGATTATTGATATAAAAACTAACTCTTTTTTAATGGAAGAAATTGAGAATCCTGATTCTTTAAATATTGAGAATATTGAGTTCCTTATCAGACCATCGTTTGGCTTTGACAAGGAAAAAGAATTAGTTTTAGTAAAACTTTCGATAGCATATATATATGAGGCAAGTGAAATTCTCAAAGCTGATTTTGATATAGTATTCAAATGCGAAAAGTTAGATACTCTCGAACAAAAAAACGCAAACTTTTTATCAAGTTTATTGGGAATATCATTTTCTACTATAAGAGGGCTACTAATTAGCAAAACAGCTTCCTGCAAATTATCAAATGTATATTTGCCAATAATAAATCCATTAGAAATAATTAAGAATGAATTAAAAGACATAAAAGAACAATAAATTTTTGGGGTAAAATAAAATTGCAGGTAAAAATTATTGATTTAGTGAAAGCCACAATCTAAACATTTCAATAGACAAGAGTCCACTTTGTAAAAAAAACAGAGGCAAACTTACGGAGATTTCTCCCCGTAAGTTTTCTTGTTTTTGTACTCAATTTTGATTATTTTTATATTTTAATTCAGAGATTATGAAAAATTCAATATGCACCTTACTTTTAATTTTTATTGCTTCTGTAAGTTTACAAGCCCAGTCTTGGCAATATGCAAAATCGTTTGGGGGACAAAGTGGAAGCGATCCATCGAATAATAACATGCCTAATAATTTGGTTCTTGATGACAATGGTAATGCATACGTATATGGTACTTATGGTGCGGGTACAGAGTTTAATGATAGTACCCTGCCTCTATTTATTGATGGAAACAGAGGAGGGTTTATTGCAAAGTATAATTGTGCAGGTGATATAGAATGGTTTAAAGCAATATCAAATTCAGAACAGCGCCATGATCAGGCCAATTATATGATACTTAAAGATGATTATTTGTATCTTTCTGGATCTTGTCATATTGATAATTTTTATAAAACTTGGTTTTTGGATACCTTGGTCATTGGGTCAATTCTTGTTCAGGATTATCCCCAAAATAGTATTTTCCCTTGGATTCCCTATCGTAATTATTCATATATTATGAAGATGGATTTACAGGGAAATATTCTTGATTACCATTTATTATCGCTCTATAATGACAATATTACTAAATCTTTTATTTTAAATTTATGGAATGATCCATCTCATCAACGTGGTTTTTCTATCGATAATGATGGAAATTACTATTTACTTGCAGGGTTATACAGTAATCAAACATCTGTATTATATTGTGATAATCTACCAATTACGGATACAATAACAGTTGAAACAGAACAGGCTCCATATTATATGTTAAAATTTGATTCAGAATTTAATTTGCTTTGGTTTAAGTCAATTATTAATGGGATTAGTGACGTTGATAATTACTCAACTGCAATGGACTTTTACGACATGGCCTGCGATTCCCAAAACAATCTTTATATGGTTGGTTATCTGCAAACGAACAACACTTTAGGCACCGAAACATATCCTGTTGAAGTAGATTTAGGAAATAATCAGCATTTGGAGACTTATATAAATAATAATGCAGTAGGTTTTCTGATAAAAATGAACAGCGATGGCGATGTACAATGGACACAGCAGACAAAAGGTTATAGTGAAGATGGTTTGTTAAGCAATTGTTTTTTTGAGTCACTATTGCTCGATGAAGAAACTAATAATATTTATGTTAGTGGATGGGCAGTACAAGCAAGAAGTACTGGTCCAAATACAAGTACTGTTTTTGGAGGAGTTGATACATTACAAGCATATTTTGTTCCTTCAAATTCTAGAACAGGTTTTATCGCCAATTACGACATGGATGGCAATTACGATTGGGTACAAAGTATCAAATCTCGTGAAGGTTTTGTAAGTAGTCTTGGGCTATATGATAATAAATTGTATGGTACAGTTAAATGGCTTGTAAACTTGCAGCACGACCAGCTTTATGAAAACAGTACAAGTTACGGATTGGCAGTTTGCGTTTGGGACACTTTGGGGAATTCAGTAGAATCAATTGATATTCCCACCACATGTACTAATCCTGGAAAACTTTACCCTTTCGACACCCGTGTCAACAACTGGGGCGAAATATTTACAACTGGCACTTACGATTACGGTTTAACATTTGGCGATCATTACATTTACGGCGAAGGCTTTAAAATGTTTATTGCCAAGTACGGCAATGTTTGTCCTTTTATGAGTGAAGAAACAGCCAATTTCTGTTATGGTACTGAGTATAACGGAACAGTGCTCACCCAAAGCGGCGATTATCAGTTTATTTTACCATCATCACAACCAGAAACCGACAGTATCGTAAATTTACATGCAACAGTTTACCCACAACTTTCAACTGGAATCAACGACACTACATTCTGCTCAAACCAAACCTACACGCTCGAAGCCAACACAGGTTATAATTCATACTCTTGGAGTTCAGGTTCTATAACCAACGAGCAGGAACTCACTTACAGTTCCACTGGTCTGCAAAATGTTTACGTAACTTTAACTGATGATAATTGTACAGGAGTTGACACAATAGTAATAACAATCGAAGTCTGCGGATTTGCCGAGTCACAAGTTGCAAATAGTCTGAATCTATATCCAGTTCCGGCAAACTCACACATAACAGTTCAGTTATCCGACAATCAGAAAATTGAAGCTTATAGCGTTTTTAATTTGCAAGGAAAGCTAATCAAATCTGGAAATATTAGTTTTGAAAGCAGATTTACAATAACTACACAGGAATTACCAGCAGGTCAATATTTAATTTATGTAAAAACCAATGAAGGAGTTTATACCGGAGGATTTGTAAAGGAATAATAAAAGTGTAAAATCGGTAAAGAAAATCTATTTTACCGATTCGTTTTCGTCTTCTCAAGCAACTTAATCTCTCCTATCACCATATTTTTATCCACGGCTTTGCACATATCGTAAATTGTGAGCAAGCCAACACTTACAGCGGTAAGGGCTTCCATTTCTACGCCAGTCTGACCAATGCATTTTGTGGTCGCTGTAATTCTTACGCCATTATTTTCTGTTTTGGCAGTTACGTCAACTTTTGTTAGGTTCAACTGGTGACATAGCGGAATAAGTTCAGGAGTTTTCTTAGCTGCCATAATTCCGGCAAACTCAGAAATTGATAGCACCTCCCCTTTCTTCATTGTATTATCTTCAATCATTTTTACTGTTTCGGCTGCAAGATTGATAAATCCTTCTGCTATTGCAATTCTAATACTTTCAGGTTTGTCAGCAACATCTACCATGTTGGCTTTGCCTGTTTTGTTGTCTATGTGTGATAGTTCTTTGGTCATGTTTATTTGTTTTTTGTTCTTTGTCAGGTCAAATTCGTACTTCGACTTCGCCGCGGCGAATCAGTAACAGAATTTGACTTACAAAGTTTCTATTATTTATTTTTTGTTCACCACTTTAGGCATCCCGAAAAAACAGAAATTGCTTAAACTATGTTAGCGAATTCCAGTTTTTTCTCATTAAAACCTCGTTAAATATTATTGCGATAAAGCAATTTCATATTTTTTCGAGGATTCTCGAAGAATAACAAAAATCATAGATTTTTGATTCTTCGGAACTTTAGGCACTTTAAGTACTTTAAGTACTTTAAGTACTTCCTAACCCCCAATATTATAAAAATCTCCGTGTTTGCAGGAGACACCTTTTTCTGGTTTAAATTCTACTGCTTTTATCATGGCTTCTCTGGCTCCGAGCTGACGTACATTGTATTCGTCATCAGAGAAAAGACAAGGTTTTACAAAGCCATTAGCAGTAAGTCTTAATCTGTTACAGATTTCGCAATCGCCGCCAGTACCGCCTTCTACCACAGAGAAATCGCCAGTTTCTAAATTCATTTGAGAAATAAATCTAACTTGTAAACCCATTTCATTTGCAAAATCTTTTAGCGCTTCTTTAATCGAATCGTCAGATTTGTCAAAAACCACAGAATTTATCTTTACAGGTTCTAATCCAGCTTTTTGAGCAGCCACAATTCCTTTTATCACATCTGTAATTTTGCCGCCACGCGTAATTCTTGTAAATTCATCGGGATCTAAAGTGTCGAGACTTACATTTACTCGCATAAGCCCAGCTTCTTTTAGTGGTTTTGCAAATTGATCAAGCAAAATTCCATTTGTTGTCATGCCTAAATCCTCAAGACCATCAAGCTTAGCAATAGATTCTATTAAGTCAACAATTCCTTTACGCACCAATGGTTCTCCGCCAGTAATTCTTATTTTATTAATTCCTAAATCAATTCCTGTTTTGCAAACATCAACAATTTCGTCGAAACTCAAAATATCTTTATGATCAATAAGTTTAATTCCCTCTTCGGGCATACAATAAACGCAACGCAAATTGCATCTATCCGTAACCGAAACTCTCAAATATGTAATTTTACGATTAAATCTGTCTAACATAAACCAATTCTCCCTCTTTTATTTCTGTCACACCCATCTCCAGCGCAATTAAACCAAATGCTTCGGCATACGCATTCATGTGAGCTGATCCGTGATATTCAATAGCGCTAACAGTATTATCGTCATTTAGTTTTACAGGATAATATGATTTCCGTTCAGATTTGCGTCTTTGAATTTTACTTTTTAACAGCAAAGGCAAAACAATGGGTTTAAAATTGTGTCCCATTATTTGATATAAAAATGGTTTTACAATTGTCTCAAAAAGCACGAAACCCGAAACAGGATTTCCTGGCATTCCAAAACAGAATTTATTACCATCGGTTGCATAAACTAGTGGACGACCAGGCTGAGCCGCGATACTATCGAATTTCACTTCCAAGCCAGAAGCTTTCATCACAGGTGCAACATAATCATAATCGCCCATAGAAACGCCACCAGTAATTATAAGCACGTCATTTTTCCGAATCATATCCGAAAAAGCTTTAGATATTAATTCATAAGTATCGCCAGCAATTCCAAAATATTCGGGAGTAATTCCCAAAGTTTGGCAATTATTGATTAATTGATATGCATTTGAGTTATAAATTTGTCCAGCAGACAATTCATTTCCTGGTTCAATAATTTCGTCACCAGTAACGATAATACCGACTTTTACCGTCTCGAAAACTGGCACTTCTGAATAACCCAGAGTTGCCAATATCCCACAATGAAAAGGTTTTAGAAGTGTTCCTTTGCTTAGAACTTTATCTCCTATCGAAATATCTTCAGCTTTGGGCGAAATATTTTTTGAAGATTTTAAATTCGTGATTTTAATATTTCCCGATTCGAGTATCTCGACATTTTCAACCATCACAACCATTTCGGTACCAATTGGAATTGGCGCTCCTGTCATAACCTTTACGCAATGACCAGTGCGAACAGTTTGTTCTACTCCATCGCCAGCTCCAACTACGCCATCAAGCTGCAAAACATTTTCAATATCTGCACTTAAAATAGCATAACCATCGACCATACTTTTGTCGAATGGCGGCATATTTATGGTTGAAATAATGTCTTGAGCCAAAATTCTGTTAATGCAGTCTTTTACATTAACCGTGGTAATAGCTGTACTGAAATTATTTTTCAAAACTATATTTAATGCTTCGCTATGAGAAATCATCTTTTTTTGTGCAAAAATAACAAAAAAAGAACAAACCGACTTGAATAGATATGCAAGTCTACCAAAATATTTACAAAATTTTTAGTTTCTCAAGGCGAATTCTTTCTCAAAAAATGAGAGAATACTAAAACACGCATATTAAAAATTGCGAAATTAGCATTTTCGTAAAATACTCTTCACGCCCACCTAACTCGCCAACTCTCTTATTTACAACAACTTAACAAACCGACCAGTAATTAAGCCTCATATATTACATGTAAAAATTGCAGAAAAGTATCGATTTTTACAAATAATAAACCGTTGTTTTTTACAGAAAAATCCGTAGGTAAATATCTGTGATAGCATCGTTTTTCACATTATCTTTACAATAACAAACAAAAAGTAATTAACACACATTATTAACATTAAAAAATAGCCAAAATGGAAACAACAGCTAAAAAAAAGATTTTAATCGTAGACGACGACATTGATGTGATCACAGTAGTGACAGCAGTATTAACAAAAGAAGGTTACGAAGTAATTTCAGCGTTAAACAAAGACGAAGGAGTTGAAAAACTACGCAGTGCAAAACCAGATTTAGCAATTCTCGACGTAATGATGACAACACCTTACGAAGGTTTTGAATTAGCACAAGAAATGTTAAACAATCCAGAATTTAAAGATATTCCTTTTCTAATTCAATCATCAATTGATATTTTAGTAACTTCAAAACTTAGTGTTTTGGAAATGGCTAGAGAATTCCGTAAAGATCCTAACTTCAAAGATTTGCAAGTTTTACTAGTAAAGAACATTGTTGATGGTTCAGCAGGTATTGATTATAGAAGCGAAGACAACAAAACACATTGGTTCCCAGTAGCAGGTTTTATCAGAAAACCAGTTGAAAGCACCAAGATTATTGAAGAAGTTAAAAAACACATTAGATAATACAATCTTTAAGTACAGAGTAAGAAACCTTTCTTACTCTGTTTCTTTTCTAAGTAGCCATTACTGGCAATCTGTTATTTAATCAATATATAATGAAACCAAAAATAAAAATACCGCTTAAACTAAAACTGTTTTTACCGGTATCATTAATAATTATTATTGTGGTCGTAGTGTCCACAACAATATTTATTAATAAATCTATTTCAGGTTTTAACGATCATATTAAAAACACATTGCAACTCGAAGTAAAAACTATTTCGAAAATGTTTGAGCGCGAAAGCATTCTAAAACTCAATAAAGTACAAACTAATTTAAAAGTTGCACACGAACTTTTTTATCAATCAGCACTAGTAATACCGAATGATTCGACATTGGTTGATATCGAAAATCAGGAAACAAGACAAGTTCAAAAAATTTATCTAAAAAAGTGGATCAGAGATAATGAGACATTAAACAATTCAAATAATTTTATTGACAAACTTGAATCTATATTTGGAGGAACCATAACTATTTTTCAGAAATCAGACAGTGGATTTGTGAGAATTAGCACTAATGTTCACAGGCCAAATGGAAATCGAGCTATTTACACTTATATTCCAAACAATTCACCTGTAGTACAGTCGGTTTTAGCTGGAAAAACATATTTTGGCAGAGCAAAAGTAGTTGACAAGTGGTACGTAACAGCCTATGAACCGATAGTGGTAAATGGTGAAATTGTAGGCATGTTGTATGTTGGAGATCAGGAAAAAGACCTTTCAGAATTAAGAGATATTTTAGATAACCTTAAAATTGGCAAAAGTGGATTCCCCTTTGTGTTTGACCATACTGGGCTAATTCTTATCCACCCGATTTTGGAAGGAAAATTTATGCCAGGATCATTATTTCCCGATCAAATTAAAGGTAAAAAAGAAGGTGTAATAGAATATGAACTTAATGGAGAAGAAAGAACTCTTGCATTTCTTTATTTTGACGAATTCGATCTTTATATTGCTGCTACGATAATTAACAAAATAGAAAATCGTGAAATTGTTATCGATTCAATAATTAGTGCAATCCTTGTAGGAACAGGAGCTATCCTATTTCTGTTAGTTCTTATATACAGATTTACTACTGAGAAATTATACAAGTACTTTAACGCTTTACAAATATCAAATAAGAAACTTGCTACTGCAGAATCGGCACTAAGACGCTCTGAACAACTTGCCAACATGGGACAAATTTCTGCAGGAATTGCTCATGAACTTAACAATCCACTTGGAGTAATTACAATGTATAGCAATATTGTGCTAGATGAATTAAAACCGGACGACCCGCTTAGAGATGATGTGAATATTATTGTTACGCAAGCCGAGAGATGTAAAAATATTGTTGGAGGATTATTAAATTTTGCCAGAAAGAACAAGCTAAAAGTAGTTGAAATTAACATTGTTGAATTTGTTAGAAATAGTTTAAATTCAGTTGTTATTCCCGATAATATTATCACATCAATTAAGGCAGACATTCAAGATCCTTATGCAATGATTGACTCCGAGCAGATGCTACAAGCATTTACAAACATTGAAAAAAATGCAGTAGAAGCTATGCCAAGTGGCGGAGTCCTAGAGTTTCTAATTACAGGCAATGCAAAAGATGTTGAAATTAAAATAAAGGACAGCGGTTGTGGAATTGACAAAGATAACATGGACAAACTCTTTACCCCATTTTTTACGACAAAAGAAATTGGAAAAGGAACGGGTCTTGGCTTACCTTTAGTTTATGGCATAATAAAAATGCACAAAGGGAAAATAAGTGTTGAGTCCAATAATAATATTTTGGAAGGCTCTACAGGAACTACTTTCAAAATTACTTTACCAAGAATAAATTAAAAATATAAAGATATGAGCACTCTAAAATTATTAATAGTTGATGACGAACCGCATATAAGATCTGGAGCCATCAGAATTCTTAAAGATTTCACAGTTGGATATCCATTTATGGATGAAGATTTTAATTTTGAAATTCTAGAAGCCGAGACTGGAGAAATAGCTCTAGAGATTATCAATTCTAATCAAATAGACATTGTATTACTAGACAATAAATTGCCAGGGATTGAAGGTATTGAGGTCTTAGAATACATTAAAGAAAACGAGATGGACATTGCAGTAATGATGATTACATCATACGCTTCACTTGAGTTGGCCATCAAAGCAACAAACAATGGTGCATTTAACTTTGTTCCTAAGCCTTTCACACCACAAGAATTAAAAACATCTATTGAGAATATTACAAAAAACCTCTTTCTTAAGAGAATGACTCGCAAGATGAAAGAAGATGGTAAACAAATACGTTTTCAGTTTCTTTCAGTTCTATCGCACGAATTAAAATCACCAATAAATGCAATAGAAGGCTACATGAATCTGATGAAGCAAAAGCAACTTGGGGAAAATATCGACGATTATATGGTTATGATTGATCGTTCGGTAGATAGAATTAATGGAATGCGCGGTTTAATAATGGATTTACTTGATCTTACCAGGATGGAATCTGGCAAAAAGCTTCGTGATCTTAAAAAAACTGACATTGTCGAAATTGCAAAACATGTAATGCACTCTGTTCAGCCATTAGCTATTCAGAAAAATATTCAGGTTATTTTACAAGGCGAAGAAACTTTGTACATGATGGCCGATAATAATGAGATAGAGATTATTTTAAATAACTTTATTTCAAATGCTGTTAAATACAATGTGGAAGATGGAAAAGTATGGATTAACATCAGCAAAGACTCTGAAGCTATCCAAATATCTGTAAAAGACACTGGTATTGGGCTTAGCCAACAAGATATTTCGGTTTTATTTCAAGATTTTGTTAGAATAAAAAACAACAAAACTAAATTCATTTCTGGTAGCGGGTTAGGACTTTCAATTGCTAAAAAAATGGTGGAATTATATAACGGTAGCGTAAATGTCGTGAGTACACCAGATGTAGGCAGTACTTTTACAGTGAGACTTCCATTAAAATAATTTTGAGTATTTGTTAAGCTCAAATTGCATAAAAATAGTATTTTTGTATTGAACATTAAATAATGTAAACAATACAAATGTTGAAGAAACATAACATTCTGCTTAAATTTAGACTATTTATTCCTGTAGGTGGTTTTGTTTCTGTTGCTATTATAATCCTAACTGCATACTTTGTAAACAAATCAATAAATGAGTTTAACATACAACTTGAACACAATTTACAAGTAGAAGTCGTAACACTGTCAAATATTTTAGAAAGAGAATATGCTTTTAAATCAGAGCAGGTAAAATCTAGCCTTGAAGTTGCATCAGCATTTTTCAATTGTCAAAATCTAAAGTTTAACAATGATTCTGCCGAGTACAGCATAATAAATCAGATTTCGAAAGATACAAACTCATGTTATTTAAACACTTGGGAAATAAATGGAGACAATTTTTATTCAGACATATCTTTCGTTGACAGTCTGCAAGCTATATTTGGCGGAACAGTTACCATATTTCAGAAAACTAAATTTGGATTAGTTAGAATTTCGACAAATGTTTTAGATGAAAATAACGAGAGGGCAGTGGGAACATATATTCCGTTAGATTCTGAAGTTAGTAAACAAATTTTGTCTGGCAATAGATATTACGGTAGAGCATTTGTGGTTAACGACTGGTATATTACAGCATATAAGCCAATATTAAAGGATAAGGAAATTATTGGCGCCCTGTATGTTGGAATAAAAGAAAAAGATCTTGAAAATCTGAAAACATTTCTTTACAAACTCAAAATTGGTAAAAGTGGATACCCATTGGTATTTGATAAAAAAGGAGTTTTGCTAATACATCCAACAAGAGAAGGCCAAAACTGGGGTGACAGCACTTTATTCAAACAAATAAAAGAGCAGAAGCATGGTATAATTAAATACAATTTTGAAGAAAAAAGAAAAATAATGGCATTTGATTATATTGAACAATATGAGCTATACGTTGGTGCTGTTGTTTTTTATGATGAAGAAACTCACATTTTTAAAAACGATTTGATAACTGGCGCGATAATTATTGGTTCGATAGCCCTTCTACTAATACTTGTATTTATTTATATTTTTAATACTGGACGAATTTCCCGATTTTTTACAGAATTACAAAAATCTCAAAAGAAAATCGACACAATAAGTGTGGCCTTGCGTGAGTCTGAAGAAAGGTTTAGAAAATTGTTTGACAGCACTGGTGATGATATTTTTGTTACAGATGAAAACGAGAATATTGTTGAAGTTAACCTTGCTGCATGCGAATCGCTTGGATATTCTAGAGAAGAATTGCTTAAGATGAAGATCAGCGATATAAAATCAGAAAAATTCAAGCCAATAGTTAGCGAGAATCGAAAAAGCATTTACGATAATGAAATTTCATCTTTCGAGTCGGAGCATGTTAAAAAATCTGGCGAACATATTCAAGTTGAGTTTTCTAGCCGTGTTTTTAAAATTGGTGAAGAAAATTTGATATTAAGCGTTGTGCGTGATATTAGCCGGCGCGTTGAGTTTGAAAGGCAGATTCTATCAGCAGTAATTCAAGGTGAAGAAAAAGAAAGACAGAGATTTGCAAGAGAAATGCACGATGGTCTTGGTCCACTTTTATCTGCTTTAAAATTATATGTCAACGAATTAAAATCAATTTCTATCGAGGACAATGAAAGAAAAATGCTGATAGCACAAAGCAATGAATTAATTGACGAAGCAGTAAATACAACTCGTACAATTTCTAACAATTTAATGCCAACTATATTACAATCTTATGGTTTAAGTAAGGCTTTAGCAACATTTTGTGACAAGGTTAATAAAACCAATCAGTTACACATCAATTTTGAAAGCAAAAACATTGAAGATAAGTTAGACAATAACCTTGAACTTATAATATTTAGAGTTATTAGCGAACTAATTAACAATACTATAAAACATGCTAAAGCAAAGAATGTAAACATATTTTTGGAAAAGAATTTAAACATTTTAAGTCTTGCATATTCTGATGATGGAATTGGGTTCTCTGCTGAAAAGATAATTATGTCGGACAGTGGAGGCACTGGACTAAAAAATATTATTAGCAGAATAAAATCAATAAATGGAAAATACTATTTTGTAAAATCTCCTGCTGATGGTTTTAATATTAAAATCGAAATAATTATTTAGATTTGTAGCGATGAACGATAAAAAGATAAGAATACTGATTGTTGACGACCATGAGATATTTCGCAATGGGCTTAAAATGGTTCTTGGGAAATTAAAATACTTAGAACTCTGTGGTGAGGCAACTAATGGAATCGAATTTATTAATTTTCTCGATAACGATACTGCGGACATAGTACTTCTCGACATAGAAATGCCAGAGTTAAATGGAATTGAAGCAGCAAAAATAGCTCTAACAAAACAGCCAGGATTAAAAATAATTGCATTAACAATGTTTGGCGACGATGAATATATTCAAAGTATGATTGATGTTGGAGCAAAAGGGTTTTTGATTAAAAATATTAATAAAGAAACGCTTGAAAAAGCGATTCAAACGGTTCATAATGGGGGAAACTATTATTCTGAGGAATTATTTGAGTTTTTCACAAAACAAATAATAAAAGAAAAATCTTCAGCAAAAGATGTTCTCGTGTTAACCCGACGCGAAAAAGAAATACTTCAACTTTTATGTGAAGGCTTAAATAATAAAGAAATTGCAGATGCATTATTTATCAGCGAAAGAACTGTTCTTGGTCATAAGACAAATTTAATGACTAAAACAAACTCTAAAAACTCGATTAGCCTAATGGCTTATGCAATTAAAAATAAATTAGTATTAATATAAATGTTTGATAAGCTAATCAAAAAATTCCAATAGTCCGACAATAAGATTATTAAAATGTTTTTAGTATTTTTACAAAAATAAAGAGAGAACGAAACTGGTGTTTCACCCGGTCTTCAACACCGGTAGCAGACGGATAACACCGGCTGTGGCAGGTTCGATTCCTGCTCTCTCTGCAAAGTATTTTTAATTTATGAAAATTTATAACCGTTTATGAATAAACCACTGGAGGCTTACAAGCGCCTTCCGGCTGTTGACAAGGTTTTGTGCGATCCCAAATGCATAGAACTAATTTCTGTTTATGGTAGAGAAACGGTAACTTATGCCATACGACAATCTATTGACTTTTACAGAGAAATTTTAAAAAATGGCGGAAATTATTCTGGCATAAATGAAGTAATTCGAAAAATTACTGAAATATTATCTGATTTGACTGATTCAAGCCTCCGTAAAGTCTATAACGCAACCGGAATAATAATCAATACAAATTTGGGACGTGCTCCTCTAGGCGAAGATTTACTAAAAGAATCTTTCGAAATTCTTAAAGGATACAACAATTTAGAATTCGACTTAGACAGCGGTGGACGTGGAAGTAGAAACGAACATGTAGCAAAAATGCTCAAATTTCTTACCGGAGCTGAAGATATATTAATAGTGAATAATGCGGCTGCGGCAGTTATGCTATGCCTTAGCTGTTTTGCAAAAAGAAAAGAAGTTATTGTTTCGCGCGGTGAACTGGTAGAAATAGGTGGTTCTTTTCGTGTTCCAGAAATTATGGC
The DNA here is from genome assembly GCA_038319215.1 of Bacteroidales bacterium. GTDB lineage: Bacteria > Bacteroidota > Bacteroidia > Bacteroidales > ML635J-15 > Bact-19. The sequence continues at coordinate 1,105 of JBBQCZ010000032.1, read as the reverse complement.
AAGTTCTGGGTGCAAAATGGTAGAAGTTGGAACTACCAACAAAACCAGGATAAGCGATTACCGAAATGCTATTACACCCAAGACTGCTCTTCTCTTTAAAGCTCACAAATCAAATTACATTATTAAAGGTTTTACCGAAGATGTCGAACTAAGCGAGCTTGCGGCATTAGGAAAGGAGTTTTCTATTCCAGTAATTTATGATCAAGGATCTGGACTTTTAAAAGAAATAGATAATCCTGCTTTTGCCAACGAGCCAAATATAAAATCGTCACTAAGCAGTGGCATAGATATTATTTGCTTTAGTGGAGACAAACTTTTAGGCGGACCTCAAGCTGGAATTATTGCGGGGAAAAAGGAATATATTGCAAAATTAAAAAAACACCCAATGTTGCGGGCATTAAGAGTTTGCAAAACCACTCTGGCATTACTCGAAACTACTTGCAAATATTACCTTAACGAAGAAGAATTGTTGAAAAAAAATATGGTTTACAAGCTTATTTCTCAAAAGAAAGAAGACATCAAGACCAAAGCAGAAAGCTTAAGTAATATTTTAAAAAATGATGAAATAAGTTGTAAAGTAATTGAAAACTCTGTTCCTATTGGAGGCGGGTCACTTCCAGATTGCGAATTTTTAAGCTATGCTGTTCAACTTACATACAACACAAATTCAAATAAGCAACGCTCCGATTATGCAGTTAAAATGTATCATGAACTAATGCATCATAAAACTCCAGTTATTGGAATTCTAAAAAAAGGAGATTTGATTTTTGATATGCTAACAATAAATGATACTGAAATTGGGACTGTAGCTTTTGCAATAAAAGAAACTCAGATAATGGTTTTAAGTAGGTAGAATAAGTGATGGGTAAGTGGTAGTCGGTGAGCGGTGAGCGGTGAGCGGTGAGAGGTAGTTGGTAAGTGGTAAGTGGTAAGTGGTAAGTGGTAAGTGGTGAGCGGTAGTTGGTAAGCGGTAAGTGGTAAGTGGTAAGTGGTAAGTGGTAAGTGGTAAGTGGTAAGTGGTAAGTGGTAAGTGGTAAGTGGTAAGTGGTAAGTGGTAAGTGGTAAGTGGTAAGAGGTAAGTTGTAAGTGGTAAGAGGTAAGTGGT
>JBBQCZ010000031.1:0-30211 GCA_038319215.1 Bacteroidales bacterium | reverse complement strand
GCTTGATATCCTAAAACCCTATATGGAAGAATTTGATGTTAGCGGTTTAAAAGGATTTGTTGACGTAGAATTAGATGTTCAAGGCTTAATGGCAGAACCAAGTATTTCAGGATTTATAGACTTTGAAAAAACTGAATTTATTTACGATTTCTTAAAGATTAAAGCTTATACAGATGATAAAATTTTGATTACAAATAATGCGATTCTTTTCAATAATTTTAAAATATACGATGAGAATAGAAATCCTGGAAGTATTAATGGAGGAGTGTATCATAATAAATTTGAAGATTTTCGATTCGATTTGCTAATTGATGCAAACAAAATGAAGTTGCTAAATACAACAGAAAAAGACAACAGTCTTTATTATGGAACGGCTTATGGCTCTGGCACTGTAAAAATTTCGGGTAATCTTGATAAATTTGGGATTGATGTTGTTGCCAAGACAGAACCAAATACTGTTTTTGTTTTACCAATGACAGAGTCCTACGAAACTGGGGCGGTGAGCTATGTAACATTTATTCAACCAGCAAAAGATTCGAGCGATATAAAATCAATTAATCCATTAGCATCTTCAAGCGATTATTACTTTAAAATGGATATTGAAGTTACTCCTGATGCCGAAGCTCAAATTGTTTTCGATCCAAAAGTAGGTGACCTTATTAAAGGTTATTGCTCTGGAAATTTAAAAATGGAGTACACTTCTGACGAAGAGTTTTATATGTATGGAGAACTTGTAGTGGTTGATGGAGACTATTTATTTACCTTAGAAAACATAATAAATAAAAAATTCCATATTAATCCAGGTGGAACGATTATTTGGTCGGGCGACCCGTATGAAGCAATTCTTGATTTGGATGCTGTATATTATGCAAAAGCTTCGCTAATTGACTTAATGGCCGAGTTTGCCGACTCAAGCGATATTTACAAAAAACAATCTAATGTAGAATGCCACATGCACATGTCGGGTAGTTTAATGGCTCCAGACATACTATTTAGTATTACTATTCCAAATGCTAATGATAAAGTAAAAACTCAATTAGCAAACCTTAGCCAAGATGAAATTAACAAACAAATGCTTTACCTTTTGATATTGAATAGGTTTTATTCATCTACTTCATCTACAACAACACCGCAAATGGGAAATACTACTAATGCTTTTGGTGTTACTTCAGCTGAATTATTATCTAATCAACTTAGCAACTGGCTATCTCAGATAAGCAAGGATTTCGATATTGGGTTAAACTATAGACCTGGCTCCGATATTTCTGGCCAAGAATTGGAAGTTGCACTTTCTACAACCTTTCTTAATGACAGAGTGTTAATAAATGGTAATGTGGGAATTGGTGAAAATAATTCGAATACAAGTAATCTTATTGGAGATATCGAAGTGCAACTTAAAGTTAACCAGAGTGGTAATTTCCGGGTAAAAGGATATACCCGAGCAAATGGTGATATGGAAGCAGAATTCGGACCATATACAAGTGGAGTAGGTATTTTCTACACAGAAGATTTTAATACTTTCGGAGAGCTATTCACAAAATTATGGCATAAGATGACTTTTAAAAAAGCAAGAGACAAGAGAAAGTCTACGGGAAAAGACACTTCATTTTTTCCTATAAATCTTAAAGATTATAAAACTACTAACAAATGTAAAATAATAAGAGAGGCTTTTTACTTAGTCTAATTTTCTCTTATTTAATATTTTTTTAGGCCCTTGCGTATGCTCGACAGGCTTCGCAGAATTGTTGCCATCATCTGATTTTCTTTTGCTTCTGAAATTAGATCCACCTTTTTTCCTAAGATTGCCACCACCACCACCACCACCACGAGTAATAATTCTATATTCTGGTGCTTTTTCAAAACCTTCAGGCAATGCTAATTTATCAATGCTTCGACCAAGCAATTTCTCAATTCTATTAAAGCTTAAAATCTCATACTCACTAATAAAGCTTATTGCTAATCCCAACTTACCAGCTCTTGCAGTTCTACCAATACGATGCACATAATCTTCGGCTTTATCAGGAATATCATAATTCACAATCAGATTTACATCATCTATGTCAATTCCTCGAGAAAGTAAATTTGTAGCTACCAAAATATTTACCTGACCACTTTTAAATTGCATAACAGTATCATTTCTTTCTTGTTGAGTAAACGAAGAATTTATTGCAGCATTTTTTATTCCATTTGCTTTTAGGTACGCAGCTATTTTACCTACGTTTATTTTGGTTGAAACAAAAATCAATATTTTCTGGTCTGCATAGTCTTTAAGTAAAGTTTTTAGTAGTCTTTGTTTATCCGCATCGTAAACTAAATAAACCTTTTGATCAATTTCCTCGGCAGGTTTTGAGAAATTAAGATCGACTATTTGTGGGTTCACCAAAATTTCGGTTGCCAGCTTTCTTATTGAACTTGGCATTGTAGCAGAAAACAATAAATTTTGTCTCTCTTTAGGTAGTTTCGAAATAATATTCATTATATCTGCATAAAAACCCATATCCAGCATTTCGTCAGCTTCGTCAAGTACCAAAAACTCTAGATTTGTTAATTCTGTATATCCAAGTCCTATATGAGAAATAAGTCGGCCAGGAGTTGCAACAATAATATCTGCACCATTTGACAGAGCAGCCTTTTGTCTGCTAAACCCATCCTGATCATTACCACCATAAACCGCTAACGAAGAAATTCCAGCAAAATAACCAAGTCCAGCTATTTGCTGTTCTATTTGCATACAGATTTCACGCGTAGGCGTAATTATCAAAGCTTTTACACCAATTCTATCCGACTTAAGCACACGTTCCATAATTGGAATAAGAAAAGCTGCCGTTTTTCCAGAACCTGTTTGCGAACACGCTAAAACATCATTACTTGCAAGAATTACTGGCAAAACAGCTTCCTGAATCTTAGTTAATTCTGTGTAATTAAAAGATTCAATTCCTTCTTTTATTCTACTGTCTAATACCAGTTCTTCAAATTTCATTTTTATTTTCCCTTTCTTTGAAACATTTTACTCCCCGAAGAGGTTTGCTTAAATACTCCTTGATTAACTAAACGTATATCTTCTATAGTGTAAAATGCTCCAGGATTAAAATCATTAATAATGGCAATAAGATCTTTTAGTTTTTTACGGCTCACTGTTATAAATAAAACGTTTACAGGCCCAACAGATCCTTGTGCTGTCATGTGAGTAAGACCATAACCACTGTCCGACAGATTTGTAATTAATTCATCTGCTGGTTTTGCAGTAACTAATCGAAGTCCAACAATACCCATTGCAATTTTCTCTTCAATCACCATTCCAACATAGTTCCCTGTTGCAAAACCAGCTGCATAGAACAAATAGCACATCCAATTATCAAGGTTTTCCATTATCTGGCCTATAGCAATAATCCAAATAAGAACCTCTACAAAACCAAGTAAAGGAGCAATAAGTTTCTGACCTCTAGCAACTAAAATTATTCTAATTGTTCCTATTGAAACATCACAAATTCTGGCAGCAAAAATCATCAATGGCAACCAAACATAAGCAAACATATCAAATCCCATAAATCGTATTTTTTAAAATTCGTTGCAAAGATATTCTAAATTATGGGTATAAAAAAACATTCTATATTTAAGAATTAATTAACTTTGGTTAGATATTTTATATTTCTGTCCCGAGCTTTTAGCTCGAGAATCCTCGATCAGCCAGTTGGCTGACTCGGGATTTTTTGTGATTTGATTTTTGCTCCGCCGCTGCGGATAAGTTTTTTTTTAAAAATTTTACTCGAACAATAGTGTTTGCAATTAGGAAATTTTATATTTTTGTTAAAATCTAACTTTATAAATTATGAAAAAAATCATTCGCGTAATCATTGGAATTACCCTATTTACAACTTTAGTAGTTCTAAATTCTTGCGATAAAGCAAGCGAATTCTCCAACAAATTAACACTTGGAACTGGTATGAGCGGATTTGACATCACTGGTGAATCAACAACATTTACACAAACATCAGGAAGTGTAATGATGTATTATAGACTTGAAAGTGAAGAAGATATGGCGGGTAGAACAGCTGTTCTTGACTTTGAGACTGCTTCAGGTTCCCTAATTAATACAATTACGAGAGTCCAGGCTCAGGATTATGGGCATATACAACTTTCATCATTCGAATGGCTTGGAGGCTCAGGAACCTTTGTAATGAAAGCATATTTGGCCGATGGGTTAGATAAAATTTTCATTGCTAAAAAAGAGTTTACTGTAAATTAAAAAAATAAATAAAACTTAAAACAAAGCCTTCCCTTTTTGGTTTTAAAGACATATAACTAATTTAACAAATAAAATATTACAGAAAATGGAAAAATTGTATACAGCAAAAGTAACAGTAAAAGGTGGTAGAAACGGTCATGTTAAAAGTGATGATGGTGTAATTGATATGGCTGTAAGAATGCCAAAAGGTTTAGGTGGTGAAGGTGGAGAATTTACAAATCCAGAGCAATTATTTGGTGCCACTTATTCTGCATGTTACGATGGAGCTTTAAATTTGGTAGCCCGCATGGCAAAACATAAAATTGAAAGTACTACAACCGCAAATGTTTCAATTGGAAAAGAAGCTGATGGTGGACTTGCAATCGCAGTACAATTAGATATCGAAGTAAAAGGCGTTGAAAGAGAAGTTGCTCAAGAATTGATTAACCAAGCTCATCAAGTTTGCCCTTACTCAAAAGCAATAAGAAATAATGTTGAAGTAATTCTCAATTTATTATAAAAAATTTATAAATGTGTGTGTTTTTTGGTTTGCCCTGCCGGTTTCGGTAGGGCTTTTTTTTGTCAAATCTGCCTAATATCAATATAAAAGTAATTTCTTTAGCTCAGAAAAATTTTCTAAACGAATAAACTGAGTATTGCCAATATCGGCTTTTTCGTGCTCCCAAGTAATATGATATGGAATATGTATTGCCTTTCCACCGATTTCAATTACAGGAATAATATCAGATTTAATTGTATTACCAATCATTAAAAACTCATTTGCAGAAACACCCACTTTTTGTATAAGTCTAAGATAATCCTCCTTTTTTTTATTACTCATTACTTCAACATAACAAAAATATTTTGCTAGTCCTGATTTACTCAACTTACGATGCTGATCGAGCAAATCGCCCTTTGTCGCAAGTATAAGTTGATATTTCCCAAACAAATCCGACAAAGTAGATTCAACATCTTTTAATAACACAATTGGCATATCAATTAAATCTTTACCTAGCTGTATTATCTTACTTAAAGTATCTATTTCGACTTTTTTAGTTGAAATTCGCATGTAAGTTTCAATCATTGACAAAACAAAACTCTTTGCACCATATCCATAAAGCTCAATATTTGCCATCTCAGTATTTAGCAATTCAGAACGAACATTTTCAATTGAAAGATAACTACTCATTAATTCGCAAAACTTCATTTCTGTATCGCGATAATAATTCTCGTTTTCCCACAGGGTATCGTCCGCATCAAATGCAATTACTTTTATGTTCTTCATAATTAGAATATTGAAAATATTTCAAATGTATTAAATTCTGGGAAAAAATAAATAAAAAAACAAATTAATACAATCCACACAATAAGTGATGTAAATGAAATAATATAATAAGAAAATTTACGATTTTTATGTCTAATAACGAACATCAGAACAACAATAAAAAATGCAGCCCCAGCGAATTCAAGAATATGTAATGTTTTTTCAGGAATCCTATTTTTGTTCTTCGTTGCGAGATATTTATCGAGACAAAATAATGTTGCACCTAAAATATTAACAAAAAGCAAATAAGCAATTAGAACATAAACGATTTCCATGTCTAAAAAATAGTTAGGATTATATTAATCCTTAAATCCGCAAACTGTTTACTATTACATGTCTGAACTTCATGCCACCTGTGGCAATGTGCCACAGTGAGCGGCGCCGAACTGCTCGACGTTCCGCTCCTAACCGTAACAAAGGCTACGCTTACGGTGCTCATGTCTGCACTTACCCCATCTGCCATGTATTTCAGCCCTTCACTACGCAAACAGCATGCGGATTTAAGGTTGATAAAAAAAACAGAGTATTAATTAATTAAGATTAAAAAATACTCTGTTTTAATTTTATAATTATTTTTTCTCCATTGTATAACTCCAATATCCCATAGAACTGTTATAAAAAGAGTTAAACCTTTCGCTACCTTCTACACCAGCAAATTCGTAAAAAGATTTACGGAATATTTTTGGGACGCCTTGATCAATAGCTGCTTTACGGTTTACAGAATCTAATTGAAGAGCTCTAACGACATTTGGGCGAATATTCACACATTCTGTCACCTTAAAACCAGCAGAATCAAGTTTTTCGTTAATCGAATCTAAATCTTCCTTTTTAATCATATCAGCATAAAGGAATTTGCCATCTGGTCTTAAAACTCTATGAACTTCACTAAAAAAGCGACCGATATTTGGATAACATCTTGCAGATTCAACATTTACCACAGCATCAAAAGAATTAGCTTCAAATGGTAGTTTCTCAGCTTCAGCGCGTAAGAAATTCAAACCTTCAACTTGATGATGTTTCTGACAAAATTCAATGGTTTTTTTTGCAATATCAACAGCTGTATAAGATTTTGGCTTAAGATATCTTGTCAAAAAAGAAGCTCCTCCACCTCTACCACTACCAACTTCAAGAATAGATGAGTCTTTAAACTCATGATTTCTTGCTACATGATGATAAAGTTGAATACTATAGCGATTTATTTCATCTTCTGGAGTCAACTCTAACTGTTTAAACTCACCATTTTCTGCGGCATAACCATAATTTAAAAAAGTTGCTTCTTTATTCTTATCATATGAAATAATCATATTATGCCAAACACGCCATAATGGCTTACGAATACTTTTCGGTAATTCACAATATTTCTCAACGTAGTTGTTCATCTAAATTATAGTTTACATTTAACTTCTGCTTATCTTTTCAAATTTTCAAAAATATTACTCTAAAAAAACGTGATGTTTAAAGAAAAACATAGTTTAAAATTTAAGGCCGCAAGTTATTATTAATATTCGAGAGCTAATACAAATCAAATAGCATTTATAGAATCATAGCTTTCAAGGGATTAATATTATACAATATTGTATTTTAATTGCAAAAAATACAAAATAGAAATTTACAAAAGAAAATCTCATTTTACGAAATATTTCGAATTACAAACCAAAAGAAATACATGTTTTTAAAAAGTAACTTCAACTTTTTGGGTCTAACCAATCCCGTAAAATCCTGCTAATTTTACGAGGAGTCTCGAATTTAATTCAAAATCCTTTCTCGGATTTTGGTAAATTCGGACCTGAGCTACACCCCGATAATTATTCTACAAAAATAATAACTCTAGAACTACATACAAAATTATTTTATTTCATTAAACGACAAAGATAATCTCATTAACATTTAACAAAAATCACGCTTTACCGAGTTTTTCTACATCTTAACCGAAAAGAATTAACAATACAAAAACATTAAACATACTTTCGCAGCCAAACTTAAATTATATATTTGCAAATTATTAAAGAACACTATGAAGAGAATACTGATTACACTGTCTATTATCCTTAGTTGCACTGTCATTTTCGCACAGAAGTACACTATAAGTGGATATATTAAGGATAAATCTACAGGTGAAGAATTAATTGGAGCAAATATAGTAGTTACAGAACTAAATACCGGAGCCACAACAAACACATACGGATTTTACACACTTTCAATACCCACAGGAAAATATCAAGTAAGTTTTTCATTTATCGGATATACAGAGATTACAAAAAACGTGAATTTTAACACTAACCAAACGATAAATATCGAACTTGAAAGCTCTGCTTACATGACTGACGAAATAATAATAAGCGGAGAAAAAAAAAGCAATATTCAGGACAGTAAAATGAGTGTTGTTAAATTACCTGTTGAAGCAGTAAAGGCATTGCCAGCATTTATGGGAGAAGTCGATATTTTGAAAACTATTCAACTTTTGCCTGGTGTTCAATCTTCTGGCGAAGGCAATGCTGGTTTTTATGTTCGTGGTGGTGGTCCAGACCAAAATCTAATTTTACTTGATGAAGCAACTATTTATAATGCTGCACATTTATTCGGTTTTTTCTCTGTTTTTAATGCTGATGCAATTAAAGATATGGAACTTTATAAAGGTGGAATGCCAGCCGAATATGGAGGAAGGGTTAGTTCTGTTTTAGACATTAGCATGAATAATGGCAACATGAAAGAGTTTCATGCTCAAGGTGGAATTGGTACTATTGCTTCTCGATTTACTGTGGAAGGACCAATTAAAAAAGACAAAAGTTCTTTTTTAGTTTCGGCTCGACGCACATACATCGATGTATTGGTAAAACCATTTGTAAAAAAGACATCGCCATTTAAGGGTTCTGGTTATCATTTTTATGATTTAAATGCAAAATTTAATTACAGATTTTCGGATAAAGACAGATTGTTTTTTAGTACTTATTACGGTGAAGATGTATTTGACTTTAAAAGTACAGATGCGGGTTTTGGAATGAGCATACCATGGGGAAATGGAATGGCTTCATTAAGATGGAATCACTTATTTTCAGATAAATTTTTCTCTAATACTACTTTGGTTGCTTCTGATTATAAATTTAAAACCGAAGTTATATTGGAAGACCCCGAAGATGAGAATGGAGGATTCCAGTTCATTCAGAATTCTGGCATAAGAGATTACTACTTAAAACAAGATTTTACTTGGATTCCAAACCCCAGACATACTGTAAAATTTGGAGCAAATTATATCTATCATATTTTCACACCAAATTCAGTAAGTGCGAAATTCGGTGATATTATTTATGATGACACAAAAGGTCGCAAGCAATTTGCACACGAAGGCGCAATTTATTTGGGTGACGATTTTAAAATAAGTGAAAAGTTTACAATTTATGCGGGTATTCGTGGATCAGGATTTATGCAAGTAGGAAAATTTACCAGATATGTAAAAGACGAGTTGCTGATTCAAAACATTGATACAATTTTTTATGAAAAAGGAGAAAAAGTTGCATTCTACGACTCATTTGAACCAAGAGCATCTTTAAAATTGAGTCTTGACAAAAACTCTTCCTTAAAAGCCTCATTTATGCAGAATAAGCAATTTGTACATCTGGCTTCACTTTCTGCTTCTACTTTACCTACCGATCTTTGGGTGCCATGTAGCGATGTTGTAAAGCCTCAAGGAGGAAGACAATATGCTATCGGATACTTCAGAAATTTCTTTAACGATCGTTTTGAAACATCTGCTGAAATATATTACAAAGACTTATTTAATCTTATCGAATATGCTGACGGAGCTCTTCCGGGTGATGATGTAGGTGATAATGCTGATAACTATTTTATCTTTGGAAATGGAAATTCTTATGGATTAGAATTATTCATCAAAAAACGCAGTGGGCAATTTACTGGTTGGATTGGGTACACTTGGTCAAAAACTGAAAGATTTTTTGATGCAATTGACAATGGAAATCCTTTTCCAGCAAAATACGACAGAAGACACGATTTGTCTGTTACTGCTACATATAAAATTAATGAGAAATGGACAGCCTCAACAGTTTTTGTTTACGCAACAGGAAACACTACTACACTTCCAATTGGACGATATATGATTGATGGTGAACTTGTGAACGAATATGGTGATCGCAACTCCTATAGAATGTCCCCATATCATCGATTGGATATTTCAGTTACATGGGATCATAAAAAAACAGAACGTTGGGAATCTTCATTTAATTTTTCAGTTTATAACGTCTATAATAGAAAAAATCCATATTTTATTTATTTCGAAAACGAAGGAAGTGTTGCAGATGGATCATTTATTTCTAAAGCAAAACAAGTTTCTTTGTTTCCAATACTTCCATCAATTACATGGAACTTTAAATTTTAGTTATAATAATAAAAAAAGCTAATTTCAAAGCTATGACAAATCTTACTTAGCCTTAACCTTAGCCTTTATAAAACATAAACAACAAATGAAAAAATATAAAGCATACATAATTCTCAGCTCTGCAATAATATTTACTCTCGCTTTATCGTGTGTAAAAGACGTAAGTGTTGACATGCCACAACCAATAGACAAATTAATTGTAGAAGGAATAATTGAACTAAATGAATATCCTATTGTATTTTTAACAAAAAATGCAGCATATTTTGAAGCAGTAGATTCAAACGTTGTTCAAAACTCAATAGTTTTTGGTGCTATGGCTAAAGTAATTGTAAGCAATGGAATAATTACCGACACTTTAGTTCCATACACATTTACTAAATGGCCGTACAATGGATATTATGGAACCAAAATAAAAGGAGAAATAAATGGGACCTATAGTCTAAAGATATTATACAATGACAAAGAATATACATCAACTACATTTATTCCAGATACAGTAGGAATAGACACTGTGTGGTTCGACAAATTTCAAGGTAGGGACAGTATTGGATTTTTAAATATAAAATATAAAGACCCAATTGAAAATGGCAATTATTTTGGATTACTCACAAAAGTACATCAATATCAAAATTGGTTTTACCGACCATACTTTGGAACTCACGTTGCAGATGATAAATTAGGGAACAATTCAGAGTTTTCATTTTCGCCAATTTCAAAAGGATACGAAAGAAATAGTTTCTTTAATGACTTTTCATCAGGTAACGAAGATATTTTTAAAACTGTTGGATTCAGCATTGGAGACACCGTTTCAATTAAATTATTTACCATAGATCAGGTAAGCTACAATATCTGGAGTTCGTGGTATAGCCATCAAGCTACAAATGGAAATCCATTTACAAATCCGGCAACTGTACTTACAAATATTGAAGGAGCGCCTTCAAATGGGTATTGGATGGGATACGGATCCTATATCCGAACAGTTTACATTGCTGATTCGGTAAATATTGAAATTCTTCAATAATTCAGAAATTATTACATAAGCAATCTTTAATTAATTCTGTCAATTTGTCATACATAATTACTAGAGTGCAACTTAGAATTATTATTAATATGCAATTTATATAATGATCTTGTAATACATGAATCGCAAGCATTTTTCAAATTTTTTATTTAGAATCTATAACTTTTCAAATTTTAAGGCAAACTATTTGCTATCTTTACCGTCATAATAGAAAATTGTAAAATAATGAAACAAATTCTACTTTTATCAGCAATACTGTTATTAAGCCTCAGTATTTTCAGTCAAGAAAGCCCTGTAAACTGGACAATTAATCAAGAAAGAGTTGCAGACGGATCAATGAATTTAATAATAACTGCAGAAATTCACCATGATTGGTATATTTACGGAATGAACATGTCAGAAGGTGGTCCTCTCCCACTTTTAATAAGTTTTGATAATCAACAAAATGTTGTTGATTGGGCAAAATTTTCTGAAATTACGCCAGCCGAAACCATGTACGACGAAATATTCGGTATGGATGTGTCGAGCTATCAACATCACACCGAATTCAAATGTAATTTTGTCCCAAAGACAGGCGTTGCAACACTAAATCTTGTTTTAGATGGACAAGCGTGCAACAAGGTAAATGGAGTATGTGTACAAATTCAAGAAAGCATTCCATTTACAATTTCAGAATAAATAATAATATAAATATAAAGTCAAAATTGTTTTACGATGAGTGAAAAGATTAAATGTTTGATTATTGGGTCGGGTCCGGCTGGATATACTGCTGCAATTTATGCTTCGCGTGCAAATTTAAACCCTGTAGTTTACGAAGGTTTACAACCAGGTGGGCAATTAACCACCACTACTGAAATTGACAATTTCCCTGGATATCCAGAAGGAATTAGCGGCCCTGTAATGATGGATCAGTTAAAAGCTCAAGCTGAGAGATTTGGAACCGATGTTCGTTTCGGATATATTACAAAAGTTGATTTATCACAAAGACCATTCAAAGTTACTGCTGATAATGTTCATGAAATTGAAGCCGAAACTGTAATTATTGCAACAGGTGCCGTTGCAAATTATTTAGGTTTAGAATCAGAAGAAAAATACAAAGGACTTGGTGTTTCGGCATGTGCAACCTGCGATGGTTTCTTCTACAGAAATAAAGATGTAGTTGTTGTAGGTGGTGGCGATACTGCTGCAGAAGAATCCAGTTATCTTGCAGGCATTTGCAATAAAGTTTATTTAGTTGTTCGCCGCGACGAGCTACGTGCTTCTATCGCAATGCAGGAAAGAGTAAAATCAAATCCAAAAATCGAAATACTTTGGAATCATAATACTTTAGAAATCTTAGGCGACAAATCTGGAGTAACAGGTGCTAAACTGATTAACAATAAAACAAATGAAGAAAGAATTGTTGATATTCACGGTTTCTTTGTTGCAATCGGTCACACTCCAGCATCTTCTCTATTCAAAGAATATATCAAAACTGACGGAAATGGCTATATTGAAACTATAAACGGAAGTTCAAGAACAAATATCCCAGGCGTTTTCGCATGTGGTGATGTTCAAGATCATCATTATCGTCAAGCAATTACAGCTGCTGGTTCAGGATGTATGGCAGCAATTGATGCTGAAAGATTCTTATCTGAAAACTAAAAATTAGCAAAATAAAACCGAAACTGGAATACTAGAAGTTTAACTTTCATTTTTCTGTTTCGGTTTTTTCTATTAATTATTGCCAATCTATGACAAAAAAAGAAAGATTTGAACACGTACTGGGTTATTTCAGGGAGAACATGAAACTTGCTGAGACCGAGCTTGACTTTAAAACTCCTTTTCAGTTACTAGTTGCGGTTATTCTTTCTGCTCAATGCACAGATAAACGTGTTAACATAATTACTCCCAAACTTTTTGCAGATTACCCAGATGCAGAAATAATGAGTAAAGCAGAACCCGAAGTTATTTTTAATTATATAAAATCATGTACTTACCCAAATGCAAAAGCCAATCATTTAAGTAGAATGGCAAGAATGCTATGGCAGAATAATCAAGGTATCGTTCCTAGTGATGTTGAGAAATTACAAGAATTACCAGGCGTAGGCAGAAAGACAGCACATGTTATTGTTTCCGTTTTATTTCGGCAGCCAAAACTAGCTGTTGACACACATGTATTTCGAGTTTCAGCAAGAATTGGGTTAAGCACAAATGCAAAAAATGTTTTACAAACAGAAAAACAACTTGTAAAGTACATACCCAAAATAGACATCCCCGATTCACATCATTGGCTAATTTTACATGGAAGATATGTTTGTACAGCAAGAAGTCCAAAATGTGCAAGTTGCGGAATATCAGCATTTTGCAAATTTTATCAACAAAATGATAAAAAATAGCATTTTTGAATTAGTTGGTTGTATTTTTGCAATTGAAACGCGCTTATGAAAAAAAATATTGTTAAATATATCAAAGAAGCTTTATCTACACTATACAACGTAGATACAGCAAGTCTTGAGATTCCAATTGAAAATACTAAACAAGGAATTGAGGGTGATTACACAATTGTAGTTTTTCCCTTTGTAAAGTACAGCAAAAAAAGTCCTGCAGATACTGCTAAAGATCTTGGTGTTTTTATAAAAACTAGATTTGAAGATATTGCATCTTATAACATAATTCAGGGTTTTCTTAATCTAAGAATGACTCCAGAATACTGGATAAACAGATTAAATACAATGAATTCAGAATTAGACAAAGAAGATTCAAAAATACAGAATCCTCTGATGATCGAATTTTCGTCTCCAAATACAAACAAGCCATTACATCTTGGACATATCAGAAATAATTTATTGGGAGATGCTATTTCTAAAATATTAAAAGCAGCTGGAAATAATATTATTAAAGTAAACTTGATAAATGATCGTGGCATACATATTTGCAAATCTATGCTTGCCTGGATAAAATGGGGAAATAATTCTACCCCAGAAACAACAAATTTAAAAGGTGATAAGTTTGTTGGCGATTATTATGTGCTTTTCGATAAAGAATATAAAAAGCAAATTGCCGAATTAATAGCAACTGGCCAAACGGAAGAACAAGCAAATGCAAATGCTCCACTTATTCTCGAAGCTCGAGAAATTCTAAAAAAATGGGAAGCTGGCGATGCCGAAACTCTCAGAATCTGGAACATGATGAATTCTTGGGTTTATAAAGGATTTGAGCAAACTTACAAAAGTCTAAACATTAGCTTCGACAAATTATATTACGAATCTCAAACATACTTACTGGGTAAGAAAATAGTAAACAAAGGTCTTGATGAAGGAATATTTGTACAAGATGAAGACACATCTGTTTGGATTGACCTAACCAATGAAGGACTTGACAGGAAAATTCTTTTACGTAGCGATGGCACTACAGTATATATGACTCAGGATATTGGAACAGCATTGCAAAGATTCGAAGAATATAATCCAACCAAAATTATTTATGTCGTTGGTAATGAACAAGACTATCATTTTAAAGTTCTAAAGAAAGTTATGGGCAAACTCGATAGCGATTATGCTAATAAAATTGAGCATCTTTCTTATGGAATGGTTGAACTTCCTGAAGGAAAAATGAAGTCTCGCGAAGGAACTGTAGTTGACGCTGACGACTTAATTGAAGAAATGATCGAAACAGCTGCCAATATTGCAGATGAAAATGGAAAGATTCATGATTTACCCGAGGATGAAAAAAACAGAATAATTAAAATGATTGCTCTTGGAGCTTTAAAATATTACATAATAAAAGTCGATCCAAAAAAGCAAATGACTTTTAATCCTAAAGAGTCAATAGATTTTGCAGGAAATACAGGTCCATTTATTCAATACACTCATGCTCGCATTTGCTCAATACTAAGAAAAGCAGATGAAATGAAAATTAAATTTAACGGCAAAGCCTCCGATGAAACAAATCTGTTAGATCAAGAAATAGAACTTGTTTCTTTGCTTGCTGATTATGAAAATATTGTTCAGGAAGCCGCACGAAAACTCGACCCTGGAATGATTGCTAATTATGTTTACAGTCTTGTAAAAGAATTTAACAACTATTATCACGAGCATTCTATTCTTAAAGAAACAGACTCTAAAATACTACAGTTCAGACTCTTACTATCTAAGCAAGTAGCAAAAACCATTAAGAATTGTATGGGATTATTAGGGATTGAAGTTCCTGAGATAATGTAATTAGATACTCATATTCATTACAATTGCGTCACAACCATCTGAATAGAATTTATTTTTAATACCAGACTTCGAGAATCCTTCTTTTTGATAAAGTTTTATAGCTATTAAATTGTCAGTTCTTACCTCAAGATAAATTTGATTACATCCAATTTCTTTAGCATAACTTTTAGTTTTTTCAATAAGTAAATGTGCAATTCCTTTACCTCTGCTATTAGGATGTACAGCCAAAGAATACATTCTAAGCTTTGCGGAACCAGATCTTTTAAGTAAAATAAGATTTGCTAAAACATTTCCTGCCTCCTTTACGACAAAAAAAACGGAATTTGCATTTTTAATCAAATAACTAAATTGACGACGCGAAAATCCATCGGAATTAAAACTCAAGTTTTCAATTTTTTGAATATCATCTAAATCGGATAATTGAGCCATTATTATTTGAAGATTTTCGGACATATTACAAGTGTTTAATATCTAATGTTCGAACAAAATGATTTAAAATACGATAATACAATTCATCGCCTAAGATTTCGTCTTCCACACCATGATCAATGCTCGGATTATCATTAATTTCGATTACAACGGCCTTGTTGTTAATTAATTTTAAATCGACACCATATAAGCCGCTACCAATATGCGAAGTAGCCCTTAATGCAGTTTTAAGAATTGTTTTCGGAACTTTGTAAATTGGAATTGTTTCAAAATCTCCACATCGAGTTTTTCCTTTATCCGAATGATAATATATTTGCCAATGTCCTTTTGCCATAAAATACTTGCAAGCAAACAAAGGCTCTCCGTCAAGCACACCTATTCTCCAATCAAAATCGGTAGGAATAAATTCTTGTGCTAAAATAATGGCAGATTTCTCAAACAACTGCTCTGTAACTGTGATAAACTCTTCTTGGTTATTAATCTTTTTAATGCCAAAAGAGAATGAGCCATCAGGAATTTTGAGTATAAATGGAGAACCTAATTGCTGACAAATATCTTCGAATGAATTTATGTTAGATTTGAAGATAAGATTTGACTTAGGTGCAGGAATTTTCTCTCTATATAACAATTCGGCAAGGTAAACCTTATTTGTACATCGAATAATTGACAATGGGTCATCAATTACAACCATATCAGCAAGTTTAGCTTTTTGCGAAAGATGAAAAGTGATATGATTGAGAGCAGTTGTAGATCGAATAAACAAAGCATCAAACTCCATAAGTCTAGTTATATCATCTTCTGTGATTAACTCAGCATGGATATTCATTTTTTTCGAAATCTCAAGAAACTTTTTTAAGGCATTTTTATTACTTGGTGGCAATTCCTCTTGAGGATTATGGAATATTGCCAAGTTGTAGCGTGAAGATTTTGGAGAACGAGGCACACGCCAGACTTTTTTATTGAAATTATCAAGAGCTTCGGCAAAACTACTCTGCTCTTCATCTGATAAATCTTTAAGATGCAGAGATTGAATTGTTTCTATTTGATTAAACTGGCGGGTATTAAGTGCCACCCTCAGCATAGGACTTGGGTAATTGTCAAAAATAAATCTTGCAATTTTTTCTAGTCCTTTTTCTTTACAAGTTCCAAAAAAGATATTCAAATACCATATCTCATCAGTGATATTATTTTTAGTAATCCATTGATAACAAATTTTATTAAGAGCTCTATCCATTCTAATACCAGAACCAGCTTCAAGTTTATTTAAGGTTTCTACACCAGGAATTACTTTATGACCTCTAGCCTGAGCAAGTAAAGAGCCATAATAGCCTTCAGAATTATAAGTAAAATCATTACTTAAATTTATAACTAAATTAGATTCATTCCCTAAAGTAGTGCATTTAAGGTAATCCGAAACTGCCAAAATGCTTTTAGTTTCATAAAAAGGTTTCCACTCACCTATCTCATCCAATAAAATTAAAACCTTACGCATAATGTGAATAATTTTTCTGCTAAATTAAAAATAAAAAACGATCAAAAATATGTTTGTAAATTAATACCTTATTTATTTTACAATATTTCTTCAGATATCTATTATTGAACAGAATCAGCGATTTAAAATGTTAGAAATCCTTAAAAGTTTCTAATACGATATAATTTTACCAGAAAGTTAAAGCCTTTTTATTAAGTAATTTTTGATCTCCAATAATTTTTAAAAACAATCGACATTCTAATAAATTTATTACTTAATCCTCTTTTTCATGGACTGTTAGTGTTATAAAAATATGTAATTTTACATTAATTTAAAAGACATACCATGAAGCAATTATCTTTAATCATATTTATTCTAGTGTTTTTCACTATCAATCTCTTTTCTCAGCAAATGAAATCGGATGAAATAAATAATATTCATAGATGGAGGGGAAAATTCACATTTTCAGTCGATAAGCAAGATATATTTCCACAGGCAGCATTAAGGATAGAAAGACACTGGAATTTCTCTGGTGAAATTGTACTGGAAAAAGTTGAAGAGTTTGACAATGAATGGTCCGGAGAACAACTTGATTTTCAAGGTACTGTTAATGATAAAGAAATGTGGGATTCATTAAGGTATTACACTGATATTACCTGCAGAAGCTTAAAAGAAAATTACAATTCTGCTTATCTCAGTATCGATACAGACCGTGGAACATACCGAGTTTCAATTAGTCCAGGAAATTTTAAACAAACATATTCTGTTACAATACCTCCAGAATTGGAAGCCTTAAAAAATGACACCCTTCTATCGATTTTATATGCAATGGCAGAATCAAATAAACTTGAGAAAGAAGCTTTGGTGGATAACTTTTCTTTTGTGGTAAGTTTGGAAGACAAAGCTATTGATTTAAAAAATCCAAAGATTTCTTATTCAGGTCTGGCAGAAACAAATTATAGCTTATTCTCGGCAGAACCTCTTGAAGGGTTTTTGACTTTAACTTTATCTCCCGCAACTGATGAACCGGACATAACTGTTACAACAAATAAACAAACGAACCCACATTGTTTATGCAATGATTCTATTGTTGAATTCTCAGCATATACAAGCTCCGGAGGTGGAGTTTTTGAAAAATTTGAAATTGAATATCTATCCGATAAACATCCAGTAACTGCAAAAAACGAAGGTGGTGCAAAACCAGTTTTAGTTCTTAAAGGCACTGGAGAAAATGCAGGTAAAGTAAGAGTAAAGGCTGTTTATAAAAAAGATGGTAGCTTATACAGAAGTAAGGCTTACGAAATGAACTTTTGCATAGTAGAAAAACCTCAGGCAGGTTATACCGTTAGCAACTCGCATGGAGGAGATAAGAATAAATTTGTTTTTGGTGAAGAAAACCCTGGAGCAATTAACATCAGATTATTCAGTCATATATTTAAGAATGGAGAAAAAATGGAAGATGCAGACCAAACAATATGGTTTATGGATCCAGCAGAAGAATATCTAAATAACGAAGTAGCTTCATATGGAATCGGAATTTCATATAAGGCTGATAAGCTCCCTTCTGAGAATAATAATTTTGGAAAGAAAAATGTTGATCTCGAGTTTGTTAATTACGAATGCAATTGCACTTCAGAAAAGGAAGAAATACAGATTTTCTATCCTCGTGATACAAAAAACAATCCAGGAGATGAAGGCTGGCCAAATTGGACATATTACTGGCAGCAGACAAAAGCAGGAGTTAAAGGTGTTGAATTAAAAGTATGGAAAACCATTCCCCCGCAGGACAAAGCGATTACAGGCTTAGCTTTATTAAACTGTATGGATCCCGCACCAGAACAATATACAGATCCAAATTTATTTGCTCGATATAATGTTTATGCCGACAGAATTGATTTAACAGAAAATCTTCCTGTCAAATTATCTATGAATAGACCAAATCCGGATGGAAGCAAAAGTAATATTTGCGATAAAGGAATAGATGCTTTTGCAGTCAATCTAAGACATGAAAATAATCACAGAAAAGAGCTTACAAGTTGGTGGGGGTTGAAAATGGTCAATTATTCATGTACCGAAGATTATGACGGAGACTTAGTTCCAAATAGTGTAGAAAAAAGCACACTTGGGAGCGATTATATGAGTAGAAAATCGAGTCCTTCACGCCCAATTTGGCTTTGGGATTACGTTACCGATGTCGAAATGAATTCCTACAATGTTGGCTGGACTTGGAAAATGGGAAGCGCTGACAAAGAAGATTGGTCATCACCAGGAATTCAGTTCTAGTGCTATTTCCTAACCATAAAAAAATCTTCACGGTGATATTTTCCGTCAAGATTCCCTTCAATATAAGCGTAAAGACTATCGGGAGCTACATATCTATAAATAATTGATTGTGGATAATCGTGTTCTGAATTACTAAAAGTAAAAGTATTATCTTCAGTGGAAACTAATCTAAAACTTGTACCAAGTCCGTTGTTTTGACCAGCAACGCTAACAATATAATCTACAGAATCATCTTTTATTTCAAGTCTTATTACTTCATAAAAAGCAGTATCTCCATCAATGAGCATATAGCTTTCCCCAGATAGAGCAAAATCATCAGCAGCAGCCCACGATTCGTAAAACTCAAATTCATCAGTTATATTTACCCAATTTCCTTTTAGCCATTCAAATTCATCCATGCTAATACAAACTGTGGAATCCAGAGTCTTTTTAGGTTCAGGATTACCACAGGCTGACAACATTAATGCTATAAATAGCAGAAATATCAGGCTACAAATCCACTTCATAACCTGCTTCTGGAATTTCAATATTTTTATAACCTTTTTCAGTTAGATATTTACGATAATATTCGGCAGCACTAAAGTCACCATGAACAATAAACAAATTCTGCAATTCGTCTTTGTTTTGACAAGAAATAAATTCTTCCATTTCTACATAATCACCATGACCACTAAAAGACTCAAGTCTCTTAATGTCTGCTTTAATGTAATGCTCTTGACCAAAGATTGAGATTTTTTCTAATCCTTGTTGTAATCTTGCGCCTAAAGTTGTAGGAGCGCAGTAACCAACAATTAGAATTGTATTTTTAGGATTACTAATACTATTTGCAATATGGTGTTTTACACGACCAGCTTCAGCCATACCCGATGCAGAAATAATTACACAAGGTTTCTCGGTTGCATTTAGTTTCTTTGATTCCTGAACAGTTTTAACATAATGTAATCTCTCGAATCCAAATGGGTCTGGATCTGCTTCCAGACTTTCCAAGACATCGTTATTATAACATTCGGGATGCATCCTGAAAACTTCAGTAACATTTACCGACAAAGGGCTGTCAACATAGATATCAATTTGCGGCAAAATACCTTCTTTATACCAGTTATTAAGAAGAAGAACAATTTCCTGAGTTCTGCCAACACTAAACGAAGGTATTATAAGTTTTCCACCTTTGCGCACGCAAGTATCTTTCACAACATCAAGCAGCGCAAATTCGGATTCGTGATTTGTATCGTGTCGTCTATCTCCATAAGTTGACTCTGTAATTAAAATATCTGCCTGAGGAAATGGAACCGGAGATTTGATAATTCTATTTGTAGGACGTCCAACATCGCCAGTATATGCAATATTTTTCATTCTGCCATTTTCAAATATACTAAGATTTACAACAGCACTTCCCAACATATGACCGCTATTTGTAAAGCGAACAGTAATATTTTCGTCTATTTTAAATTTTCTATCATAAGCAACACTAATAAAAAGTTTCATACTCTTTACGGCATCCTCGTGAGTATAAATTGGTTTAACTGTAGGCAATCCTTTTTTTACAAGTTTCTCATTATACCATTTTATATCGTGCTCCTGAATAAATCCAGAATCGGGCAACATTAACGAACATAAATTACGAGTAGCATCAGTACAAATAACTGAGCCTTCAAATCCCAAAGTGTAGAGATAAGGGACTAATCCAGTATGATCAATATGAGCATGCGACAATATAATATGATCAATCTCTCTTGGCTCGAAGCCTAGGTTTCTATTCATTTTGTCGGTATCCTTACCTTTACCTTGAAACATTCCACAGTCGAGTAATATTTTCTTACCACTGTCAGTTGTAATTAAATGTTTACTTCCGGTTACTTCCCTAGCTGCACCAATAAATTTTATTTTCATAGTAGGATATTTATGTTGTTAATACTTTAAATTTGTTTAAATTCACAATAATATAATCTCAAAAAGATTTTTGCATCTAATTTGAAATCATTTCAATTTTCTGATTAATTAATTCAATCCATTCATCCCGATGTTTCATTTCGAAGCGATAATCCTTGCCATTTTTAGCAAGAACCTCAATGGAATTATCAGAAATATTTTTGGTTAATCGTCTTACACTTTCAATATTAGTAAAAGGAATAATAACATCTTTATTTTTCTGGTCGAAGTTGATTTTAAATATCGATTTTAGAAGCCCAGGAGCACAAAATGTTATTTTATTTGACTCGAAAACTAATTCTTCATCAGTAATAAAAAGCTCAGCTTGCTTTGACACAAACATAGATTTTAAATAAGTAACTTTTTGTTGTTTTATGACCCTTTCGTAATTTTTCATAATTTTCTTTTAGTCTTCCGCCAATACAATCAGTCTATCATTCTCTTCAAACTTTATTCTCTTTGTTTTATCAGGATTAACAACTACGCCATAAGCCTGTGAGCTGTCTCCAGAAAGTGCAGCAATCTTATAACCAATTGCAATTTCGCCTTTTCGTTTTGCGCTTTCGAGAGCTGTATAAAAATCGACCTCAACATTTGGCTTTAAATAATTACCAACAGGTTTAAGATAAATTTCACTTCCCTCCGACTGCAACAAATCTTCAAACACTCTCATAAGATCTTTATTTTCAGAAACTTGCGACATCATTAGACTTATTAATTTATCGCTAACAATAAAGTCGTCCACTTTAGTAACACTTGCTAAATCACGGTTTTTAATATCTAGCATTTCACTTACAATTTTTATATTCTTGCCAGTTTCGGACGAAATACGTCTGAGATGCAGTAAAATAATTAGTGTAAGTGCATCGGCTTCCTGAATATCCATTCTATCGTCATAACAAAGAACCTGTACATTATCAAAGGAAGTAATGTCAAGACTATCAATTGTTTCTCGTGAAGTTGTTTCAGCTTGAACAAACTCAATAGTAGTATTTTTCAAACTTTTCTTCATTAGCTCAAACTGATCTTCGTCCAATTCGTAATCAGAAACAATTTTGATAAACGATCCTTTTGCGACATATTCGTCCATTTCACGAATTAAAATCGGGCCACGAAGATTCCAACCAAGAATCAATGTTTTTTCCGGACCAGCTTCTTTTTCGGTTAAATTAACAATTGCGTTTTCGTCAACTTTAAAATCAGTTTTCCCAGATGGAATAAGAGTATCATCATCCTCAGTTATTGCAATTACTTTATCTCCTTTTTGCAAAACATAATCCATAGGAGGATTAACGACGCAAGTTCCATTAGCATATTGCAGTCCCATAACAGCCGAAAAATCATAAGCAAAAATTGCATCTGCGAAAGATTTACCTACCAGTTTAGGTTCTTCATTAAAATAAATCTCCGCGCCATCAAAATCCATAAGTTCCTGATAAACAAGACTTAAGCCACTTTGACGACTAGTTTGAACCATAATTCTAGCGAAAATATCATCTGTGAGAATAAGTTCAATTTCATCCTTACCGACCATTTTTGCAACCTCAAGATTTTTAAAATTCTTAATCTCTGCAATTATATGATAAGGCTTTTCGCGACGATCAGGATTATTGGTAATGGCTAAAATAGTTTTTATTGTTTGAGAATCGGGATTACCTTCTTCTGGTGAAAGAATTATAATTGATTTTGATTCATGTGGATTTACCATTGCTAGACTGCTTAAATCATTTGGCGAACCAGAGCGGCAAATAACTTTCATGTTTTTCATTTCAGGAACTTTCTCTCTTATTTCGTCCTCCATTTCCACTTTATCTTTCTCGGAAAGAATAACTATTCGTGGTGACTTTGCGTTCTCGCCAGCAACTATTAACTCAGAAATAATTGTAAAAACTTTACTACTCCAACCTAATATTAAGGTATGATTAGTTTCAATTACAAAACTTTTCCCTTTACGTAATTCGTCGAGTTTAGACTCTATTCCAGAACCTAAAATACCGATTAAAGTTGAAAGAATAAAAATACCACCAAGAGTAATAATAATTGCAACTAAACGAAAAATCCAACCAGAATCACCAGCCACTGTACCGGCATCCATCGTACGCATAAGACTTTGCCAAAAGCCTTCGGCTAATCCCATTGGTTCTCCTTCTGCTGGAGCAATTGCAAATCCCCAAAACACAAACCCTGCAATAATTACAATAAATAGTGATAAAATTCCAAGCAATCCGATCATTGCCCCTGTTCCACGGCTCATTAAATTGTCAAACTTATAACTCAATTTCGCTTTAAATCCCGGTTTCTTCATCAGTTTACAATTTATATTTTAAAAAATAAAACGTAAATTTAAAAAATTAAAATTAAAAAGGAAGTAATTATTTGACTTTAAAAAACTTTTTGCCGAATTAAATATTACTTCAATTTCAGACATTTGTATTGTAGCAGCTAAAGATAACATTAAGCATCCTTCAGTTTATGTAATATCTCAGTTCATTAAATATTTCTCAGATTCAGAAAAATAAATTCATTTTACCTAAATTTGGCAAGTTCACTTGCTTATTTTAGCAGGGCAAACGCATCTAAATATAGAAATTAAATAAGCTTTAAGATAACTTTATACCGATACGCTTTTAGTAAATCAATTCCCGATAAATGTTGGATATGAAGATGTGTCGAGAATAAGGTTCGAACAGCAATAAGGCTTAGCTTCTCTTCAAAAATCTTATTATCTTTTCAACCTTAATAAAGCGAATAATTACTAAAATCTATCTTATTACCTCTATTTGTTTCTTCATTGATTTTTTAAGTTTAGATGCGTTTGCCCCGAGTAATAATAAAACGTTAAAATATGATTTCGCAAACTTAAATTGCATTTGATGAAGCTAACCTGAAATCGAAATCTTTGCAAGTTTATCACGATTTAAAATTTCGATTACACTGTTTTCATCTTTTATAATTCCACTTTCTTTAAAGTCTTTTATTCCACGAACAACACTCATTACAGACATTCCGGTAAATTCAGCAAGATCTTTTCTCGAAAGTTCCATATTAAATTTATCCGAATGAAAAATATTGTCTGACAAAAACAAAAGTGCTTCAGCAATTCTCCCATTCATCTGCTTTTGTGTAAATGAAATAATTTTATCAAAATTATAGAGCATACATTGGTTCATAGTTGAAATAACTGCAGACGCAAATTGTCCATTGCTTTGAATAAAATTTTCGAACATTTGTTTATCCATAGCACAAACAACCGAATCAACAATTGCTGTAACAGAATATTGCATTTTATTATCGCTATAAAGAGATGGAAGACCAATTAAACTTCCACTAGGAAAAATAGTTAATATAAGATTAGTGTCGTCGGTTACTTCTTTATATATTTTTACTAAGCCTTTTTGCAAATATAGAATTTGATTCACGTAACTACCCTGCTTTGCAATAATTTCGCCCTTCTTGTACTTTAATTCCACTTTATTTGCATCCACCTGCAACAACTCAGCATCAGTTAATCTACTAAAACAGAGCGACTTAGACGAGCACATCAAACACGATTTTTCACAAATATTATTTTCCATATCTACTTTTTTATAAACACATGTTCAATAAAAGATAAAAGTATGTTAATTTATTAAATAAAGCAAGTGTATGTTAAAATATCTTAATGTTATTTAAAATGTAATTTTATGTTCTAGCTAATTCTATTTAAAACTAAATCATTTTTAATACTTTTGCTGTAATACTTATTCAATTGATTACTTATTAACTTCGTAATAAATGAAAATTAAATCTTTTTTGATAATAACAATTGTACTATTTGGTGTTTGGATTATGCTGAATAATTCTTTTGATCCAGTATTACTAATAATTGGGGCAGTAGTATCTGTTGCAATTGCATTAATATTTTGCTCTAAATGCGCTGTGTTCAATGACATTAAGCTCAGTCCAAAATCTTTTATTTACTCGATTGCTTTCATTTTTGTTTTTATTTTTGAATTAGTAAAATCAAATCTAGATGTCGCATTTAGAGTATTAAGTCCAAAACTACCAATAAACCCGGGCATAGTAAAAGTAAAAACGAATTTAACATCAGATTTAGGCAGAATGACTTTGGCAAATTCGATAACTCTTACTCCAGGAACACTAACTGTTGACATTAAAGATGAGTTTATTTATGTGCATTGGATAGATGTTACGAATAAAGACATAGATGCCGCAACCGAAAAAATTGTAAAAACGTTTGAAAAATTATTAATTGAAATTTATGGTTAATCAAATTTTAAATATCTCCGTCATAATAATACTCTTGTCAGTATTAATGTCGTTGTTTAGATTTATTAAAGGCCCAACTACTTTTGATAGAATTGCGGCTTTTGACACAATGACAATATCCACAATTGGATTAATAGGTATTATTTCTTACCTCTCGAGTAGGGTAATTTATCTTGACATCGCAATTGTTTATGGATTGTTAAGCTTTTTAGGGGTTATTATCATTTCAAAATATCTTGAAAAATCTTTATAATGGAAACACTAAAATTAATTGGTGCAATAATAGTTTTGATAGGCTCAGTATTTCTGTTTCTAGGTTCGCTAGGAATGGTAAGAATGCCGGATTTATACAATAGAATCCAGGCTGGAACTAAAGCTTCAACTTTAGGTACAATACTTACATTGGCTGGTATAATTTTTCTATCATCTGGCGGATGGGTAGGAAAACTGGTAATACTTATATTATTTGTTCTTATTACAAATCCAATATCTTCACATATTCTAGCCAAAGCTGCTCATTCTGTAAAAGTAAAACTCACAGAAAAATCTGTAACAGATCAACTTGCAGATGACGAAGAATTATTAAATCAAAAATCTGAATAACATGATATATATTATTATTGCGATAGTTTTGGGAATAGTAATGATTGTAATGTCAATTATTGCTATACACCATAAAAACATCACACTTGCTGTACTTTCGGCAGGAGGAGTAAGCCTCGTTGCATCAATTTTATATTTGCTTCTTGCTGCACCAGATGTAGCTTTAACAGAAGCATCTATTGGCAGTGGCCTTACAACAATCATTTTCTTTTATGTTTTGAACAAAATTAAAAAACACAAACATGTTGAAGAATAGTCTAATATTAGTTTTAATTTTAGGATTTGCTGCGATAATGCTTTCGTTGTTTTTATCCTATACTCCCTCCGACGAACTCAAAGGTGTGTCAAAACACTATGTTGAGAATGGCAAAGAAGAAGTTGGAGCGGCAAATCTTGTGAGTGCAATTGTTGTTACATATCGTGGATTTGACACTCTTGGCGAAGTAACAATTCTGTTTCTTACGGCATCAATTATCGGTTTCTTTTTAAAAGTAAATCATTCTAAGGAAGACGAAAACGAGAGCGTAAAAAAATATAGCGAAATTCTAGCTACTGGGGCAAAGATTCTTATCCCGATGATGGTACTTTTAGGAGTTTATGTTTTTATTAACGGACATCTTACACCCGGTGGAGGATTTCAGGGTGGAGCAATTATCGCATCGGCTTTTGTATTAATGTTTATTGCATTACCACAACGTCAGATAAACCACAAAGTTTTATCAGCCATCGAATCAATGTCTGGATTAAGTTATGTTATTATAGGTGTATTAGGTGTTTTACTTGCTGCAGGATTTCTCGACAATCAAATTTTCAGTTTGGGAACATTCGGTTCGGTATTATCTGCCGGTGCTATTCCAATTATATACATACTTATTGGACTAAAAGTAGGTACAGAACTTACGGGCATTATTTCTAATCTTAAAGAACTTCAAAACGAACAATAATGGAAAAAATCGGAATTGAACACATCAGTTTAGCTTTAGGATTTATAATCCTTCTGCTTGGTTTGTGGGGAGCATTATCGCAAAAAAATATTATTAAAATAATATTATCATTTACTTTGTTTGATACAGGTCTCAACATTATTATAGTTGCGATTGGTTATTTAAAAAATAAAACTGCACCAATACTTGACTCTGTAGATTTACAAACAAATTCTGTTGCAAAAGTTGTTGACCCGTTACCACAAGCATTGGTTTTAACCTCAATTGTTATCGGACTTGGTGTAACATCATTGTTATTGGTTTATGCACTTAAACTTTACAAAGAGAAAAAATCATTATTTATTAACGATTATAAAGATTTAAAATGGTAAATCCTATTTATATTGTTGCAGTCTTGCTTGGTGTTGCATTTACCTCAGGCTTTTTTAGCAAAAAAGGAAAGAATATAGCTGGATATCTAAGCATGTTAGCTTTGGGATTTGTTAGTTTCGTTTCCCTTCAGTGGTTACATGGCTTTTTAGTAGGTCAGCAAGAAGCAGCTCAGATTTTTACAGCAGCATTTAAACCGCCATTCTCAATTAATCTCCTCATGGGTAAAGAGGAAGCTATTTTTACAAGTCTTATAAATATTATGGGACTTATTGGCGGTGTTTATTTGTTTAGAAAGCTTAAAGATGTGGGCTCAAATGCATTTATTGCTCTTCTTTTACTAATTATGGGATTAAATGTAATTGTGATGACTCGCGATTTATTTAACCTATTTGTTTTTATGGAAATTAGTAGTATTGCTGTTGCTGGGTTAATAATTCTTTCGCAAAATGTTAAAAGCATTAGCTCTGGTTTCAAATATATGCTTGCAGGTGGAATCATTTCTGGCATTTTATTATTAGGAACTATATTCCTTTATTATTTTACTGGGACTTTAAATATTGATGGAATGCTTCAGCAAGATTTGAATCTAATTAAAGGTTCGTCTGTCGCAGTATTCTTAGTTATTATGGCAATCGTTTTAGAGCTCAAGCCTTTTCCAGCAAACGGATGGGGACTTGATGTTTACGAAGGTGCAGATGCTGGAATTAGCGCTTTAATTTCTTCGGCTTTTGCAACTGCTTCTGTTTATGTTTTTATGAAACTCATTCCTATTGCAACAGACCAATTCCAATACATTATTGCAGCAATTGGAATGATAACTTTTGTAGCTTCAAATTTAATGGGAATGAAGCAAACAAATCCAAACAGACTTTTGGGATATTCATCAATTTCGCAAATTGGTTTATTAATGGCAGTTATTGGGCTATCTTCTGTAATTGGCGAAATGACTAACTTTATTGTCCTTTCAATACTTATAAGTCACTATTTTGCAAAAGCAGGATTATTTTGGATTTCAGGAATAATTAAAGCAAATAATATTCGCGATTGGTCGGCATTACGTCATAACAAAATATTACTTGTGGCTTTTGGATTATTTATTTTTGCATTGGTTGGACTTCCTCCTTTCCCATCATTCTTCGGAAAATGGGAATTAATTATGAACCTTTCAAACTCTCATAATTTTATTTGGGTAGCTGCAATACTAATTGGTTCTCTGCTCGAAGCAAGTTATATGTTTAAATGGTTGGGTTATGCTATCAAACTTGAATTACCATCAGAAATTAAACCAGTCATTAAATTAAATAAAATTATTCCAGTTATATTATTTGCAGCTTCGGTTCTAACTGCTGGATATTTTACAAGTATGAACCACGCATACGGGAAACTGATAAACTATATTCCACTTGCTTTTGCTTTGGCTTTTGTTTTGATTGAGTTTTTACCAGTATTTGTCAAAAACACACTTGCAATATTGGGATTGGCTTTATATTTCTATTTAAATTATCAGTCATACTCAGATATAAGTAGAATTTTTGCCGCAATCTTCTTAATAGGTGGAATATTGACTTTATTAGCAGGCTACGCATATAGAGGCAAGCGTTTAGGATTTTTTCCTTTTGCCCTAATCATGTTTGCTGGACTAATTGGACTAATTGAAGCGAAATCAACACTGGAGTTTTTCTACTCTTGGGAACTAATGACAATAGGTTCATACTTTTTAATTTTAAGAGGCAAAAAATCAATCACACATGCATTAAGTTATATGCTCTTTTCGATGGGTGGCGCATATTTAATTATGGCAGGTTTTGGAATTGCATCAATTGGAAAAGCAGATTTAACATTATCAATATTATCTCAAGTTACAGAATATGCTCCTTTAGTATTTGTGCTATTGGCTATAGGATTTATGACAAAAACGGCTTCTATTGGTTTACATATTTGGTTACCGGGCGCACATGCCGAAGCAGAAGCAGATGTTTCGCCGATGGTTTCGGCAATTCTACTAAAAGCCGGAGTTTTTGGACTTCTACTTTTATTGATGGCTATGGGAGAACAATATATTGGCAAAGTTAGCATACCATATTTATTAAGTTGGATTGGAGCAATAACCGCTGTTATGGGAAATATGATGGCAGCATTCCAAGAAGACGCAAAAAAACTACTTGCTTATTCAAGTATTGGAGCCTTAGGATACGCAGTTTTTGGACTAAGTTTAATGTCTCACCTAGGATGGCTAACTGCAATATCATTCTCCATTACACATTTTATGATTAAAGCATTGTTGTTCTTAGCAATCGGTGGAGTTGTTTGGAGAGTAAAAACTAAAGACATGTACAAAATGGGAGGACTTATCAAAAATATGCCTTTCTCATTTTTCTCAGTTCTAATCGGAATTATTATTTTGGCAGGGATACCACCTCTAACAGGATTCTCAGGAAAATGGCTATTTTACCAAGCAGTTATGGAGAAACAATGGTTTTTACAAGGTGGCGTTTTATTTTTCTCGGGAATAATAACTTTCTTATATTGTTTTAGGTTGATTCATACCATTTTCCTTGGACAGCTAAAAGACGAACACCGAACCGTAAAAGAAGCACCATTTTGGATTTTATTACCTCAGTATATTCTTTTGGCAGTATTGTTCGGATTCTCATTTTTACCAAGTTCAATGCTCAAACCGATTGGAAATATGCTACTCCCATTCTTCCCAGATGGTGCAATTAAATGGGACGGACAATTAGCCACAACT
>JBBQCZ010000030.1:0-30272 GCA_038319215.1 Bacteroidales bacterium | reverse complement strand
CTTTTAACTCACGCCCCGCATAGTCATCTCCACCGAGATATTCAACAAGAGTTGCCCAATCATTATCAGATGGTAAACGCCAGCCATCTGGACAGGATTGAATAGCAGCATCCCATGTGTAAAGTCTGCCATATCCACAATTTTGAAGAGAATCATTGTTGTAATACTTTGTACCTGTTGGATTTCTGTAATTCAAATTTTCAGCCATCCAGGTTTGAGTTCCAATTGTTACTGTTTTATATGTATAACCATCTCTTGAATCAGTAAATAAATCAGAACCAAAAACTATTTTTTGGGCATCCCATTTGCCTGTAAGAGTATCTCCAGTACTGGTAATATAATCACTCAAACCAGACATCGTTTCCAAACCATTATATTTCCCATAATATTTAGTCGTATCAACATACATTGCTGATGAATATGGATGCAAAGAGGAGAAATTCAATCTTTCCCTTTTTATTTCCCAATCACCATCTCTTGAGTTTGTTCCATCTGCATTAAACTTCATAATAATAACTCTTTCAGAGTCATTGCTCCAACTAATAGAAATTCTCCAGATTGTCTCCTTGATTTCATCAACATATTCATCTTTCTGGCACGAAAATAGAGAAATAAGCACAAAAAGTGTTAGAATTAAATATTTATTCTTTTTCATAAAATAATTGTGTAAATGTAAAGTTTAATTAGATTGTTTGGTGATAACTTATTTAAATTGTATACAAAATTAAGATATTTTTTTTAATTATCAAGTTTTTGTAAAAATATTTTGTAATTCTTTAGGTGCCTTGTAAAGTTAGAAAATTTTGGACATCGAAAGTGTTGATCAATTTGGCAAAAGTGTTTTTATTGTTTTTGAGGGTTCTAGATACAAAGCTGTCAATTCTGTCATAAAATTTTGCAATGTCAAAAAAACTGAAACAAATTGATACTTTCAGTTTTAACATATCAAGACGCTGATCATTTTGCTTATAATTATTTGTAAAAAGGACATAATAGATAAACCCAAAAGATAATACAGTCGTTCAATGCTTTATAAACTTATCGACAAGATTTATGTGTTTGATTTTTTTGACAATATTTCAAAAAAAAAGCCTTGCGTTTGCAAGGCTTTTGTAGATGTTATGCATTTTAAATTAAGCTAATTTAACATTTACTGCATTTAAACCTTTTCTACCTTCTTGAAGGTCGAAAGTTACTTCATCATTTTCTTTTACTTTGTCAACGAGACCTGATACATGTACAAAATACTCTTGTCCGCTAGCGTTGTCTTTAACAAAACCGAAACCTTTAGTTTCGTTAAAAAATTTAATTGTTCCTGTGTTCATAATAATTATTAATAATAAATTGATTTGGCAAATATAGACTTAATTTTAATAATACGACAATTTTTATATTTTTTTTTTGCTTTTATACTGTTTTTTTTGCAAGTTCTTTGATAATTTCTGCAAGTGGTCGGATTTCTCGTATGTTTTCTATGGAAACACTAGCACACCAAACGGTTTTATATGTAGCCGTAAAAGCTGCTTTTTCAAGTTTATTCATACCCATTAAAGTAATAAGGGATTTTGCAGATTTCTTGAGAAAAGTATTTTTACTTATTAAGCTCTCCAAAATATTTGGTTTAGTTCCAATACTTTTAACATAATCTGTATTGATAACAGTTGTAGAAGCTCCTGAAAGTTTCTTTGTGAGTACAATATCATTTTTGCCATAGCTAATTAGAGCATTTTTGTATTCACTTGAAACCGGACATTCATCTGAAGCAATAAAAATTGTCCCAATTGAAGCTCCTGCCGCACCGATCTTCATTATTTTTGATAAGTCGTCAGCACTTGCTACTCCGCCTGCATTAATTATAGGAATTTTACAATTTGCAGTAAGGATATTTATCAATTCTATTGGAGTAAAAATTCCACTGTGTCCACCAGCCATAGAATTAACAGCAATTAATGCGTCTGCCCCAAGGTCTTCTGCCTTTTTAGCATATTTCAAATCAACAACATCACAAAATACTTTAATTCCCTGTTTGTGAGCCTCACAAATAAGTTCTTTTGGATTACCCAGAGATGAAATAACATAAGCTGGTGCAGCTTCTAATATCTCCGACAGTTGTTTTTTGTATCGAGTATTCGACTTGTTAGCAATAAGGTTTATACCAAATGATTTATTGGAATGTGATTTAATTTCAAGAATTACCTTTTTTAAATCTCCATCCTTTCGAAAATTCATAGCTGGGATAGCTCCTGATATTCTATTATCAAGCGCAATCATTACCATTTCGGGAGTGGTAACCAAAAACATGGGCGCAAGAATAATTGGGAAATCTATATCAAGAATTTTATCCAATGTCTGCATTAGACTGTTTTTTTAGTGATTTAAATATCTCAGATTTTACAAGTCCAAGTTTATTGAAAAAATAATCCAAAGAAGTTGCAATTACGCCCAAACCATATTTTACACTTCGTTCAAAGTTTATAGATGAAGCTTCGTCAAAATATTTTGTAGGACAGGTAATTTCTGCAATTTCGTATCCTGCATAGAATATTTGAGCCAGCATCTGATTGTCGAACACAAAATCATCAGAATTGGCATTGTAATTTATTGCTTTTAAAACATCACCTGAAAAAGCTCTGTATCCTGTATGATATTCGGATAGTTTTTGTTGCATCAACACATTTTGAGTGAACGTAAGCCAACGGTTAAATACATATTTATATAAAGGCATGCCTCCTTTTAAAGCACCGCGACCAAGAATTCTCGAACCTAAAACAACGGGATAAACATCGTTGGCAATAAGATAAGCCATTGATTGAATAAGCTTTGGAGTATATTGATAATCTGGATGCAGCATAATTACAATATCAGCACCAAGATCAAGCGCATTATTGTAACACGTCTTTTGATTTCCACCATAACCCTTGTTTACATCGTGTACAAAAATATTTTTTATCCCAAGTTCTTTTCCCTTTCCTACAGTATTGTCTTTTGAATTATCATCAACTAAAATAACATCATCAACGATATCGAAAGGAATTTCGGCATAAGTTTGTTCCAATGTAAGCTCGGCATTGTATGCAGGAAGAACAATTATTAATTTTTTACCATTTATCATTGTGCTACTTGTTTTTGTTTTAATTCGTTTGACTTTGAAATATATAAATTTGCATTTTTTAAATCGCCTAATTGCTGATATGTAACACCTGCATTAAAGTAAGTCTGAAAATCATTAGGATCGAGTTCTATTGCCATTAAAAAGTTGGTTAAAGCATCTGCAAATTTACCTGACATTCCATAGGCGACCCCCAAATCGCGATAAAACCCTGCATCTTTTTGAAAATTGCAGCCTTTTGCCTTTTCGAGATACACATAGGCAGAATCAATCTTATTTAAATATTTCCCATAAAGAGTTCCCATTAGATGATATGCTTCGCCAAATTCGGGTTGCACTTTAGTAATTTCATAACATGCGCCTATAATTTCTTCGGGCGTATTTTGTGTTGATTTTGAATTTAATAACCCGAACACATTTTGCAATACAATTCTAGCATTTCCGTAAGCAATATTATGAAATGGTTTGTTTTTAAGAACCAGTGAATAATAATGCAGAGCCTTTGTTACATTGAAATTATACTCATAGTGTGCGTTTCCAAGCAAATTAAGAGCATCTACATAGTCGGGATAAATTTCGATAGATCTTTCAAGATATCCAATTGCACGCAAGCACATTTCATCGTGAACGGCTTTATTGTTTTTATTCTCTGGCTTTTGTGCTTCCTCAATTAGCTTTCCGCCAGCCGAACAATTACTTTTAGCAGAGTTTACTGAAACCTCAACATCGGTTGTAAATAAAACCAAATCGCTTTCCCATGCTTTATTCCGACTAATTGTTTTAACCGAGTATAATCCTAAAATCACAATAAGTATAAAGCCTATTGCATAACTTGAGGATTGCAAATTCTTAATTAGCTTAGGAATATAAGTATAAATCAGCCAGCCAATTAAAATGCAGAATCCAATTGAGGAAATAAAGACAAAACGCTCATTCATAAAGGTGCCAACTGGAAAGAAAAGGTTTGACACAACCGAAAGTGGTAGCAGATAAAACCAAATAGAGTATGAAAAAACATCTTTCTTTTTAATCATTCCATAAACAGCAAAAACACCTATTGCAATATAAAATATAAGGGGCAAAAATGCTCCAGGATTACTCCAGTTGATAATTTCTATCTGGTTAGGATAATAATCATAAGTTAATGGATGAGGGAAAATCAATAGTTTAACGTACATCCATAGTGTAAAGAAAATTGTTGCCAATTTCTCAGATCCTGTTGCATGAATAAAAGGATTGTTCATTATTTCGGTTGCGATTTCTTTTTCGCCGCCACCCATTCCAAGAATATTTCCTCTGATAATAAGGAAAATTCCTGCTGCAAGAAACAGTGGAAAACTTGCAAGTAAATTCTTTTTAAAGCTGTGTTTGGTAAAATAGTAAACCGTAATTGGAATCACTGCTAGAAATGTAATTGCATTTTCTTTGGAGAGTAAGCCAAGTAATAAAGATAGAGATGATAATATAAGATTGTAAACTTTTTTAGTGTCGAGATATTTTAATGTAAACCAAAGTGCAGCCAACGAACCAAATAAAGTCATAATTTCGTCTCTTCCTTTAATATTTGCTACTGCTTCGGTGTGGATTGGATGAGCCAAAAATAGCAAACTTACTATCATTGGCATGCTGAGATACCATTTTTTATCGCTGTCTGGCGGAAACATTTTTTTCAGAATCATAAACAACAGAATTGTTGTTAGCAGATATAAAATTATATTGATTAGATGACTTATAAATGGGTTGCCTTTATAAACTACCTTACCGTTTGCATCCTTAATGTTTTTGCCGAAAATCTCTACCTCTAAAGCAAATGTTGCGAGAGATAGGGGACGATAACGACCACCGGCAACAAGTTTTTTCTCCTCCTGAATTTGCTCTGCTGTTTTTCCCGTATAGCTTGTTAGCCAAAAGCCGGTAAAAGTATCATATTTGAAAATGTCCGAAATTCCGTCTGTTCCTTTCTGTGTAAACTGGTTGTTTGTAATAACAATTGCGTCGTCGAGAGCATAATCGTTATTTAGGGTGTTTGCGTAAAGAATAAATGCAAAAACTGTTAAAACTACTATTGGCTTCCAGTCAAAAAATAACCTTGAGGCTTTTTCAAACTTCTTTTCAGGAGTTTTTATTTCCTGTATTTGATCTTTTTTGTTCTTTGCTCTGCTCATTTCAATAAGGATTTTGCCAAAAATACAAAAAAATATGGATTGTGAGATTGATGGGCGGAAATACCTGGAAAAATAGTAAATAGTAAAAGAAGTAAACAGTAAAGAGAGTAAAAAAAATAAAAAATAAAAAACGGTAACACCAGTCAATCCATTCGTGGTCCGTCGCGGAGGATAGTGTTTTTGTGTTAAAAAAAGAAGAATAGCTACGATCCCGATACTGTCCGGAATTATGTACTTACTTTAGTTTTATTCCCAACTCATCTAGTTGTGCTTGTGATAGATTTGATGGACTGTCAATCATTACGTCTCTGCCTGAGTTGTTTTTTGGAAATGCAATGTAGTCTCTAATCGAGTCAACACCACCAAACATTGAGCAAAGTCTGTCGAAGCCGAATGCAATTCCGCCATGAGGAGGTGCGCCAAATTTAAAGGCATTCATTAAGAATCCAAATTGAGCTTCGGCATCTTCTTTTGAAAAGCCTAGGTTTTTAAACATCAAAGCTTGCAAATCTTTATTGAAAATACGAATAGAACCACCACCAATTTCGACACCATTAATAACAAGATCGTAGGCTTTTGCGCGGATTTGACCTGGATCAGTTTCGAACAACTTGATATCCTCATCAAAAGGTGAAGTAAATGGATGATGTTTTGCGTGATATCTTCCCGAATCAGCATCGAATTCCAATAATGGAAATTCTACAACCCACAATGGAGCAAAAGTATCTCTCGGTCTTAATCCAAGCTCATTACCTAATCTCAATCTCAGTTCGCTTAAGCCATGTAAAGTTCTCTCTTTTTCGCCGGCAAGAATCAGAATCATATCGCCGATTTGAGCATTCATTTTGGCCGCAATTACTCTCCAGTCTTCTTCTGAATAAAATTTATCTACCGACGATTTAAAACTACCATCTGAATTGAATTTGCAATATACAAGTCCTTTAGCTCCAATTTGCGGGATTTTTACAAATTCGGTAAGCTCATCTATCTGTTTGCGAGTATATTCACTACCATTAGGCAAACAAATACCTCCAATATATTCGGCAGAATCGAAAACTATAAAGTCTTTTCCTTTTACATTTTCGCTTATGTCGGTAATTGTCATTCCAAAGCGAATGTCTGGTTTGTCGTTACCATATTTTTCCATAGCTTCGCTGTATGGCATGCGAGGAAATGTATAATCTATCTCAACTTCTCTTATGGTTTTGAAAAGGTATTTTGTAAGTCCTTCAAAAATATTGAGGATATCTTCCTGCTCAACGAAAGACATTTCGCAGTCTATTTGTGTAAATTCGGGTTGACGATCGGCACGTAAATCTTCGTCGCGGAAACATTTTACAATCTGAAAATATCTGTCCATTCCGGCAATCATCAGCAGTTGCTTAAATGTCTGCGGAGATTGAGGCAATGCATAAAATTCACCCTGATTCATTCTTGAAGGAACCACAAAATCGCGTGCTCCTTCGGGAGTAGATTTTATAAGAACCGGAGTTTCTACTTCTACAAAATTCTGAGCATCGAGATATTTGCGAATTTCCTGAGCCATTCGATGACGCAACAACAAAGCATTTTTAACTGGATTACGCCGAATGTCTAAATAACGATATTTCATGCGCAATTCGTCACCACCATCTGTATTATCGATAATTGTAAATGGTGGCGTTTCTGATTCGCTTAGAATTTTCAAATCTTCGATCTTAATTTCGACATCTCCAGTTGGGATTTTGTCGTTTTTACTATATCTTTCAATTACTTCACCAGTAACCTGAATTACAAATTCACGCCCCACACTGTCAATTTTAGCAAGAATTTCGGCACTGGTATTTGTTGATTCAACGGCAAGTTGGGTAATGCCATATCTGTCTCGCAAATCGATCCAAATCATTCCGCCTTTATCGCGTTTAAGTTGTACCCATCCGCATAATGTAACTTTTTGTCCGATATTTTCTTTGCGTAATTCGCCGCAGGTATGTGTTCTGTACATAAAATATGTGTTAAAATTTGACGGTGCAAACTTAATAAAATTGTGTCACAATACAAAAATCCCACAAGGCATAATTGGGGCAAACCCGAACTTTTTAATGTACTCGCTTTTTAGAAAACTGTTTATGTCCTCTGGACAAATTAGAGATTCTACTTTTCTTCTTTTACTGACGTTAAAGTCCGCTAGACTATAACATTGGGGATTCTTTTAAAAATTTTGCACACTGGCGTTCTACTAAACTTATTAGCTAAAGTAGGATTTTACCGTGAGAAGGTTTAGATTAGTCACTCTGCTGCCAGAAGATTTTATCTTTTAATTATACCACACAATGAAATCGTGCGTCAGCGGCTTGTCTTACAATTATTGCAATACAATTTTTATTGTTATAATCTTGTCGTTTGTTTGAATTATCGCAAAATAAACTCCAGCAGGATTCATTGATAAATCGATGCTTTCGTTTGCTTGAATATCGGATTTTAGTGAGATTGTTTTTCCTGTAATATCAGTAATGGTTACGTATTTTACAGTATTATCAG
Source organism: Bacteroidales bacterium (assembly GCA_038319215.1). GTDB lineage: Bacteria > Bacteroidota > Bacteroidia > Bacteroidales > ML635J-15 > Bact-19. Next base: position 22,478 of record JBBQCZ010000030.1, on the reverse strand, counting down.
CAAAATCAAAATTAATAATACCGTTAGTAGGATTAGGATAAACACTAATTTCAGAATGCATATTTTCTTCGACACTTACACCTAAAAGCACATTTATATAAACTGTTTTTTCTACTGAAAAGTAATTTATTGCATCTGCTGGAGTAAAAATAGTTGAGAGTGGTTGGTTATCACCAACTTCCATAAATGTTCCAAAATCAGGATTGTAAGCAAAACTTCCATCATTATTTGCAGTTGCGTTAAGTTGTATTTCTGAAAGTGCTACGTTATTGTACATGTCTGCAGGGTTTTCCCAAATGATTTCAGGAGTAGCTTTAGTAATTTCAAAATCTGCCGACACATAAATTAGATTATAATTAGAATTTACAGCCAGTGTTCCTTGATAAATCTCATAGAACCCAGCATTTTCACCAAATTCTCTGTTTAAATCTCCAGTAAAACTATCCCAAGGGGCAATTGAGATATTTGTAGTGTAGGTAAAAGTTGGATCAGCCTCACCAAATTCTTTGTTTTGACTGTCATCTGCAGTAACTATAATGTCTTTAGTTAGGATTTCGAAATCGGCAGCAACGAAATTAATTAGGTAATTTGTACCAAGACTAAGATTTCCTAAATTGATTTGATAATTGCCCGTATTTTCACCTTCCTCACGAGATAATGTTCCTGAAAAATAATTACCGTAAACAGGAGTAATATTAGTTGTATATGTGAATACTGGATCGTTATCTCCATAAGTTTTTGATTGATTAGCATTTGCAATTACAGTAATTGGGGTAGCAAATATTTCAAAATTATTAGACACATAAGTAATGGTATAGTTGAAGTTTAGATTTAAGTTCCCCTGATGAATTGTATATAGTCCTGCTTCTTCTCCGCTATTTCTATTAATTGCACCTGTAAAACTATCTGTCCCAACTAATGATCCTTCGGTGATTGAATATGAATATACTAGAGGATTTTCCTGTCCGTATATTTTTGATTGACCTGCATCAGCAACTACTGTTATAGGACGCTGAATTATTTCAAAGGAATTTGATATGAAATTTAGAGTGTAATTTGAATTTAAAGCCAATGTTCCTTGATTAATCTGATAATTTCCGATGTTTTCACCTGCAGTTCTATTAAGATTTCCTATAAAACTATCTCCATTGGTGAGGGTTCCATAGTAGCTGTAGCTAAATACTGGATCTGAATTTCCATAAATTTTTGTTTGATCTTGATCAGCAATGACAACAATCGACATAATTGTTATTTCAAAATCTTGCGGGATGATAGTGAGATTATAATTTGAACCAGCACACAGACTTCCTATATTGATTTCATAAAATCCTGGAGCCTCGCCAGGTTCTCTACCCAAAGTGCCACTAAAGCTATCGCCAGTGACAAGAGCCCCGTTTATCCAATAGAATAATTCTGGATCAGTTTCGCCATATTGCTTATATTGGTCGGGATAAACATTTACGTTAAGTTGTTTTTTAGTAATTTCAAAATCATTGGAGACAAATATTATAGAATAGTTAATTCCTAATGAAAGTGTGCCTATATTTATTGGATAATATCCAACATCTTCGCCGGTTTCTCTGCCAAGTGCACCTGTAAAAGTATTTCCCGATAACGGAAATTCTGAAAGAGTGTATGAAAAAGTTAAATCAGGTAAGCCATAAACTTTGGATTGACCAGGATTAGCAGTAACAATGATAGCCTTTTCTGTAATTTCAAAATTATCTGCGATAAAACTAAGTTGATAATTCGCATTAAGTGATAATGTTCCTATTAGTATTGGGTAAATTCCAACATTTTCGCCAAGCTCTCTAGTTAGCGCCCCAGAAAAACTGTCGGCACCAATAAGTGTTCCAGAAGAAAGAATATAAGTGTAAACTGCGGGATTTGCCTGACTATAAATTTTGTTTTGTCCCGGATTTACAGTTATGGTAATTGGTCTAGGTAAGATAGTCAGATTTTCGGAGATGTAGGTAATCGTATAGTTATCACCAGCACTAAGATTAGATTGTAGAATTTCGTAAGTAAAGTTTGCATTTTCGCCAGCAACACGAGTTAGTGACCCACTAAAACTATCACCTATTATAAGTTGCGGTGTGTATGAATACGTAAACTCAGGATCGGCATCGCCAAATGTTTTAGTTTTAGCATCTGCATAAACAGTGATTTCTTTTGGATTTACGATTAATTGTTGCGCAACTTGTGGAGCAACATCATACAATAGATTGCCGGGTTGATTGGCAAAAATATCACAGGTTCCAGCGCCAATAATGGTAATGATAGAGCCGTTTACACCTGAACACAATGCAACAGATTCGTCTGAACTTGTAAATATCACATTAAGTCCCGAAGTAGCAGATGCTGAAACCAGAAACGGTTCATCACCATAAGTTTTAACAGTGATATTGTCAAAATCATTAATTGTTTGTGGGATTTTTCCTCCAATGCCATAGAGAATAAAATAGAATGGATTTTCAAACTCATCATCATTTGTGATGCTTATTTGTACAGCATAATTTCGGGCAGAATCTGGATTAAAAGTAATGGTAAAATCTGAAGACGCTAGCGGTTCAATGTCCGATTCCAGCAGTGTTTGATCAAGAGTAAAAAATGGACTATCAATACCATCCATAATAATTTTTGGATTACCGCTAAGATGAAGATTACTAATGCCCATATTCTCAACAGTAAACGCGACTGGCCCACTACTGGTGCCGGCAGTAACAAACTCCATAAAATAATCGCTTGAAAACGGGATATATGTAATATCTTTTTTTAGTTTTATGTCGCGGAGTGCCAACTTAAAAATATAAGCAGCGCCAGAAGCTTGAATTTCGTTTTCTCCGTTTGCATCGTATTGCTGCATTATTGTTCCCGCAATAATATTTATTCCGTCGATAGCTACAGAAGCTGCGAATAAGTCATTTACTTGCCTGTCAAGAGGAGTGATTTTGTTGCATTCCGACCAATTTCCCGCAATATTTCTAAAAACATAAGCAGAGCCAGCAGAATGCATTGTGTTTAAATGCATTGAATTCTCATCTTCTAAATTTGCACCAACAACTATGTAATCGCCACTTATTGAAACAGAATAGCCAAATTGATCTAAGATACTCCTGTCCGAATTTGTAATCTTTGTAACTTGAGTCCAAACATCAGCAATGTTTTCATAAATATATGCAGACCCTGCACCATCCAAAGTTGAATCATTTGATGCGTCTTCGTCTTCATTATAGGCACCAACAATAGCGTAATTGCCGCTAATTGAAACAGAATATCCGAAGAAATCCGTTGCGGCTCTATCGGCTGCTACAATCTTTTGTGTTTAAATCCAATTTCCTGCTGTATTTTTAAAAATGTATGCCGATCCAGATTCCAAAAAAGTTTCTCCGCCTGTAATATTTTCATCTTCGGCGTAGGCACCAACAATTGCATAATCACCATCAATAGCAACAGAATAGCCAAAATAGTCGGCCTCAGATCGGTCTGATGCAATTAGTTTTTTGGTTTGAGTCCATGTGCCAAAATTATTTGTAAAAATGTATGCAGATCCCGAATTTGGTAAACTATCTAAACCTATAAGATTTTGATCTTCAAAATAACTACCTATAATTGCAACATTTCCACTTATAGCTACTGCACTTCCAAAATAGTCGTCAAATTGTCTGTCATTTGAAGCTAATTTCTGTGTTTCTGTCCAAGTTCCAGCATTATTATAAAAAATATACGCAGAACCTGAATTAACTCTAAAATCAGATCCTAAAGCATCCTCATCCTCCATGTTTGCACCAACAATTGCATAGTCGCCACTTATAGCCACCGAACATCCAAAATAATCAAAAACATTTCTATCAGATGCTACTAGCTTTTGAATTTCGACCCAAGTATCTCCAGTATTGTGTAAAATGTATGCAGCACCAGCATTTATTTTTCTATTCAAACCATTTGCATCAAAATCTTCTCCATCGGCACCAACAATTGCATAATCGCCACTTATTGAAACAGAATAACCGTAATAACTATCCGCAGAACGATCCGAAGCACAAGCTTTAACTATCTGATCCCAGTTCTGAGCTTGGGTTGGTATTGCAAAACTGAAAAAAAGAACTATTAGTAAATATTTAATGTTTTTCATGCGAACTTTATAATAGTTATTATTAATGCTTTTTTGACTAAACAATATAAAATAGGCTAATTCTAAATATGTTTAAACAAGGTAAAGATATTCAAATTAACGATACTTAAAATAAATTTCAAATGTTTTTCGTTATTATTTTCATTAATATAAATAGTAAATGGTTATATATTAGTCCAATAACTTAATTGAACCATATATAACCATTTATTTTTGCTGAAAGCTGTAAGAAATACACTTTGTGTTAACGCACAGCTAATCACATTTTAATGCAGTCTAACTTATTGTAATACAACTCTAGTTCTATAATTGTTTTTATCTGTTTTAAGATCAACAATATAAACACCTGCTGGTAAATCTGACAAATCTATAAAACTGCTGATATTTGTTTCGTTAAAAATGATTTTTCCGCTGACATCACAAATTTGAATTTCAGAAACTGTTCCAATAGGTAAATCAAACCAAACAATTCCGTTTGTAGGATTAGGATAAATTGAAATTTGGTTATTATTTACCTCATTTAAGTTAACAGGCCATAAAACATTTATGTAAACAGTTTTATAAGCAATATTATAATTTAATGCATCGCTTGGAGTAAAGCTTACATTCAATTCCTGATTCGTTCCAAAGGAAAGAAGAGTGCCAGCAGCTGGGTCGTAAACATAAGAACCTGCAATACCAGCAAATGCATTTAGTTGGGTACTACTTAATACTGTATTGGTATAAATATCTTCAGGATTTTGCCAATCAATTATTGGAGTTGCTTTAATAATTTCAAAATCATTACTAACAAAGCTTAAGTTATAATTTGAATTCAATAATAAAGAGCCCTGATTAATTGCATAGAGACCAGCATCATCGCCAAATTCTCTGTCGAGAATTCCAGTAAATGCATCGCCGACTACCAATGGTTCTGAAGTACCATAAGTGAATACTGGGTCGTCAGCGCCATACTCTTTAGTTTGTCCTGGATCTGCTGTTACGGTTAATGCTTTAATAGTGATTTCAAAATCATCACCAACATAACTTAAGTCATAATTTGAGCTTAAGCTTAGATTTCCTTGTTGAATTGCATAAGTTCCAATATTTTCACCAGCCACACGTGATAATTCACCAGAAAAGTCATCGCCAGTTTCTAGGATTCCTACAATTGAATAAGTAAATGCCGGATCTGAATCACCGTATATTTTTGTTTGATTTGCATCCGCTGTAACGGCAATTGGTTTTGTAGTAATCTCAAAATCATCAGTAATAAACTCAATTGAGTAATCTTGATTAAGTGCTAAATCTCCCTGGGTAATTTCATATAATCCAACATCTTCGCCAGTAGTCCTACCTAAAGAACCAGTAAAGTCGTCGCCAACAGCTAATGTTCCTGTGTAGGTGTATGTGTAGATAGGATCTGATTGTCCATATTCTTTTGACTGATTTGGGTCAACAGTTACAATTATATGAACTCCAAGAATTTCAAAATTAGCACTATTATATGTCAAATTATAATTGGAGTTTAAAGACAAACTGCCTTGCTGAATTGCATATAATCCTGTATTTTCGCCAGCTACTCTTGTTAATGAACCGGAAAAAACGTCGCTAAAAGCTAAACTTCCAGTAACTGAATATGTGAAAATAGGATCGGCATTCCCATAATATTTAAATTGATTTGGATTAGCAGTTACAACAATTGGTTTAATTGTTATTTCGAAATCATCTTCAACAAAAGACATACTATAATTTGAACTTAATGCTAAACTTCCTTGTTGAATAGTATAAAAACCAATATTTTCACCAACTTGCCGAACAACAGAGCCAGTAAAGCTATCACCACTAATTAGAGCAGAACTTAATGAATAAGTTAATGTTGGATCAGAATTTCCATACGTCTTTGTTTGGTTTGCATCGATAGTTACGGTAATTGGTCTTATTAAAATTTCAAAATTTTGAGAATTGATTGTTAAATTGTAGTTAGGTCCAGCACTTAATGTGCCCATATTTATTGGGTATAAACCCACATTTTCGCCAGCAATTCGACCAAGAACACCAGTAAAAGAATCTCCAATTTCTAAACTTCCTACTAGATAGTAGGCATAAATAGGATTGGTTTGTCCATAAGTTTTAAATTGGTTTGTATAAACCATTACTGTTATTGGTTTTTGTTCAATTTCAAAATCATCTGAATTATAAGTCAATATGTAATTACTACCAGCTGTTAAACTTCCTTGCAAAATTTCATAAAATCCTACATTCTCGCCAGCTTCACGAATTAGTGAGCCAGAAAATGTATCCCCCGAAACTAATGCAGGAGAGGCAATATATGTATAAGTAGGATTTGCCTGACGATATATTTTTGATTGGAATGGGTCAACTGATATTGTAATTGGTTTTTGAGTGATTTGAAAATTATTACTTACAAAAGTCAAAATATAGTTTGCATTAATGGCAAGAGTACCTTGCTGAATTGCATAGTTGCCAACATTTTCGCCAGCAACTCTAGTTAAAGAACCCGAAAAGCCATCGCTAAACGCTAAAGATCCGCTTGTTATAGAATAAGAATAAGAAGGATTTCCTGCACCATAAACTTTGTTTTGACCAGCAGTTGCGGTAACAGAAACAGGTCTTTTATTAATAATTAAATCAGCAGGAACATAAACAAGTGTATAATTTATATTTAAAGCAAGCGTTCCCTGCTGAATTTCTGCGTAACAAACACCACATTCGCCAGCAACTCTAGTAAGCGCACCAGTAAAATTGTCGCCCACAACAAGTGCTGGGGTAAAAGTGTAAGTTAGTAAAGGATCTGCATCGCCATATATTTTGGTTTTTTCTTGTGCAGTTACAGTAATAGTTTTTGTATTAACTGTTAATGCCTGAACAACTTGAGGTGCAGCATCAAACAAAGCATTTCCTGCTTGATTTGCTCTAATGTCGCAATTTCCAGCTTTTAGAATTGTTATTGTTGTTCCATTGGTTCCAGTACATGTTGCCACTGTTGGGTCAGAACTGGTAAATACAACATCGAGACCAGAAGATGCAATGGCAGATACTACAAACGGAGCATCGCCATAAGTTTTTGCAGTTATTGCACCAAAGTTTGTTATTGTTTGAGGAATTTTAGTTCCGGTTCCATTTATTACAAAATTATAAGGATTTTCATCCGAGTCATCGTTTGCAATACTAATTTGTGCCGAGAATGATGCAACTGCACCTGGGTTAAAGGAAATTGTAAAAGAGGTAGAGCTTGCCGCCGCAACAGGAGATGTAACAGCAGTTTGAACTACTGTAAAGTATGCAGAATTAACTCCGGAGATTTCAATTTTTGGTGTTCCAGTAAGAGAAAGATCGGCAGAACCTACATTTCCAATAGTAAATGTAATTGCTCCGCTACTGTTACCGGCTACAACATTCCCAAAATCATAAGAGCCACCATCAGCGATATTCGTAAGATTTTGCTTAACATTAATTTCTGCACCTGCAGGACCAAAGAAATAAACTGAGCCTGCACTATTAAATGGATTTGCGCCAGTAGCATCATGGTCTTCCTGATATGCTCCTACGAGAATACTTGTTCCACTCATTGCAACAGCGGTTCCAAAAAGGTCAGAATTACCACGATCGGTTGGAACTATTTTTTGTTGCTGTGCCCATGATCCGGCAGTATTTTTAAAAATATATGCTGAACCAGCACTAAACATGTTATTTGCTCCGGCAGCATCCTCATCTTCTAGATTTGCACCAATCAAAGCATAATCGCCACTTATTGAAACTGAATAACCAAACTGGTCGCCTGCTGCTCTATCGGTATTTACAATTTTATTTGCCTGCGACCAAGTTCCTGCATTATTTACAAAAATATAAGCAGAACCAGCAGCCGCTAAAGTTGCGCCACCGCTAGCATTTTCGTCTTCTTGATATGCTCCAACAATAGCGAAATTGCCACTAATTGCAACAGAAAAACCGAAATAATCAGAAGCTGCACGATCAGAGGCCACAATTTTTTGTGCCTGAGACCAAGTAGTTCCAGATCTTAGAAAAATATATGCAGAGCCTGCCTCTGCTAAAGTTCCACTACCAGATGCATTTTCGTCCTCTGAATAAGCGCCAACAATTGCATAATCGCCACTTATAGCAACAGAGTATGCGAAAAAGTCTGCTGCAGACCGATCTGAAGCAACAATTTTTTGTTGTTGCGCCCAAGTGCCAGCAGTGTTTTTGAAAATATATGCAGAGCCAGAATTTGAAAGAGTAGAAGCACCCGCCGCATTTTCGTCTTCTTGATATGCGCCCACAATCAAATAATCGCCACTAATTGAAACCGAAGATCCAAAGAAGTCGCTGGTATTTCTATCAGAAGCAACAATTTTCTGTGTTTGAGACCATGTTCCAGCAACATTATGAAAAATATATGCAGAACCTGCACCCGCAAAAGTGTTTAAGCCACTTGCATCTTGAGCTTCATTATAAGCACCAACAATTGCATAATCGCCATCAATTGCAACTGAATATCCAAAATAATCGGCACCACTACGATCGGAAGCTACAATTTTTTGTATTTGAGTCCAAGTACCAGCAATATTTTGCAAGATATATGCGGAGCCTGAATTAGCCAATGTGTTTAATCCATTAACATCATCATCTTCCCAATATGCACCCACAATTGCGAAATCGCCACTAATAGCCAACGAGAAGCCATATATATCATTAGCGGTACGGTCCGAAGCACATGCTTTAATAACTTGATTCCAAGTTTGAGCATTTGCTGAAAGAACGAATAATGATGAAATCAGAACGGAAAGAAGTAGAATTTTTTTCATAGTTTTCTTTTGTTTATTAGAAATAAAAATGCTTTATCATTGTTGAAACGAAATTATTAATATTGTCAACCAACAATGAAGACAGTAAAAATAGCAAATATTTTTAAACGAAAAAGTGATTTTGGGAAAAAGTTTTAAAGAAGATCACTATTGTCCGATAATATTTAGCTTTTTTATTATCAGCCAATTAATACTCAGATTGTACCACTTTAAAATAAATAATTCCAGTATTCCTGATAAATGCGGGAGGAAACAATGCCGATGTAGAATCAATGCTGATACAAGAAATAAAATGAATTGTGTCGGTACCGCAAGCGAGTATCAAAAACAATATTGATTCAAAATCGGTATTAGTAGGACTAACAACAATTAAGATTTTCCTCATTTTATTTTGAGGCAATTAGAAAAGTTAGTCTCGAAGTTATACTATCAAAACAGGTTGAGTTCAGAGTTCTAAGTCCAAAACAATCAAATCTGCCTATAGATTCTGCTGCGGCGGATGCCTTTTATACTTCAAGAGCGAAACAAGTGACACAAAAGACCAGACTCCTTCTAATATTATAAAGGGAAGATATTCCATAAGTATGGACGCAAAACAAGCTATGCCTGCTCCAATAAAATTCAATAATATGAAAGCTAAATCAGTATTCTTTAATTTCCCAATTACATTTAATATGTACGCTAGAAGTATTAGGAATACTCCAACAGATCCAATCCAATCTATATTATTCATTTGTTATTATTTTTCAAATCCTAGAATTCAGAAGCCACTGCCCTAAAAAATAATTCTTTTAAAACTGCTGTTGGCTCTTTCTTTTCGATTACTATTGAGTAAATTGCTCGAGATATTGGCATGTCGATATCGAATTTGTCAGCAAGGAATAAAATAGATTCAACAGTAGAAACGCCTTCGGCTAATTTATCAAATTTGTTATGTTTTATAAAATTCTCGCCAAAAGAACGATTGTTGCTGTACTGCGAAAACAGCGTAGCTTCGTAATCGCCAATATGACTTAATCCATAAACGGTAATTTCGTTTCCACCCATTGCTTGTACCAATCGCGAAACTTCTCTTGATCCACGAGCCATTAGAGCACCCTTAAGACTGGTGTAATTCATTCCATCGAGCATGCCAGCAGCAATTCCTATTACATTTTTTGCAGCAGCACCAATTTCAATTCCGATTAAGTCTTCGCCAATGTACAAACGGATTAGTTCGCTATTAAAATTGTCTATTATGTCTTTTGTCAGTTCAATGTTTTGCGAACTAATCAACATACAATTGGGAACAGAATTAAGATATGCCTGCACGTGGCCTGGTCCAACCCAAACTGCAAGTTGAATGTCTTGCTTTATTTCGTCTGTAATAACCTGCGAGAGTCTTAGTCCTGTACCTTTTTCAATTCCCTTCATTGCGAGAATTATTGTTTTGTTGCTCAAATCGAACAAATTTATTTGCTGACTTAATTCCCGCAGACTTTGCGAGCTAATTGAAACAATAATATAATCGGCATGATTAACGGCATCTTCGAGCGAGTCGGTAACAATAACATCATTTTGCAAGCTCAAGAATTCGTTTTTTCTCTCTTTCTTTAGTTGCTTAAGATTTTCGGAATTTTCTCTACCCCAAATTACAGTATTATGTCCTAGTTTACAAGAATACCAGGCTAAAAAGCTTCCCCATCTTCCACAACCTAATATTGATACGTTCATTTTTTTGTTTCTTCTTTGTCGTTTATTTTTATTTGAGGTGAAGGTTAAGGCGAAGGTTGTTTAAATTCATGTTCATCGGTTATTCAGTTCATAGGTAAAACTGCGAACCTATGAACTGATGAACCTATGAACCTCTTACCACTTACCCCCACATCACCAAACCCGAATCGTGCTGATAAGGCAACATATTGTTTTTTGCAAATATTCTGATAGCATAATTATAAAAACCAGGTTTAGTTGGAGCTCCAGTAATTACAAATTTTGCAATTTTATTTTTCACGCTTACCAAATCGGCAGTATATTTTTCGTAAATCTTAGTTGAACCGTTTTCGACGCCATTGGTTATAACTATCTCTACGCCTAGATCTTCGGCACTAAGTTGATTAATATTTATTTCTATTTCACCTGTGAAAGATTCGTTTAAATTCATTGGATTTTTCTCATAATCTGGGAATTTTGCACTTACAATTTCGATTTCTCCCCAAGCACGTTTTACGTTTTTCTTCCATTCTGCGATTTTAATTGCCATTTCATAACCGTTCTTTTTCATTTCTTCGGAGCGATTATATAACTTAGCATAGAATTTCTTTTTATAATCGTCGATCATTCTTTTTGTTGTAAACTGAGGTGCAATTTCGGCAATAGATTTCTTTATAAACTGAATCCAATCGTGAGGAATTCCATTTTCGTCGCGTTTGTAAAATAAAGGAATAATTTCATTTTCTAACAAGTTGTAGATAACCTGGGTATCCAGCTCGTTTTGAAATTCCTGATTTTCGTAAGTACGTTCGGCAGGCAAAGCCCAACCAGCATTTTCGCGATATCCTTCAACCCACCAACCATCGAGAACGCTAAAGTGCAAAGCTCCATTCATCACAGCTTTCATTCCGCTAGTACCAGAAGCTTCTTGAGGGCGAGTAGGAGTATTTAACCAAATATCCACACCCTGAACAAGTTTTTTTGCAAGATTAATGTCGTAATCTTCGATAAAAATAATTTTCCCAAGAAAAGCATTACGTTTAGAAATATCCACGATTTTTCGGATTAAATCCTGACCTGCTTTATCGTTTGGATGAGCTTTACCAGCAAACAAGATTTGAACTGGCATTTCGGTATTATTGAGAATTCTCGAAAGTCTGTCGAGGTTGCGTAAAAGCAAATCGCCACGTTTATATGTAGCAAAACGACGAGCAAACCCAATTGTTAGAACATGCTCATTTACGTTTTCGATAATGTCAACAATATTTTTCGGGTCTTCGTAACGGCGAATCCAGTTCTGACGTACTTTGTCGCGCACATAAGTTACTAATTTTGCTCTTTGCTTTTGTCTGATAGCCCAAATAGTTTCATCAGCTACATTATAAATTTTATTCCAATGAGATTGATTAGACAAGTCACCAAGAAATTCTTGACCAAAAGTTTTCTCGTATAGTAGCTTCCACTCTTTGGCAGTCCATGTTTGGTAATGAACACCATTTGTAACATAACCAACATGATTTTCCTCAGCAAAATAACCTTTCCACAAATTCACAAACATTTCTTGCGACACTAATCCATGCAGCATAGAAACACCGTTCATTTCTTGTGAAACATTTGCTGCAAGGAGGCTCATTGAGAATTTATCTTCTGGTTTGAGTTTTCCGAGGCTCATCATTTCTTCCCAGGAGATTTTTAATCTTTCGGGATAATGCGACATGTACACACGCATCATATCTTCTTCAAACACATCATGACCAGCCGGAACAGGAGTGTGAGTTGTAAATAATGTTGATGCTCTGATAATTTCGAGAGCTTCGTCAAACATCAAATTACGTTTAGTTCTTAAAATTCTTAATCTTTCGAGACCAATAAAAGCCGCATGTCCTTCGTTGCAATGATATATATCTGCATGAATATCTAAAGCTTGTAACGCTCTGATACCGCCAATACCCAAAATCATTTCCTGTTTAAGTCTGAATTCTACATCGCCACCATAAAGCTGTGAAGTAATATATCTATCTTGTTCTTGATTTTCGTCAACATCGGTATCGAGCAAATAAAGGATTATTCGTCCAACATTAACTTTCCAGATTTTTGCATATACGTTACGACCAGGAAAATGAACCATAATTTTATGCTGCGCCCCATTTTCATCACGAACAGGAAGAATCGGCATTTTATCAAAATTCTGGGCAATATATTCTGCATTTTGGTCGCCTAAAGATGTTATTTTTTGTTTAAAATATCCATATCTATAAAGTAATCCTACGCCAACAAGATCAGTATTTGTATCACTTGCTTCTTTTAGATAATCGCCGGCTAAAATCCCAAGACCACCCGAAAAAATCTTGATATTATCATTAAATCCATATTCCATACTGAAATATGCAATCTTTGGTGATTTTTTATTCTCGCCTTCTTTCATATACGCCGCAAACTCAGCACAAACATTGTCGTACATCTCGGTAAAACACCTGTCTGATTCTAGTTCTTCCATACGCGCTAGCGAAATATCCTCAAGAAAAGTTACAGGATTATAAAGATTTTCTCTCCATTGCTTTGGGTCGATATACTTAAACATCTGACTAGCTTTATAATTCCATGTCCACCAAATATTTAGCGACATCTCGAGCAAACATACAAATCTTCCTGGCATTGTTGTCTGAACTTCGATTTTACGCCATAATGGAGACTGAACTTCTTTATTCAGGATTTCATTTGTTGGTCGAGTTGTTGGCTTACTAATGATCATATCTTGACGATCATCAACCTTGTTCAAAGCAATTGAATAAGCCTGAACATATTTATCTATTAGATTAGTCCACAAAGCGTTTTCTGATGCTGCAAACGCCGCTTTGGAAAGTTTTTCACGATCAGACTCTTTAAGACTTAAGAAATTCTTTACATACTTTACAACATTTGCTGTTACTTCGGAGGAATTATCCTCATCTCTAAAAATGACTTCTACACATTTATCATTTTTATTCAAAATTGAGTGCATCCACTTGCCAAAACCAGCAAGAACAGTGGTAATAGTCGGAATTCCAAAAGCAATAGATTCGAGAGGTGTGTATCCCCAAGGTTCGTAATATGAAACAAATGCGGTTAAATCAACGCCTGGCAATAAATCGTAGTATTTTATGTCGAAAACTCCGTCGGCACCATTAAGGTAAGATGGAACAAAAATAACTTTTACTTTATCTTCAGGTCGATTAAATAATCCGTTTGCTTTAATTCTATTAAGGATAGGATCGTATTCGGCATCGTGCAGATTGTGGGTAAGAACATTATTCTCAATATTTCTCTCGCCATCACATTCGTTTATTGTATTACTCAGCGACTTTGCAGGTCCATAATTATTTCCAGGAACAAGAATATATGCAAGTATTTCTTGTTTGAGAGAAGCTTCTTTGTTTAGTTCACCTAGAGCATCAACAAACAAGTCGTAACCTTTGTTATAGAACTCGTAACGACCAGATGTTGCCATGATTACTGGTTCTTTTTCATATTTGTAATCGCAAAGGCAACTAGCAATTTTTATAAACTTTTCACGAGCGATTTTTCGTTTTTCGTCAAATATTTCTCCTTTTGGAACAAAGTCGTTCTCAAAACCATTTGGAGTAACAATATCAACTTCTTTTCGCAATAATTGGGCACATTCGAGTGCTGTTATATCGCTTACAGTTGTGAAAACATCGGCATTTTGCGCACTTAGTTTTTCTAGACTTTGTTTCGATGAAATATTTAGCTCGCTTGCAACAATATCACCGTTATATTGGCTCAGATTTTTATAAAGAGGCAGTCTATTTCCAGCAATACTTCGGCCAACGGCAGTAGCATGAGTAGTGAATGCTGTTGCAATCTGTGGCATATGTTTTTTAAGATGCAAAATGCCTGTACCAGTCATCCACTCGTGGAAATGCGCAATAATTTTATCATGAAAAGACAAGTTGAAATTTACAAAACTCTCAATTACTTTTCCAGCTGCATACCCAAACAAAGCAGGCTCGATATAATCCCACTGACCAGCAAGAGAATCCAATTTATAATCTTCCCAAAAGCTAAAAAGGATAGGGTCTTTTTGACTAATATAATTCGAGTAATCGATAAGCAAAACTTTTGGATTACCAGGAATATTCCATGTTCCAGTACGCACTCTAATGCCATTAGATTCTGCTTTTCTGCGCCAGTCGACAAACATAGAATTATCTTCTGTAAATTCTGGATGAGCTTCTGAATCACGCAATATGTCAGGGCCTATTAATATAAGTTCTTTACAGTTTTTTTTCAGCTCTACCGATTTAGTCGAGATTACGGTGTGTATTCCGCCAACTTTATTACATATTTCCCAACTAACTTCAAAAACATAATCGGGGTTTATTAATTTAATTTCTTCTTGCATATTCATATATTAATATGTTTTTTTTTAGTATATTGCTTTACCTTAAATTCTTCACAAAGATAAGATTTTTTAGGTATTTTTTATGTGGATTCTAGGATATTAATTGCCAAACTTGATTATTCAATTGGGATAATGGCAGCCGTGATTTTAATTGGTAGCGACATTTACCGAAAATCTATTCCAGAATATTGGGGCATAAACAAAAACATCATCAGGAGTATAAGGTATATTATCTTGACCGGCATAAATCTGAATAAGATTTTTTGAATCAAAGCTTAAGTTCGCAGTTAAATGAAAAGTTTCGCTACTCTCGGGGCGATAAAAAGTTAAAGTAGAATATTTATTACTTCTAAGTATGGGTCCTAGCTCGCCCCATATTGGATTATTTCCCTCTGTTATAGAAGCATAAGTGGAATCTGTGTTCCCAAATATAATTGTTTGTGGGGCTATATGATTGTACCCTTCGAAAGTATAAATATCTTGCGTTAAAAGATCGTTTTTTGTTTTAAGGATATGGTCAGATATTGTCGCATTGGCGACATCGAATTGATCTAAATTAATGGAATTATACTGAGTTGGCAATTGTACTTCCTGATATAAATATTCGTACATAACAAGTAAATAAATGAACTGAATTTCATCATCAGCAAACACTCTGTCGTTGTCGAGATTTCCACCAAGTCCTGGCACTACATCTACACTATTGTTATTTATAAAGTCGGCAAAACGTTCAGGGGATTCATAAGATAGATTGCTATTGATAAGTTCTAATTGATATCCATGATTTACCAAATCATCCGAACCACCTAAAGGTTCATCAGTATGGAACCGAATCATCATAAACTTAGCAGTAAATACGATTGGGGAGAGACTCGTTATGTAATCTCCAAACTGAGTATATAAACTGTCTGTGCTACTCTTCGCTTGCATCGCAACCAAATCATCTTTTATTGCCTTTGTGCTGGATGATGAATTGGTGTATGAAATGGTGTAATTAATAGTGCCAGGCTCATCGTTTTTTTTGCAAGATAATGCAAGAAATAAAATCGCTAATAAATAGATTCCTTTTTTCATGTTTTACAGTTTTATAATTTTCCAATAGCCTTTTTATTAATCCTGTAGAGAAAAATCAAACACACATCAAATCGCTATACAATAATAGCAAAAATTATAATATCAAATTATTTAATCATCCAATATTATCCAAAGATTTAATAGTACTTCGATAAAAGTAATACGAGGAAATGCATAGATTTAAACTTCGTTTTTTGAAATAGTAATGTCATTTTTTAAGTCCACAGATATCCAGATGCACCCCGTTTTTAATCTTTGCTTAGAATAAAACTTATCGGTATTAAAACTATCTGAGTTAATCTCTTTAAAGTTTTATTTCGGTTGAATAATCTGGATATATGTGGCTGATAATAAAAAAACTAAATTTTATCGGACAATATTTAATTTATTCATATCTTTACAAAGTAAATTTTATCAAAAATGAAAAAAGTAAGAACATATTTTTGGCTGAAGTCAGCCGGCTTATTGTCTGCATTAATTGTTTTACTAATAGGAACTCCAGGCTGCAGAAACCGACGCCACATGACCAAGTACGGACCTCCACCATCTGATATTAATTACGATCAAACAATTACCAAATATGGCGTTCCGGTTGATGTTGACACAGCTCAATACGATATAACTATCACAAAATATGGCGTTCCTGTTGATTTTGATATTGAAATTCCGGACTCAACCAAAGTTGAATAAAATAGCAGATTGAAACTATTTCTTAATGAATAAACCTAGGAGCAATTTTCGCACAAATATTGCACAAAAGCTGCACAACCACTACGTAAAAGCACAATCAAATTTACATGAATTAAATTATTTCTTTTGGGAATGTACATCGAATTGCAATTTGTCGTGTTTGCATTGCGGTAGCGATTGCAAGATAATTCCTGATGTTAAAGATATGCCTGCAGAGGATTTTTTGAATGTAGCTAAACAGGTTGCTACTCAATATAATCCAAACCATGTAATGATTGTTGTTACAGGTGGCGAACCATTGATGCGCAAAGATTTACCGGAAACAGGCAAGAAACTACAAGAAATGGGTTTCCCGTGGGGAATGGTTAGTAACGGTTATAATCTTAGTCCAGAACTTTTTCGCAAACTTCGTGATGGTGGACTTCGTTCTGCAACAATTAGTTTGGATGGACTTGAAGAAAGCCACGACTGGATGAGAGGAAAAAAAGGTTCTTTTGAGCGAGCTATAAAAGCAATTTCCTTACTTGCAAATGAACCGGGAATGATTTACGATGTTGTTACCTGCGTTAATCAGAGAAACTTTGGCGAACTGGAACAAATTAAAGAATTACTAATAAGTATTGGCGTTAAAAACTGGCGTTTGTTTATGATTGACCCAATTGGTCGCGCTGCTGAAAATCCAGAATTATTTTTAAATACGGAGCAGTTTAACAAAATGCTTAATTTTATTGTCGAAAATCGTAAAGGTGGAAAAATCAAAGCTTCGTATGGTTGCGACGGATATTTAAACGAATATGAAACACAGGTTCGAGATGGATTTTTGTTTTGCCGTGCAGGAATTCACGTAGCATCGGTTTTATCCAATGGCGATATAGGCGCTTGTCCGAATATAAACAGAGGATTTGTTCAAGGCAATATTTACAAAGACAATTTCTTGGACGTGTGGAATAACAAATTTGCAGAATACCGCGACAGAAAGCACTTTAAGACTGGAATCTGCAAAGATTGCAAAGAATGGAAAAACTGCCGTGGCGACGGTATGCACCTTCACGAACCTGGAAACGATATTCCTGTCTTGTGTTATAATGGATTGTTGACGGGGAAATAAAATTATTTTTTCTCCGGAATTCTACAATGGAAAAACTTTAAAAGAATGCTCGTTACTCCTAAATTTAGAATATATTTTCATCCATTATTAGAAAATTTTAAAGTAACTGCTTCCGTATTTTTTCAGAAAACTCAAAACTTAAAACTATAGCTAACTGAAGGAATTATTGGGAAAAGGCTTTGTTGATACAGTTTGCGTTGAGTATAACCATAGACATCCACATTCTTATAAAAGTAATAATAAGGATTTTGTCTGTTATAAACGTTATAAATACTTACATTCCATGTTCGCTCGCCCCATTTCTTTTGTTTATGAAAGTTAATCCCAAAATCCAATCTATGATATGGTTTCATCCTGAAAGTATTTATCCCATCGTAAATGTGGACTTCTTCGTAGCCATCGTCTGTAATTATGTTATACGTTCCGGTTGCCAGTGTAAAAGCATTTCCAGTACCAAATACCCAAGTAGCAGAAATATTCACGTTCTCGTTCAAATTATAAATCCAAACAATACTTATGTCATGAGTCCTGTCGTATTTATAAGTAAAAGGCTCTCCATTGTTTAAATTGGCAAACTGCCGAGTTGTGCGTGATAAGGTATAACCAATCCATCCTGTTGTTCTGCCTGCTTTTTTCTGAAATAGAAATTCTATTCCATATGATTTGCCGACACCATGATTTTCAACATTATATTGCCAGTCAGATAGCAAACCGGTAAAAATTGCCCCTTCCTTATAAGAGATAAGATTTGTCATTTTTTTATAATAAGCTTCAACACTAAATTCAATTGTATTATTTTTTAGCGTTTGCGCAACACCCAATGAATATTGTTGAGATTTTTCCGGTGGAACAATTTTTGTGGCAGGAAGCCATAAGTCTGTTGCCATTCCGACACCTGAACTGGATAATAAATGGACATTTTGTTGCATTAAAGCATAGGATGCTTTAACTGAAAACCGATTGGTAATGATAATATTTGTCAAAATGCGAGGTTCGGGAAAATAGAAGTTGGTGTCATTTACATAATAAGACGTTATTCTTCCGCCAATATTGAAATTTATTTTTTTCCATAAAGAAAATTCATTCTCTAAATATATAGCTCCCTCTTTTGCTTTTAAGTTATAATTTCCAAATACCGTATCTGTAGAATAAGTATTGTTTTCTCCAATACGATATTCGGTCACACCAGGTTTAAAGGTGTGATAAATGCCGTTTCCTCCGAATTTTATTTTGTAAGATGAATTGATGAAATATTCAAAGTCAATTTTGGCGTTTAAATCATAAATACCTGAAATATATGAGTTGTAAAGAGTTTTTGTGTAATCTTCCGCTTTTGTATTATTTGAAAGTTCTGTTTTATAACGATACCTAGTATAGGTTACTGTCGTATTACTGAACAACTTATGGCCGTATATGTGATTCCATCTCAAAGCTGCTAAAGTATTACCCCAATGTGTACTGTTTTCCATCACGCTGGTTTCGTTTGTGTTTTTATCTTTTACTCTAAAAGAAATTTTATCGTCACCGGCATAACAGCTAATAAATAATCTATCCTTGTCAGATAATCGATGGTTGATTTTTGCATTAAAATCATAAAACGAGTAACCAATTCCAACTCCATCGAAAACTATTTTACTAACAGGTTTTGTTATGAGATCATACATAAATCTGCGGAATGAAATAATATATGAAGTGGTGTCTCGTTTAATTGGCCCTTCAACTGATATCTTTGAAGCTACCATGCCTATCATTGCTGAACCGTGAAATTCCTTTTGATTTCCATCTTTCATTCGAATGTCTATTACAGAAGATAAACGGCTCCCGTATCGTGCGGGGAAACCGCCTTTAATTAATTTTATATTACTTATGGCATCAGTATTGAACGTGGATACAAAACCACCTAAATGATTAACATAATATAAAGGCACGTCATCCAATAAGATAAGATTTTGATCAGGACTACCCCCACGCACATAAATTCCACTGTTTCCTTCATTACCCGATTGTACGCCAGGCATTAGTTGTAGAGCTTTTAAAATATCAGATTCTCCACCAATAGCCGGCATATTTTCTATTTGTTTTACAGGAATTGTAAGCACTCCCATTTCGTTACGTTTATCAATCGGAGTATCGTTTTCAGCACTTATTACAACTTCATCAAGCAAGTTGCCAGAAGCCAACTCAACGTTAATAGCTTGGTTTGTTTTTGCACTTAATTTTTGCACTTTAGACTTGTAGCCAATGTAGGAAAATATTAGTTCAACACTGTCTCCAGCAGTTACGCCAATGCTAAAAAATCCGTAATTATTACTTACCCCTCCTGTTTTTGAAACTTGATCATAAATATTTGCTCCAATTAGTTTTTCACCATTAGAACCATCAATAATAAATCCACTTATCAAAACCTGTTGTGCATTTAAGGCAAATCCATACAGAACCAAAACCGATAATAATATCTTTCTCATTCGTAGATTGTGTCTGTAATTTGTGTGTAACCTGCAAATATTCCATAACCACCTTCGATATTTGTGTACATTTGCACAGGGTCACCAACTCCATCCCAAACATCTCCATCCTGATTGTAAAGATGTTTGATTAACTGCTTTTTATATAAATAATAAGCATAAGAAGTCTTTTTTACTTGAACAATAATCTTATGTGAAGATCGTGTTGGAACATAGTAATTGACAAACAATTCTGTAGTATCTTCTTTGAAGAGAGCATTGCTAAAAATCAATTCATGTGGGTTATATGATTCAATCTCTTCAGATTTTATAATCTGGTCATAGCTAAAGATATGTAAAGAGGATTCATGATACTCATTTTTAAAAATAATTTTTACACTGTAATAGTTAAGAGTTTCCTTATTATCCAAAATGTTTATTTTAACCCCTGTATATTCAGAGCCTTCTGCATCACTGTATATTTTATCACTATCAACAATATTCAGAAATTTGAAGTTATGTGGCAAATAATCAGAGGCTAAAATTATTTCTCCATTATATTTTGTAGATATTTTATAAATGCTCCCATATGATGGATAAATGTTTGAAATGTAGTTCCCACTATCTAAATTCATAAAAGTATCGATAAGTAAATTGTTTTCAAACAGAAGAATTTTCAGATCTGAAACAACATTATTGCTAGTGTCAAAGATTCCGGATGATTTAGAAATATTCAATTGAATCTTTGACTCTGGCTTAATGAAACAATTTACAACGATACTACTGTCATGTGGTATTACATCAATTATCACTTCTTTTGAGCATGAAACAATCAAAAGAAATACTATTATATAAAATAATATATTTTTCATTATTATAACAGTTAATATTTTAAGAAATAAATGAGGTGATTAAACATAAATAGATTTGAACACCTCATTTATAAAAATTAATTACTTATTTACAGATAACGCTTTAATTATAACTACATTGTATTGTAAGTACATCCGACCATGGATTTGGCACATTTCCTGGCACTCTAGCTATTAATGTTGCACTGTATCTATAATCAGTTAGCCTACGAGTACTTGAGTAAGCTCGGACATTTGCAGAACCATCATCAGTATCAGTTCCGGTAATGTCATATTCGCTGCTTTTAGTGTTCACCCAAAAACAGTTAGAGTTTAAAGTAACAGTAAACTCCCCACAATTATAATTACAACCAATTTGAGCATTTAAAGAGTAGTATAATCCGAGCATAACATATCTATTTGAATATTCAATTTGTCCGTTAAGTAAGGTAAACGGTCCTAATAGTTTTGATCTGCAATAATCTGTTTTTTGCGCACTTTGAGACTCATTTCCTTCCATAATATCTAAGACATTGTCCTCAGTACTTAAAACACAAATATTTTTAGATGAAATGAAATTGTTGTTAATGTCAAAGTCTGAATGTTTTACTGCGAATACTTTATTATTCAAAGGATCAACTTTATAAACATAATTTTCTATTTGAATAATTCCGTCAGAATTGACAAGACAAGCAAACAAAGGGTCATAAATACCAATCTGTTCTAACTCATCAAGTGTATAGCAACTTCTCATTGAACAAAATGACAAATCACTTTCCCACTTCTCGAAATTATCATCTCCAATACTTGCTAACTCTTCAATTGCCATTTCATAATCCTGAATTGTTTTAAACACCAATCTACCATCCACAACTTCGGGCAAGTATTGCATTACCTCCATATCCGAAATTGGTTGGGGTTTGCGAACCGTTTGCTGCTGGTTTGCAACGGAGGTTTCATCTTTCTCACATGCTACAGATAAAAACATAGCCATAATTACCACTATTCCTGCAAATAAACTACTAATCGTCGAACCAAAGCTCGGCGAAGCCAATTTACGACTTTTTTAAAACTTTTTGTTTTCATTTTAATTAAATTTGCGAAGTATAAACTTCGGTCAAACCCAGATTACTTAATAGAACTTCGTTGTGAGGCGTTAAAGCCCAAAGAAATCAAGGATTTCATGAGATAAGCGTACCCGTTGGTACGATTATCGAATTAAATCCAACGTAGAGTTTGATTTCACAGGGATTTAAAGACGTAATAGATTTTCT
>JBBQCZ010000029.1:0-30580 GCA_038319215.1 Bacteroidales bacterium | reverse complement strand
CTGCCATTTCAATTTCTTTAATTTCTTTAGTCTCTAGATTGTAAGTAGTGTAATATATCTGACCTTTCTTTTCTATCATAAAACCAAGCAGCTTACCTGTTGGATGCCACTTTATAACCGGATAAGTAAAGTCTGTAATCTGACTAAGTTTATGTTCTCTTTTAAAAATTACTGATGTTTTATTAGTATTTAAGTCTTTAATTTTTATCCAATATTTCCCCTCAATATTTTCAGCCCAAGCAACGCTATTTGCATTCTGACTGTAATGAATCTGATAATAGTTGCGATTTTTTTTGCTCTTTTTATTTATTTGTATTCCCTCTGGTTCTTGAGCGGTAAATCCAAATGATTGATTCTGTATTTTGTAAAAATCAGTCATGTCTTTTTGTAGCATAGCTAGAGATATTCCCAATACATATAAAAACCCACTTTCTGAATTTTTAGTTACTCGTGTAAGATAAACTATATTTGGTATTACTTGTTTTCCGTATGTTTGAGCAATATAATGCCATATAGCATGACCTGCAATTACGGCTTCTTCACCTGTGAGTTGATTAAAATTGTCAAATTTTCCAGCATCTATAGCATTTCTCGTTAGATTTTCAGAATTTGAGTTCCAATTTGAAGAGCTAAATTTTAGTAATCCTGATAAATACCATTCTGGAATATTTATTAAAGTACTATTTGCAACTTTGGCGGAAAATTCAGAACCATAAAGCATTTCGTTAAGTATAACACTTGCTACGGCAGATTTTATTTGTTCCTCCAAACTATTCATATCTCCTTCTATATAGAGAAATGCTATATTGTCAACTACTTTCGTTACACCCCCAATATTGTATTGATTATCACCAGTATTTAGGCCTATATTGCTTTGTCGAAAGTCTGAAAGATTTTGGTAAATTACAAATACTATACGTTGCTTTAACTGATGCTCGAAAAAAATCTCACTCTCACTAATAGCTTTATTTGCAATTGTTGCTGTATTTAATGCTACATCTTTGCTGCCTGCATAAAAATAGGTGTCAAATTCTTGATATCTAAAATAAAACCATTCAAACTCATCAAATTGAACCCGGTTTTTGCCAAACTTCATTTGATGCCCATTGTAAAATTGAGCCGAAACATCAATTGACGAATAGAGTAGAATAATTACCAGTAATATTTGTATTGTTTTTTTCAATTAATTGCAAATAATAATGGCGCAAATTACGAAAAAAATCGTTAATATTGATAAGTGTTATTCTAAAAATTTATGAGTAATTCCATCTAAACATTATTATACATGCTATGGGCTTTATGACATCATAGAAATAATTAGTGTGCTACTTTTTTTTTACCTGTGTGAAATCTAAAAACTTTTGTATTTTTGTTTCAGATTTTAACCTAATTATTATGAAAAATATTCTACTCATTATCGTTTTTAGTCTTTTGTTAACAACGGCATTTGCTCAAAGCTCTGATTCTGTGCCAAAGAATGTGAAAACGGGCTGGAATTTTGGACTTTTACCCGTGGTTTCTTACAATTCAGATTTAGGATTTCAATATGGAGTTCTGACAAATTTTTATAATTATGGCGATGGTTCTACTTTCCCAAAATACAAGCATTCTATTTACGCAGAAGTTAGCCGCTACACAAAAGGATCTGGAATATATCGTTTGTTTTACGATTCAGAATTTTTAATTCCTAAGATTCGTTTAACAGCTGATTTGTCATATTTACCCGATCAAGCTCTTGACTTTTATGGATTTAACGGTTATGATGCCGTTTATAATAGCGGTTTTGCTGATGAGATTTCAGGTGACTATAAAACAAGAGTTTTTTATAAACATCAGCGAAATATTTTAAGGTTTAAGATGGATTTTCAAGGTGGGACTGGAGTGAAGAATCTTAATTGGGCTTTAGGTTATAATTTTATGAATATCGAAATTGGTTCTGTGCCAATTGATAAGTTAAATGAAGGGAAAGATTCTACAGATATGCTGCCTTCTGTAAATAGCTTATACGACAATTATTTGGATTGGGGAATTATTTCTTCCGCAGAATCGGTAGGCGGAATGCACAATTCTGTTCAAGTGGGTTTTGTTTACGACACTCGTGATAATGAGCCTTGCCCAATGAAAGGTGTTTGGTCGGAAGTTGTATTGTTTAATAGTTTTAATAAAGATTTTACATTTGGAAAGTTTGCGGCTACTCATCGCCAGTATTTTACTATTATTCCAGAAGATTTGTCTTTTGCATATCGCGTAGGTTATCAAGGCATTGTGTATGGAGAAGCACCATTTTATTTACTTCCTTATATGATTTACTCTTATATGCCTTCGTCAACGGTTGATGGATTAGGTGGAAGTAAATCGGTTCGTGGGATGATTAGAAATCGTACTGTTGGAAAAGGGATGGCATTTGCTAACTTTGAATTAAGATATAAGTTTGCTAGATTTAGATTTATTGGTCAAAATTGGTACGCTGCTTTAAACCCTTTCCTCGATGGTGGACTTGTTGTCCAAAAAGTTTACATAAATAAAACAGGAATTCCAGTTGTAGATCAGCCTTTATATTTCTCCGACGATGCTGAAACTTTTCATTGGACTTATGGTTGCGGTTTGCACTTGTCGATGAATGAAAACTTTGTTATTGCTGCAGATATAGGTTTGCCTGTAAATAAAAATGATGGCAAAATGGGCGTTTATATTGGAATGAATTGGTTGTTTTAGAATTCCGAACTCCGCCGCCGCGGCGGACGAACTCCTAAGTTTGTTGCCAAAAAAAATCATTTGCAAAGCAAATGATTTTTTTTATCTCTATTTTTTTCACTCCGAACTCCGAACTCCTCCGCCGCGGCGGACGAACTCCGAACTTAATTCACTTTATACTTAGCATCTCCATTTTCCAAGAACCCAATAATTTGATTGATTGCGGCAATACCAGCGTTTACGTTAGCTTCTTCGGTTTGAGCACCCATTTTCTTTGGTGTAAAGAAGTATCTGCCATTAAATTTTTCTTCAAAAACATGTCCGCAATCAGGAGCGATGTCTGATAAATATCTAAAGTCGTTTCTTTCAGTCATTATTGTTAAAAGATCATCTTCATGAATTACTTCTTTTCTTGCTGTATTTACTAAAACTGCGCCTTTTGGCATAATTGATAACAAATCTTTATTAATAGATTTTTTAGTTTTCTCGTTAGCAGGAATATGTAAAGAAACGTATTGGCATTTTTTGTAGAGCGCTTCAACTGTATGAAGAGGGGTAACTCCATCAGCTTCTATATCGCTGTCTTTTACAAATGGGTCAAAAGCATAAACTTCCATACCAAAACCTTTTGCAATAAGTGCAACATATTTACCAACGTTTCCATAGGCGTGAATTCCGATAGTTTTATTTCTCAATTCGCTACCTGTTTTTCCATCGAAACCACCTCTAGCATTATAAACCATCATTCCAAAAGCTAATTCGGCAACAGCATTTGAATTTTGCCCTGGAGTGTTCATAGCACAAACACCTTTTTCAGTAGCAGCAGCTAAGTCGATATTATCATATCCAGCGCCAGCTCTTACAACTATTTTAAGATTTTTTGCAGCATTTATAACATCTCTGTCAGCAATATCACTTCTGATAATCATTGCATCCACATCAGCAACAGCTTCGAGTAATTGCTCTTTTGTTGTGTACTTCTCTAGTTTAACAATTTGGTATCCAGCTTCTTTGCCAATACTTTCAATACTCTCAACAGCTTCTTTTGCAAATGGTTTGTCTGTGGCTATTAATACTTTTTTCATATTTAAAGATTTTAAAGATTTACAATTTTATTTCTAACAAAGATATTTAATACTAACCAACTTTCAAATACCTATAACATATTCTTAAGCAGGTTTAATATTTTTCTATTCATGCACAAAAAAAATATTTTGATTGCAATGGGTTCAAACTAAAAAAGACCGCTATGCAGTCTTTTTTAGTTTGATTTTTTTTATTTACTCTTTAGTTTCTGAAACTTCTTCAGTTTTTTCTGTAGTCGAAGTCGCCTCTTTTTCTTCAGTTTTAATGCTTTCCTTGACAAAAATTTTGTGTTCAATCAAAGTGTTGTACCAATTTACGAGTTTCTTCGCATCGGAAACATAAACTCTATCTTTGTCGAAGTCTGGAAGAATCTCTCCCATAAAATCCATAAGTTCGCGGTTTGTTGCTTTTGACGACAACACAGTTTTTCCTTCATATTTCTCGAATACACTCAGAAATACCTGACGTAAAGAAATATCTTCATCGTAAGTGTAAATTGCAACATCCTCCAAAGTAGATATTCTTGAAGTTGCAAATGCTGGCATACGTTTACCAGTGCTTAGCGACTCTACAATTACATTGTTTTTTCCTTTTGAGACTAATTTATAAAGTCCCGGTTGTCCCGCTATTGCTAAAATTCCATCTAAAAACATATAATTCATTTTTTAAGGCTACAAATGTAATATTTGTAATTTATACTCAAAATATTTTTTGCGGTTAATTTTTATGCAAATTTAAGACCATTAAAATTCTTTTAAAATATTGATATTCAGTCGACTAGAAGTTTGTTTAAAGTCTTATTTGTATCAAGTAGACTATATTTATACAATATTTCTCTCTTTTTTTATTCTTTCATAAGCCTCATTTAATGTCTGAAATTTTTCTTTAGCAGCATTTTGAATGTCATCTCCTAAATTTGAAACTTTATCAGGATGGTATTTTACCGCCATTGAACGATAAGCTTTTTTAATTTCGTCATTAGTTGCGGATTTTTGAATTCCTAGTATTTCGTAAGCCGAATCGGTTTCCTTAACAAACATCGATTTTACCGAATTGTGATCTCTAGCAGAAAGCCCAATTTTTAGTGCAATTTCTTCAATAATTCTTATTTCTTCAGGGTGTATTTCTCCATCTGCGGCAGCAATTCCATATAAATAATGTAATATCTGCAGCTTTAAAGGATTATTCATATTGTATTTAACCTGTCCGCATACTTCATCAAGTGGAATATCTTTTACAAGAAGTTCTTTAAGAATTTGCAACGATTCTAGGGTTTGTTGTTCTCCAAAGTTTTTTCTTAAAAAAGTCTTTACAAACTCAAGTTCGCTTTTCTTGATGATTTTATCAGCTTTCATCACTGCAGCCGATAATACAAGAAAGGTTAGAATAAAATCGCCTCGCTGAGTCCCTTTTGGAAGACTATTTTTTGAAGAACTTACAGTTGCTGCATCAAAGAAAGCTCCAATAAAAAACCCTAGAAGCGCTCCAATAGGTCCGCCAAATGCCCACCCTAGGCCACCAACTATAAATTTACCAAGTTTAATCATTTGTTTTTATCTTTTCAATTATTTCAAGACATTGCAATATTATAGATTCAGTTTCATTGTTGTAAATACTAAAGTCTGTAATGTTGTTTTGGGAATGATTGGATAATTGAGTATTTATTTTTTTTCCAGCTTCAAAACATGTAATATTATCTCTTTTGGATATTCGTTTTGCACTAACGTCCAAATCTGAGATAACTCTGATTGTGTAATCTAAAACATTTTGGATATTAGCCTCGAAAAGTAAGGCAGATTCTATTGCCACAAATTGAGAATTTTGGTTTTGAGACCATTTTAAAAAGTCTTGAATTACTTTAGGGTGTACTATAGAATTTACAAATATTCGCGATTCTTCATTGCTAAAAATAATATTTGCAAGAAATCCTTTATTGAGCTGCGAGTCTATATAGGTTTCTTTTCCGAATCTTTCTGTCAAAGAATGAATTATATCTTGATTTGAATTCATTAAAATATTTGCATTTTTATCCGAATTGTAAACAGGAATCCCCGTTATTCCAAATATACTAGCAATAACAGATTTGCCAGATCCTATGAGTCCTGTAATACCAATTTTAATCATTGCTATTTTTTTCTTTCGAGAATAAACCCAACGCTGATAGGATTGGTTTTTGTAATTATTAAATACGGGTTTATTGAGGTAATTTCAAGACCAATTTGGTCGTTTTTTTTCAATTTGTAATTTACTACTGCTTCAAAATTATTTTTATCAATTAAGTCATATTGACTTAATGGGACTTTGTATGAAATAGTAACCTTATTTGGTATTAACTGATATTTAAGCGAATCTGGAAAATTTGCGGTCGCAATATCAACCTCTATGCTTGTTTCTGTATATTTTTCAACTGGAATGTTTATTAAGACTTTAGATTTTGAAAAGCTAAGTTCTTTAATTGCATCAATTTTTATTTCTTTAATATGACTTTCACCAATAAGACCTAAATCTGAGCTTGCACATGTAACAAACTTAACAGTGTCAGTTATATGCTTCGGTCCATATATAAAAACAGAATCTGGAGTTACGATAAGGCTTCCTGTTAAAATATATTCCTTATTAATGCTGTAAATAGGGTTAACAATTACGGGGACTTTTTTAGAATATGATTCTGCAAAATCGAAAAATAAAGTGTCTGGCTTTACTCCCGTAACTTGAATATTTGAACCAAATCTAATACTTAAAAAAGGAATAAGATCTGTTGTTAAAACATAACTTGTTAATGGATTGTTTTCGTTGCGGTGAAAAACTACTGGGTTTTCTTTATCAGCGAAGTTAATCACTACTGGTAATTTAACCTGCTCTATTTTTTCGCGCAAGAGATTATATCCATGACCATGAATTAAAACTGTTAAGTCGGATGGGCTATCTTTACTTATATTAGCTTTAGCTGGGAGATTCTCAAATTTATATGGGATTTTCATCTCTGTGTCATGTTCTTTATTTATGGCATTTAAAAACCATAAGAACGACGAGATGATGACAAAAATAAGAAAAACAAAAATATTGCGGTTCTTAAATTGTTTTACAATATAAGCCGCAATATTTGTTTTGTGTTTGATTTCTTCGCTCATCGAGCAAAATTATTTTACTGGAGGAATAATGTCAGCTGGAGAAGCTACTACAGAAGCTTTATCAACTTTAATTTTCACGTTTGTGTCAATTTCAACAAATAAATATGTGTCGCTAACTTCGACAATTCTACCATAAATACCACCAGCAGTAACAACTTTATCTCCTTTTTGTAATCCTTCGCGGAATTTTTTAGCTTCTTTTTGTCTTTTCATCTGTGGACGAATCATAAAGAAATAAAATACTGCAACAATTAAAACTAAGAAAATAATTGAGCTATAAGGGCTTTGTCCTTCTCCGCCCTGTTGAGCCATTAAAAATAATTCATTCATAAAATTCAGTTTATTTATATTAGAGATTTAATTAATTACTTCACAACGAATAAACAACTCCATAACATTTGGTTGGGTATTCGAATATACTTTTGCCGATTTTGTTTGTTTTCCATCACGGTTAGATGAGTCAAAAACTAATTCGATTGTTCCTGTTTGTCCAGGTTTGATAGGTTCTTTTGTCCATTTTGGTACTGTGCAACCGCAAGAGGCTTTTACATTAGAAACAATAAGATTTCCGTTGCCGTTATTCTTAAATTTAAAACTATGTGATACCTTTTCGCCTTGAATAACAGTGCCGAAATTATATTCTGTTTCCTCAAAATCTATAGTTGGCAATCCACTGCTTTCACCATCTTCGCCGTCTGCTGTTGAAGAGTTGGTGATATTGTATTCACCTCCGGTTTTTTTATTGCTATTATTACATGAGAAAAAAGACAACATTAATAGCAACCCGAAAATAAAAATATAAGTTTTCATAATAAAAAATCAATTTTAATTAATACAAAGATAATACTTTTAAGCATTGTTTTTTTTATTTATTAATTCAAAATATTAAAACATTGTTAAAATTTAAAATACTTATTAAACTAAACCTAGTCCAGTTTTATTGAGATTTCCGGAAGCCTTGAGTTCACTATATATTTTATCTAGAATTCCATTGATGAAAATACTGCTTTTTTCTGTACTATAGAATTTTGCGATATCAAGGTATTCGTTTATTGTTACTTTTACTGGCATGTCTGGTATTTGGGTTATTTCTCCTAATGCAAGGTGCAATATTACTCTATCCAGAAAAGCAATACGTTCAAGTTCCCATTTTTGTAAAGATTCTAGAATTATTTTGTCAAACTTATCTTTGTTTAATGCTGTTCGTTTTATTAAAATTTCACTAAATTCTTCATCTTCTGCATTTTTGAAAATAGGAGGAAGATGGAAAGTCTCAATATTTTTTTCATTATATTTCTTTAAATTTTGAATAAGATTGCTGCACAAAAATTCAAGATCGTCATTCCAGCATATATTCTGTTCTTCAAGAATCTCCTCTAGTTGAGAATTGTAAATTATATTTTTTGAAATAATTTTATTAATAATATCGAAATCCTGATGAATTGAAATTTCAGGATCACTCATATAATCACGATAATATTGTGAATTACTAATTTGCTGCCAAATAGATTTGATAAACTCAGGGTATTCACTCCAGTTTAAATTAATATTTATCATTGCTTTTTCAATTGCAGTATCGTTTAAAAATGATGCAATTATTCGATTTTTTATAAACTTTGTGTTTGGATTTATCTCCTCAAGAGTTGGAATATGCTTATTTCTACCTATTTCGATTTTAGCACCTGCAAAGTCGAAAACTTTGACAAGCAGGCAATGTAAATGAATAAATAATTGGTAGGATTGGTTGATATTCCACTCAAGATCTTTTTGAACTGAGCTTATATTTCTGTCGTTTCCATCCTGTAAAAAGGCGTAGTATGTTTGCATTGCCTTTATCCTTACTAACCTGCGACTAATCATGTTAAAGTACTTTAGTGATTATTGGGACAAAATTAAATATTTATTCTGTTATTCAGTAAAAAAATCGTTATTTTTAGAATATTATTTTCATTACACTTTGTTGTTTTTTGCAATTTATTCTATTTGGAAGTAAGGAATTTTACAAATTGATAGTGCTAATTATTGATTTGTATTAAAATATTAACTGAAATTTATTCGTAAAATACTGAAAGACAACAAAAATCATATTTCTTAAAAAAAACTTAGTAAAAATGTAATTGTGTAAATATTTTATTTAAATTTGTGATGAACAATAAAACCATGTTGTATGGAAGGCACTGAAAAACGGAGAGAAGAGATTTATTCGGTTTCGATTAGAGCAGGAAAGAGAACTTATTTTTTTGATGTCAAAGAAACCCGTCAGGGAGATTTCTACCTAACCATTACAGAGAGTAAGAAAATATTTGACAACGACGGAAATTCTCATTTTGAAAAACATAAAGTATTTCTTTACAAAGAAGACTTTGAAAAGTTCCTTAATGGATATGATGAAGCTGTTGGATATATCAAAGAACACAAACCAGAGTATTTTGAAGCTCAACTTTTAGCAGAGGAGCAAAGTGCAGAAACGGAGTTGCCAATTTCTGCTGATGCAGAAGCTTCTGAAACAAAAGCTGAATAATTTAGTATTTTTTATAAACCAAATCTGTAATTTTGATAAGTTGAATAGCATCGGTACTGTCGAATGCTTTTAATTTATCACTGTCAATATCGAGCACTCCAACAATTTTATTTTCATTAAAAAGTGGAATTACAACTTCCGATTTGCTTAATGGATTACAAGCAATATGTCCTTCAAAACAATGAACATCTTCAACTAAAACCGATTCTTTTGTATTAATGCCTGCCCAGCAAACACCTACATCTTTTTTTAATCTTAAACACGCTAATGGACCTTGATAACATGCAACTTCAAGTTCTCTTTCTTCTGTTAGAAGATAGAATCCTGTCCAAAAGAAAGACTCATTTTTATGATGTAAAATTGCACATATAGTTGCCATTCGACTTAACGGATTATTAACTTTACGTGTAAGTTCTTCTATTTGAGCATAAATTCTGTTGTACTTTTGTTCTTTGTTTGTCATATTTTTTTATTTAAAGTATAGAAGCATAAAGGCGTCTCTTATTTTTAAGTTTAAAAACTATACTGTTGACTAATTATAACCTGAACTATTGCGTTTTTTTAAGCTTTTTTTCTTCTCTTTAGCCAACATTTCTTTTTAGCTGGGTTAATTGCTGTGGTATCAATAGCTGCTGGGCCAATATCTGGTTTGTAATATTCTCTTTCGTTTTTAAGAAATACTCGAGGGTAGAGTAGGTTTTTATTAATGCCGATTCCCCCAAGTTCAAAACTTAGTACATTTTTGCAAACGCTACGTGCAAGACTTTCGGTGCTGTATTCTGAAATGCCATCATCGCGATTAACTTTATAGTCGTCGTAAACAGTTTCCATTTTTGAATTGTAATTTTTTGATATTTTCATAATACTCTGAAAATACGAATCAATATATGCATTCCATAAACCTTTTTTTAAACTTACCGACGTATTGTATCTTCTTAAATCGAAGGAATCTGGAATAGATGAAGCATATTCATAAGAAAAACCCGGAGGCGTAATTTCTTTCCCTGCGTAACTAATTTCTGTAGTAATGCTATTGTTCCAGTTCGTAAGGTGAAAATATGTTTTGAGTGTATCAATAGTTGCTGGTTTTTTCCATGTTGAAGAAAGTTTAATACTCCTCACAGACTCCATGGCTCTAGTGTTGCTTACTTCAAAATCTTTACGATAGTATTCTGCTGTTACTAAAAAATTTGTATCTTGCTTGGTCGATGGTGTGTATTTTATTAAGATAACAGTTTCCCCATTTGTATTTATATCCGTGTTTATTATTTGAAATGATTTGTCATCAATCCAAGCAGTAGCATTTATTTTACCAAGTTCCTCAACGTCTTCTTTTGAAACAAACCATCTATATTCTTCAGATTTTTTCTCAAAATAATCAGATGCATAATAAACTTGCGATTTGTCGAACATAACAGCCATGCATAAAGCTCTATTTAATGCTACATCCTTTGCTAGATCTTTATCAGCCATTCGCGGATCTGAAACGCCAATTGCGTATATTTCATTGTTTCCAACAGGGTAAGGAAGGTCTTCTGCCCAATTTGGCAAAACATAATATTGTGCATTTACAGCAGAAATACTCAGACAAATAATAAAAAATGTTAATATTTGCTTCATTGCTTTTATCTTTGTGTTTTTAAATTTAAAATAATGGCTAAAATTGCAAAAAAAATCAATATCATCACACTCGGTTGTTCTAAAAATCTTGTAGATTCGGAACAATTGGCTTCTCAGGCTGAATTGGCAGGTTATACGGTCGTTCATAATTCCCAAATTTCTGACTTTGACATTGCTTTTGTAAACACCTGCGGTTTCATTAATGATGCCAAAGAGGAATCTATAAACACAATTCTTGAACTAGTTGATTTAAAAAACAGCAAGAAACTTAAAAAAATTGTGGTTTTTGGGTGCCTAGCAGAACGGTATTTTAATGAATTAAAAGCTGAAATTCCCGAAGTTGATGTTTTTGTTGGCAATTATGATTTGCAAAAACTTATGGCCAGTTTGGAGGCTGTTGGAGATGATAAAAATTATGATAGAATTTTTGATTCTTCGGGACATTATGCATATTTAAAAATTGCAGAGGGTTGCAATCGTAATTGTGCATTTTGTGCAATTCCTTTATTTAAAGGTAAGTTTGTTTCGCGTGAATTCTCCGAAATTATCAAAGAAGCTGAGTTTCTTGCCGCAAAAGGAGTGAAGGAGCTAATATTAATTGCTCAAGATTTAAGCTTTTATGGTTTTGACTTTGATAAAAAACTATTATTGCCAGAACTTGTTAATAAATTAAGTGAGATTGATGGAATTGAGTGGATTCGTTTGCATTATCTCTATCCATTTATGTTTCCAGACGGACTATTAGACGTAATAGCTGAAAATTCTAAAGTTTGCAAATATATTGATATTCCACTGCAACATATTTCTGATAATGTTTTAAAATCTATGAATCGTGGTGGAACAAAAAATGAAACTATAGCACTTTTGAATAAAATAAGAGAGCAAATTCCAGATGCTGTAATTCGTACAACCATGCTTGTTGGTCATCCTGGAGAAGGCGATGCGGAGTTTGAGGAGCTGCTTGAGTTTGTAAAAGAACAAAAGTTTGACCGATTAGGGGTGTTTACATATTCAGAAGAAGAAGGGACTCGTGCAGAAGCTAATTTCGATGATATAACACCTCAAGAGGTAAAAGACGAGCGTGCTCAGATTTTGATGGATATTCAGCGAGATATTTCAGCAGAGTTAAATACTGCTAGAATAGGGGAAATATTTAAGGTAATTATCGATCGCAAAGAACTGGATTATTTTGTTGGTAGAACTGAATTTGATTCGGTAGAAGTCGATAACGAAGTGATAATATCAACACCTGAAGATTTGAAGATAGGTAGCTTTTGCAATGTTAAAATAATTAGTTCGGGAGACTATGAACTATTTGGTGAAAAAATCTGAAAATTTATTTTGTATAATGTCAAAAAGGTTTTATCTTTGCAGCCCGAAATGGACTAGTAGCTCAATTGGATAGAGTACTTGACTACGGATCAAGAGGTTGAGGGTTCGACTCCTTCCTAGTTCACAAAGCCCAGCAGAAATGTTGGGCTTTGTTGTTGAATATTGTCTTTGCCAAATTGGCAAATGAAAAATAAAAATCAGATGACTCAGATTTATGCAACAATTATGAATCCGGTTCTCGATAAGTGGATGGAAAAGTGGAACCAATAAAAAAAGCCCCGAGTGACCAGGGCTTTACTATTTATTATGGAAATAATTTATAAATATCTTTGCGGTGCAATACTCTAGCAAATTCTACTATATCATTCTCAATAAAAACACCTATTCGATAATTACCAATGCGGATGCGATATGAAAACGAATAACCAGTAAGTTTTTTTACGTTATCTATTTGTCCGATTTTTAAAGCCGCCTCTACATTTTCAATTGCATCAGCAACATCATTTTTCACTGATTGCGAAGGTAGTTTATCTAAGTCTTTATAAAATCGTGCTAAAAATTCTGTTTTCATTTGCGACCTAGTTTCTCCATTACTTTCGACCTACTAACCTTTTTAGTTCTGTCGGTTTCTTTCATTAGTTTTATTAAGCCTAAATCTTCCCTTTCTTCAGCAGATAATATCTTTATAGAGATACGCATTTTCTTTAACATTTCAGATAATAACTTTAATTCTGCATTATCTTTTATGTCTATTACTATTGTTGTCATAATTCAAGTCCTTTCTTTTTACAAATATACGGCAAAGTTACAAAATTTGTTGCTTATCGCGGAAAATATTTAATAATCAAAAAAGCTACAGCAGCAATAATACCGGTAAATATTAAAATAACAATCCATGTCCTATCTTTATCTTTTGTTTTTGTAATAGTTTTGGTTTTGTTTTGTCTCAAACGAAAAAAACAAATGTGAAATATCTGCTTATTATTCGGTGTTCGATACTGATATTAGCATAAAAAAAAGAAAAAATGACTGGTGTCTGATTATTGATAAAACTAGAAAATTCTCATTGTCGGATTGATATTAGCTTTGGACAAATCTCAACATCTAAAACTACAAAATCGTGTTACTCCATAAATATATATATGCGACAATGAATTTTAGTTTTTGCAACGAAAAAATATTTAGAAATGACAAGTGAGAGAAGGTATGATTTTTGTGTAATCGAAGGCCGAGTTTTTAACTGATTTTAAATTTTTATCAAATGTATCCATATCACAATAAAATAAAGCAGCGAATAAAAGACAATGAGCTAATAAAATACGAATATGTTGATGAGTACAATGGAATTAAACCATGTTTGCTTTTGTATTTTTCAACTGATCCAATGATTAAACCAATTAGGGAACATCGATTTGCTGAATATGAGAAGATTCTGGAAGAACTTGTAAAGAAATAAATGGAATATAAAGACAAAACAAAACCAAAATTATGCAAAAGATAATCATATTACTAGTAGCAATTTTATTATCCACTTCAATAATGGCACAAACAAAAGTTTACAAGGGGACTTCAAGTTATAGCGGAGATGTTATTTGCAATTTGAATAACGATAAAGTTTATAAAAAGAATTCAACCTATAGTGGAGATGTAACTTGTAATATTTCTGATTCGAAAATATATGAAGGCAATTCAACCTATTCTGGAGATGTTTTATACAATATTAATGATGGTAAAGTCTATAAAGGAAGGTCTTCTTATTCTGGTGATATTGTAATGACCATTAAAGATGGCAAAATATATAAGGGAACTTCGACATACAGTGGCGATGTTATTGCAACCATCAGAAGTGGTAAAGTTTACGATGGAAATTCAAGTTATAGTGGTGATATCGATTTTTCTATTGACGGGAATGTTACAATTGAAGAATTTGTTGCAATTTGGCACACTGTTAAATACGTTTATTGAAATAATAGTTCATTAAATTTTGATGATTATTATATCGGAATTTCAACTGGATTAAATATTAATCAGGTTTGCAAGAAATGATAAATGAGAGTCCTAAATCCTCACTATTTTTCTCATATTTCACAAAGAATAATTAAGGATTTATAATTTTTTCACAAAAAAATGAGTGTGAGCTTTTGTGTATTTACAAAATTATTAGTTTTGTATCTATTACATTTAAGTCAATTGTTTTACAAGTTTAGCGAATTAAAATAAATAGAATTCTTATGAAAGATATTGAAGTTTTAGGTTATAAAATTAGTTCTGACCCAAGAATTTTGGACGAAATAAATGCGATTACTCCTGAAGTAGGAGCAAAAATTGAACAATTTCACAAATTGGCATTAGCAGGTAAAAGATCTTCTATTGCAAAATTCCTTGAAGTAATTGAGAAATATCCCAATACCCCACATTTTAAAAACTATTTATCAGTTTTATATGGTCATTTAGAAGATTATGATAAAATGTACGAAACAAATCATTGGATTGTAGCAGAACATCCCGATTATTTGTTTGGAAAATTAAATATGGCACATGAATATTATAATAAAGAGGAATATCATAAAATGCCTGAGGTGATGGGAGAAACAATGGAGTTAAAAGCTTTGTACCCAAATAGAGAGGTGTTTCATATTAATGAAGTAATTACCTTTATGAAAACGGCAGTGTCTTATTTTGCTGCAATTGGTGATTTAGAACAAGCTGAAATTAGGGTTGAAGTAATGGAAAAAATAGGCGCGAATTCTCCAGATATGATCATTGCCAATAATTATTTATACCAAGCTAGAATGAGGGCTTTTTCTGAGCGTAAATTAGAAGAAAAGAAGATAAGGATTTCTGTTGAAACAAAAGAACAGGAAATAAAGGAAAATACTAAAGCCCCCATATTTATTCATAAAGAAATAGATTGGCTATATACAAATGGGTTGTTCATTGATGAAGATAAATTTAATACAATTTTAAGTTTGCCTCGGGAGTCTCTTCTAAAGGATCTCGAACTTCTTTTGCAGGATAGTATTGATCGTTTTGGCTATTTTTTAGATATTGCTGAGAACGAAGAATGGGATGAAGAAAGATTTAGTTTTGTAGTACATGCAATATTTATATTAGGTGAGATTAAGGCAATTGAAAGCATTGATAGTATTTTTAATGTTTTATGTCAATCCCCAGAATATTCAGACCTGTATTTATCTGATTTTAAAACAGAATGTTTTTGGGAACCTATTTATAAAATTCTTGAAAATAATTTAGAAATATGTAAGCAATTTATGTTTAGACCAGGAATAGATACTTACTCTAAAACAGTTTTTCAAGATATGATGGTGCAACTCGCATTACACCAGCCAGAGAGACGTGGCGAAGTTTTAAATTGGTTTAAAGAAGTAATAGTATTCTTTTTGGAAAGTAAATTTGAAGATAATGTTATTGATAGCGAACTAATTGGTTTGTTGGTTTGTTGTCTTATTGAAATTGAAGGTAAAGAGCTATTAGATGATATAATACCATTATTTGAAAAAGGAATTGTTGCAGTTGGAACATGTGGAACATACTCTGCAGTCGAAAAAGCTTTCAAAAGACCCGAAAAAATTGAATATAAACGGGAGATTCTGTCTGCATATCTTCGATATATCGAAATTACAAGCACTTGGTCGGGCTACACTGATGAAGATTCATATTTTTCGGGTTTAGAGGATTCAAATAATTTGTATATGCCTTTAAAATCAGAACCAAAAATAGGTAGGAACGACCCTTGTCCTTGCGGTAGCGGAAAGAAATATAAAAAGTGTTGTTTGAAATAGGGAACTTCTATATTAGAATTCTCAGAATTCAGTCGGTTGTTCTTCGACAGGTTTCTCAATACCAAAAAAACTGTAAATATCCTTAATTACATATGTGGCTGGTTGATGACGTGTAAATCCTTTTTCGTTTTCACTTATCATATAATAACCAATATATGTTTCTTCAAATCCTAATTCTTTTGCAAGATTTCGCATGTCTTGGGCAGAAATTCCTTGTGGACGACAACTGAAATACATTAAATTCTCAACAGGATGAGTTTCGTTGAAATAAATGTGTAAATCATTTGAATAAAAAACCCAATCTTCGCTTGCTGTTTGTGGACTATCATTGTATGCTATTACTAGATTCTGTCTTACACCGTTTTTGTAGATTTTAAACACATCCTTTTTCTCTGCTTTTACTGGTTGCGCCTTTGCGATGTCATTTTTTATAGTATCATTTGATGATTTAAGTTTAGTTGAATCTGTGCTTAAAACTTTTAAAGTATCTACTTTTTCGCTGATAGTGGAGGTTTTTTTTGTTTCTGCGTTATTGGTTGTTTCTGTGCACGATGTAAGTATCAAAACAATAAATATCCCCAAATAAATCGTTTT
Organism: Bacteroidales bacterium; assembly: GCA_038319215.1. Classification (GTDB taxonomy): domain Bacteria; phylum Bacteroidota; class Bacteroidia; order Bacteroidales; family ML635J-15; genus Bact-19. The sequence continues at coordinate 13,799 of JBBQCZ010000029.1, read as the reverse complement.
ATTTCTCATGGTTTTAAAAGTTATTTGATGCAAGATAATATTTTTTTAATTATTGTTTTCGAATATATTTTGGTTGATAGTTTTTTTAATTGATTTTAGTTGATAAAGTTTACTAAAACTCGGCGCATTGGAACCCATCTATTGGGTGCACAAATGCTGGAGCAATACAATTAGCTCTTTCTGAAAGAATCTGGCAATAAATTGAACATGCGAAAGTTAAATAATTAATTCAAATTAGTTTCATTCAATTTCTATAACCATAAAACATCCTTTGTAAGATTTAATTAATTCCATATTACTTCTGTTATACACCAATGCATTATCATTGCTGTATTCATCCGAAATTATTAAATGATTTTTACTAAACTGAATGCTCCGAGAACTCATTACTATATTATTTGAATCTGCAATGGAATCTATTTTTATAAGCTTACCACTAGCAATTTCTTGCAAATACAAAGGAGGAACAAAATGTGGCGTATCTCCCCAATTGATTGTTGTGATTAGGTTGGTTTTATTGTTTAATTTGAAAATAGAAATTGCAGCGTTTTCATCTAAGGTGTTTTCTTTTAATATTTTTTTTGCATCAGCACCTGAAATTAGTCCAGTAGATTCACAACCTACATAAGTACATGATTTCATAACATCTTTACTTGTGAAAAACTTCGAAGATTTTTTTATATTTTCAGAAATCATTGCTTTTGTCCCACCGTAAGGATTGAACTCTATAACTTTTTCAGTTACTATTTTCCATTTGTTTTCGTTTGTTAATTGAAAAATGCGTATTATTTCTGCATAATTATTAAACTTAAAATTTTTATCAATTTCTTTAATTTTGGCTTTTAGCTTTTCATCATTATCGTTAACAGGAATTTTATAGGCAATCGTAATTTTCTCAGTTTTTGAGTCAACCCAAGTTGCAACGAGCGAATTGTTAAAATCGCTTATACTAGGTGAATCTGTTAACTTATTTAAAGTATGTGCTTCTGATTTGTAATCGCATGAAAAAATTCCAGCATCTGTTACAAAAAGAATATTACTTGATTCTTTATTCCAAATAATATCTTAGGGCAGATTTTTAAATTCTGCAATTTTCATAGTTTCAATTGTAGGATATTCATCCATGTAAAATGTGCAAATTTTATTTTCAATTTTGTAATAGACAATAGTTGATTTAGTATTTTTAAAATCTATTGCAGTTACTAAGGGATATCTAGTCGTATCTACTGTGTCAACTTCGGGTTTGGTATATACTGTGCCAACTTCGGGTTTGGTATCTACTGTGCCAACTTCGTGTTTGGTATCTACTGTGCCAACTTCGTGTTTAGTATTTATTCCTTTAACTTTGCTTTCTCCTGTAGGGCTAGAACAAGATATAATTGTTGCAATAAAGCAAAAAGATAAAACAATGACTTGACTTTTCCTCATTTTGTTATGGTTGTTGGTTAATTTTATTTTAAGGAGTTTTTTTTTTAACTTATTTTAATGATGCAAAACAAAAAAACAAAAAAAAACTTTATGACAATAAAAGTACAAAAATTCAGCGACACAGTCAACCCATTTTCTGGAATATCTTTCGTAAATGATAACTTTAATAAAATCGGTATGAGTCAACTCATTGATAATGAGCTTGGTAGTAGGGTAGCGTTGTTTGGATTTAAATACAGTGATATTTTCAGAATTTTAACAAATTAGTTTCTTAGTGGAAATGATTTTATTGAGGACATTTCTGGCAATATCTTGGCGAACATCTAAAAAACATGTTAAATAGTGGAGTTTCAAGTCAAGAAACAGTGTTACGTGGAATTAAAGAATTAAGTTGTGACAACATAAGTTACACTTCCGAATCAGAGATATCATATGATTTTAACATTAATCTTAGACTTAAAAGACTTAATATCAAAGCATTAATACTGACAAAACAATTAGAATCATGGCATAATTATGATTTTGATTATGACAATCAAATTTTAGCTAACAATAAATATGATGCAAAGAAAACCTATATAAATAATAACGGCATCTTCCAGGAATAGCAACCATAAATGATGAAATTCCACAAAAAATCACCTGTCTTAACATTTTTTGTAATTTGCGGAATTAAGGAATAATAATAAACTTTGTACCGCTTTAAAATCAATAATTCAGGTATTCCCAATAGATGCTGAGAACTGCTATTGTGAGAATGGTCAAAAATCTATTTATAATATTGAAGAGCAATATGATAAGACTTGAATACAGAATAAATAGCAAAAAAAAGCCTTCATTTCGAAGGCTTTTAATATTTTAGAAAGTATATCTTATTCCTAGTGCTGCGCCCTAGCCAAGTCCGGCATTGTCGCCAAGGAAATCCCACATTGGTCTTGCATCAAGACTTAATAAAAGTGGTGCTCCTAAAGTATTAAAGTCATACTCAAGTCCAATTTGACCACCAAGAGCAACATTTAAATAACCATCATTGCTGTCATATTTGTAAAATCCAACACTTGCTCCAGGTCCAACATACCAGTTAAATCCGCTAGTAATGTTCCAATTCCAATGATAAATTCCAGCTAAAAACATACGACTGTGTTTACTGTTACCACCAAATCCTAAATCAAGTTCTAGTCTGTTTGCATCTCCCATACTATGTTGGTAAGAAATTTCAGCTCCGTTTATTTCACCGTTTCCACCAAAACGCAAACCAATTGCATGAGGCTTTACTTGCGAAAATGCTAATACTCCAAATGTAAAAGTTGCAATTAGTAACAAAAATGCTTTCTTCATAATTAAATGTCTTTTTAGTTTTTTATGATTTAAAAATCTCAAAATTAAGATTCCTTGTTGTTAGCATAAAAAGCTTAAAACTGTTCACAACGATAATTTAATAGAGAAATAAGTGAATGCTATTATTTGTAAAACCGATATTTTTTATCTTAACTTTGTAATATCAATATATTTCATTGGAACATAGTAATAACCAAAGACAGAAATTGTTAAAACATCATACTTCTTAAGGTCTTTGACAAGGTTAACTATATCAATGCTTTTATTGCCAGCTTGGTATTTATTGATAATATCACCAATAGTAAGAGATTGATTTATTGGAGCATTTCTATTTAATAATTCCAATAATTCTCCATTGTTTTTGATTAGAATAGGAAGATTTGAATTGTTTTCGATAAGATCTTCGGGAGCATTTAGCGTAAGTGGCAATTTTCTTTTGTAAAGAGTTCCATTGCTTGCATAAAATTCCAATAATAGTACGATTTCGTGGCTTCTTTGATTTATATTAAAAAAGTTGTTTTTCACAGGTATGTTTATTGTCATGGCGAACTCATTCAATCCTTTAAGTTGAAATGTAGCATCTGTTAAATATTTTTTGAAAAGCATTTCTATTGATTCTGGCAATCCAAAAACGTCAATAACTTTTGGCGGTTTTGGTAAATTGGCAATAGTAATCGGATAATTAGAAATGTTGAAATTTACATCGGTTTTGTATTTATACCACATTCCATCTTTTTGTGGCTCAACGACATAGTCGCAAACAGGTGTAGGATATCTTTCAGTTTGAACTTCGATAGAACTATAAATAATATCTAAAGTGTCACTACCCACCGGATTGTTATAATAAATTCTAAATGGTAATTGAGCAGATATTACATTGCTTAATGGAGTATAGTTTTGAGTTAGAAAATTTTCATTTCTTTCAATTTCAATGATAAAATAATAATACTCATTATCACTTGTTATTCTTTTTGGATCTTCTGTAATTAACTTTACAGATTTAATAAACTGCTGATTTGCTGGAATAGAATTTAAAGTGAATTTTTCATCAAGTTTTACGGAGCTTAAGGCCTCGCTATTTGGCACAGGTCCAAATTTTACTTTTAAATAAAGCGGAGAATTAGCAGGAATAATGTTGTTTGAAACATATTCTATTTTAGAATTTGCTTTTAATCTGTCCCAACAACCTACGATAGCTTTAACATCTGGAATATTTGTTAATTCTGGTTGCTTAAACATGTAAACATTGTAAATATTCTGCTGGGTAGTAAATTTTTTAGAACTTGTCCAATTTGAGCTTGTTTTTACATCATATCTCACAAAAGGATAGTTTCCCGCAGAAGAGCCTGCAAGATTTGCATCAAGATTACTAGTGCTTTCGGTTCCTTTAGAAGTAAAATAGCATAATCCTTCAAATGCTTTTATTATTTTATCGCCGGGTTTAATGGTCCCTTTTTTATGCTCGAGCCACAAATAATAGACAGGTTCAAATTCGGAGGAACTAATTTGATCTAAATTGTCAAATATTAGCGCCAATTGATTGTCAAAAACACCCGCTCCAATGCAAATTTGACTTCTTTCGGAGGTTGCAAGATTTGTGTTTAACTGAAGTTTTGACTGATAATACTCTCTAAAATCGGCAGACGCATTGGCATCTAAATTTCCTTCGAATAAATTGGTGGAATTATAATTAAGAACATAACTACTTCCACTATTTTTAGGATTTAGAATGCTTGTTTGGTTTCCGCTCGACATAACTGGTAGGGCAGGAGTAATTTCTTTGTTTATTACCGAAAGATCGTTATCTCTTATTATGTAGCTGCCAATTAATCCTATCGATTTGTTATTAAAACTTAGATCATCAGTTATTATACCATCGTTAATGTAAAAAGGTGGATTAAACTTATTGAGTAATTTCGATTTTAGCTCTTGATTTTGCTTAATAGTTTTCTTTTTCTGTTTATCATTTTTCCATAAACCTAGACTCGTACAATCTCCACTGCAATCAATTTCTTGTTGGTTGAGCAGAATTCTGTCTGACTGCAACATTTTAACTATCTCTATTTCAAGTACTTGCTTGGCGGTTTGCTGTGCATGTAAGCTTATGCTTGCTAAAATTATTATAATTGAAAATATTAATGACTTCATATTTAAAATCTTGTTTACTGGATTGTTTTCTAAAGGTAAAATTACAAAATCAAATTACATTAATTGAATAATTTATAAAATTAATTCAAAATAGAATTTTAAATTTTATAGATTCTGATAAAAATCCGTTTTAAAAATCATTTTTAAACTGTTGATTATGAAATTTGTAAATGTCTTTCCCCAAATTTTTATTATTTTTGTATTATTAATAATCATTCAATATGTTACAATCACAATTAAAGACATTAATGATAGATGCCAATTCTGGCTTCTACAAGACTTTACGTCACGATATTGGTAAATTTTGGGGCCCAGTTGATTTAGGACTTCATCTCTCATATAAACACAATAGCTTAAATATTGGTACTGGCTTACTTGCAGGATCTATTTTTCCTGGTTCCAATCGTTTGATTTTTACGGGAATTAGTCCTAGTTGGCATGGGTTTTATATCTCTAGTATGGGCGGCGCGGGTTTAGTATTCGACAACCTTGGTATTAATATGTTGTCAATAACTGGAAAGGCTACCACTCCTTCTGTTCTATATCTTAACCGTATTCATGGAGAAGAAATTCAAGTCGAATTACTTCCGGTAAAAGTAGAAGACGTGTGGGCGCAAGGCCGCAAAGGAATTTATGCTATGATGCAGCATGCTTTAGATGAATTTGGTGACAGATATCAAGAAGAACCTCGTGTAATGGCTGTTGGGCCATCTGCAATGTATTCTGATATTGGAGCAATTTGTTCTGCGCCAATTAAAAAAGGGGTTATAACTTTTGTTGATACTTGGGCTGGTCGTGGTGGTTTTGGAACCAAATTGCTTATGGAACATGGAATTGCTGCAATAATTTATGGCGGTACTTTTATGGATGAAGACTTCCGTGATCGCAAAGTTGCTGATACTTGGTTTGAAGATCGGTATAATAAAAAATTGTCGGCTAAAGACTTAGAAGCTACAACAAAATATCGCTTTGATCCAAATTTTAATACTGGGGGAACTTTTGGCGTAAACTATGCAACTTTAGGCGATTTTACTACAGCCTTTAATTATCGTACAATTTACTGGACAGCAGAAGAACGTAAAAAATTACACAAGGAATTTATTCTTGATCATTATCTTAAGCAATTTAATGAAGAAACTATAATGACAAAGCAGTTTAAAAACTGCGGCGAACCTTGTGCAGCTGTTTGCAAAAAAATGAACGACGAGTTTAAAAAAGATTATGAGCCGTATCAAACTATGGGGCCACTTTGTGGTATTTTCGATCAGCGTGCAGCCGAAAAATTAAATGCAAAAGCAGATAGTCTTGGCTTTGATGGCATTTCTATTGGCGGATTTTTAGCTTGGTTAATGGATTGTATGGATTGTGATCTTATTAAACCTGAAGAACTTGGAATAAAAGATAAACCTAAATTCTCACCTGAAAATTTTGATCTTGTTAATGATTCTATGCATAATGCAAATATTGGCGTGGCGTTGTTAGAGGAAATTGTAAAAGAAAATTCCAAAATAGATTTACGTTTGGGCGCTCGTAAAATTGCTAGAACATGGGCAAAATGTCGTTCCAAAGATATTATGGATAAATTCGTCTATACTGCATTTGCTCGCCAAGGTTGGATGGTGCCTAACCAATACTGGACACCAGGAGTATTATCACCTATGGGAATAATGGGAAAATATTATAATGATTATGGTCGTGATTTTATCTCCCCTCGAAAATTGGGACAAATGAGTGCAAATAGAATGAAAAAAGAATTCATTCTCGATAATCTTGGTATCTGTCGTTTCCATCGTGCTTGGGCTGAAGATATTATGCCGGACATTGTTCAGGAATTATTCGGTGATAAAGAATCATTTCTAAAAGCAATTGATTTGGCAGCAAGCCGTATTAATAGCAGAAATGCTTCTGTATTCTGGGAGTCGGAACGAAATATGGATTATGTTTATACATTTTTAAAGAAAAAACAGGAATCTGTTACCGATAATGAAGAATTAAATATGTGGGTTGAGAGATTCGACAAGAATAAACACTCTGCCTCATACGATTTCTGGTATGAAATTCATAAGGGAATTCACGAATCTTTAAGAGAATTTCCAATTTAAATTCAAAGTTTTATTTTAAAAAAATAGGCAATAGATTTTTGAATTTATTGCCTGTTTTTTGTAAGGAATGTTTTGCACCTATGACCATAAAAAAGGACTAATTGTTTTAATTAGTCCTTTTTTATATTCTAAATTTAATAATTAGAAATTTGGTTTCATCTTGTAGCTATGATAGAAATCGTCAATAATTTTCACCGCTTCTTCAGCAGTGTCCACAATATGGAATAAATCTAAATCACCTGCTGAAATATTGTTTTCTTTTTCGAGCATAACTTCTTTTACCCAAACAAATAGCCCAGACCAATATGCTTTATCGAGAAGTACAATTGGGAATTTTGCAATTTTTTTAGTCTGAATTAGGGTTATTGCTTCAAATAATTCGTCGAATGTGCCGAATCCGCCTGGGAATACAACAAATCCTTGTGAATATTTCATAAACATTACTTTACGAACAAAGAAATAATCGAAAGTAACAAGTTTGTCAGAGTCGATATATTTATTAGCGTTTTGTTCAAATTCAAGTTTAATATTAGCTCCGGCAGATTTTCCGTCGCCAGCACTCGCCCCCTTGTTTCCTGCTTCCATAATTCCTGGACCACCACCTGTCATTATTCCAAAACCTTTTTCGGTTAATAAATAAGCAGTTTCAGTTGCCATCTTATAATATGGATTGTCTGGTTTTGTACGAGCTGAACCAAATATCGACACGCAAGGTCCTATTTGAGAGAAATGCTCGTATCCACTGACAACTTCGCCCATAATTTTAAAAATGTTCCATGCATCGTTTGATTTGGTCTCTGCCCATGTCCTTTCCTCAAAGGAATCTCTTATCATTTTTTCTTCGTCTGTCATATCTTAAAAAATTTATTTTTTGTAAAAATAATCAAATAATTAGTTCGTCCAAATCTGTTTTAAATTCAGCTGCTGATTGATATCTTTTTCCTAATGCTTTTATAATTTGTATTTTTAGTCCATCATCACTGTATTCTTTGTATGATTTCTCTAGCTCTGGCTTAAATGTGGCTCTGGCAATAATGTAAAAAAGTTCGTCGTCGAAGCGAAAATGTTTTTCAAGCTTTACAACTGATTGCATTCTTTTCAAAAACATTGGATTTGCTGGTTTTAGAGCCGGCTCCTTTGCTATTGCTTCATATAAAACAAGTCCAAGAGTAAAAATATCAGAATGTTCTCCCACCAAATCTGCGAACCCAAAAATCTGTTCTGGACTGGCATACATAATATTATATGGTTTTCCAATTGTATCGAGCGTGTCGGGTTGAAAGGATGGTTTTATACTTCCAAGATCAATTATTTTTATCTCAGGATTGTTAAAATTCAAACTTCCTTCTTCGTCAACAATCATTATATTTGATGGCTTTAAATCGCAATGACAAAGATTTTCTGAGTGAATATAACTTACAGTTTCTAAAACTTTACTAATAATTCTTGTAAAAAATGAATTATACCTATAATCTAAATATTCTCTATTGTTTATCAGTTCTTTTAAGGTATAACCAAAAACGAACTCTTGGATTACAAACACATCTGCATCTACGACAATAAAATCAAGAGTTCTGGCAATTCCAGGATGTCTTAATTTGGCACATGCTTCTATGTAAAATTTCAATCGAACAGCCTGTGAACTAAAAAAAACAGGAGATAAGTGCTTGCAAATTACCTTTTGCTTTGTTGTAGCCTCTGCTGCAATATAAACTGTTGCAAATTTATTTCTTGATAATATTGTAGATTCTTCTTCTGGGAAAAAGAAATAGTTTGTTTTACTGCCTTTTAATAGTACTGGATGCATTTTATTTATTATATTCTTCTAATGCTCTGCTTCCCCAAGCCCCATCAGATTGGTTTAAATCCTGATTATACAGAGTGTTGTTTCTTTTGCTTAATAATCTCTCCCAGTTTGGTGTTTTTACTTCTCCTGTTAAATCAGAATGTAATAATTCATATTCTTTCCCAGCAATATTTGGATTGTAAAAAATGAACTTTTTATTGTTTTCATTTGCAACTTTGTAATAATGCCAAATTTCATAAGGATAGGAGTTTGGCTCATGTCCTGAAACGTAAATGTCGTTTGGATTTCCATATTGCAAATAAACGCGACCTCTAGCAGTCTCAAAACCTCTATTTATTGGAGTCCTATAATTTTTATCCACATAGTCCACTTGTTCTTTGTATTGTCGCCACAATTCTCCTGGATCAACATTATTGCGGGTTAACCAAAACTCAATGAAAAAATTCTGCAATTGATCCACGCTAGCAACTTTAACTTGATAATCAATAAATCTTTGTTCATCAATATTTGCTATAGGTCGCAAGCACGAAATATATAACTGCAACGAATCCCTGTTAGTCATTGCTCCGCGGAAAGAGGTGGAAATGTCAAAGTTTTTTATCGATTGATTAAGTGCATTCAAATCATTTGCTTTTGAATTGCTTCTTTGGAAGAAAAATTTATTTTTTTGTAAGCTAATGTTTTCGCGATTTTTTACTTCTATCACGAGATTGTAATTCCCTGAAGGTAAATTTTCAATATTCATCTCACCTATAATTGGAATGATTGAAGATGGACTAAGTTTTTTAAATCTGCTGTATGTGTCAATTTCTTTGTAGGTTTCAAAATTTTCGATATAATATCTAACCATGAATTCACCTGTGATTATTTTGTCAGCATTATAAATCTCTGTGTAGAAACTGATTTTATTAAAGTTCTGAGGATAGAAATTCGAAATATATGGTAATAAATCATATCCATTTTTTGTTAGAGCCGATTCTGTATTAGTAGGAGTAATGCTTTCAATTAATTGAATACCACTAAATTGAATTGCAGTATTGTTATAATCGATTTGAATAATATCTGAAAACTTGTAGGCTTCTTGTGTCGAATTAACATCTTTTATTATCATGTCGAAGTTATACATTCCATTGGGTAAACTTACTCGCTGCAAGTCAATGAAATTTGGTTTTTTACCTGCCGTGTCACTTATTTCTGGACTTTTAAGATTGTATTTGTTTACAGTGTAAATTTCTTCACCATGTTTAAAAATCATGGTTATTTCAATTTCTGCCTGAAATTTTTGATTTTCATTTTGAACGAAAACTGCGGTGCTACCAATTGTGCTCAGATATGTCTCAATATATGGAACATCTGGTGAGTTAAATGTTGCATACATGAAATAAACTTCTAAATTTGCAAATGAACTCAGACTCAAAAATAAAAATATTGGAATGTAAATTAAACGTTTCATACTTGTATCTATTTTTATGCAATATAGCTGTTTTTTTTAATTAATGACTCTCCAAATTCAAATATTTATTAATGTGTCATAAATTTAGCAACAGTTGCTCGGAAATCTGAAAAGATAGCTTTATTTGAAGCCACAATTTCTTTTCCAAACAGATAATCATTACCGCCTTTAAAGTCACAAATGTCACCTCCGGCTTCTTTTACAATTACTATTCCCGCTGCAACATCGTATGGCTTAAGGTCGTATTCGTAAAAACCATCGAAACGTCCACAGGCAACATAAGCCATGTCGGTAGCTGCAGAACCAAGTCTTCGTATGCCTTGAGTATTTTTTGTTAGATGCGTCAAAAGTTTCATATACTTCTCCAATGGTGCAAATTCATGGTATGGAAATCCTGTAGCAAGTAATGCATTTTTAAATAATGACTTTTCAGATACTTTTATCTCTTTTCCATTTAGCCACGCACCACCATTTTTCCATGCGTAAAAGCACTCGTCAAATCCAACTTCGTAAACCACTCCAAGAATTATTTCTTCGTTTTGTTTTAATCCAATACTTACAGCGCAAGGGAAAAATCCATGAATGAAATTCGTGGTTCCATCTAGTGGATCTACAATCCAGTTAAAGGTTTCGCCTACTTTTACAGACGTATTTTCTTCTGCTATAAAACCAGCATCGGGAATAAGCTTTTCTAATTCTGTAACTATTAATAATTCGCAGGCTTTGTCAATTTGGGTAACGAAGTCGTTTAGTCCTTTGGTCTCTATTTCTAGTTTGTTGCGATTATTAATGTTTTGACGGATAATCTCACCTGCACTTTTAGCTATTTGGGAGACTTGTTCGGTTAAGTTTTTTAAATCCATTTGGTTGTTTTTAATTTCAGCTTAGTGTTGCTTTTTTGTTATCCTAAGCTAACTGTCATTGAATCATTTTCTGCAAAGCCGCTAATTTTCACTTCTACTATCTTGTTTATTAGAGATTTGTTATAGTCAGTTTCTACTTTTATGTAATTTTCTGTAAAGCCATACATTTTGTTGTTTTTTCGACTCGACTCAAAAAGAACTTTAAAGTTTTTTCCTATTTGTGACTGCATAAAATCTCTATGCTTATCATCTGAAATTTTTGTAATTATCTGCGCTCTTTTCTGCTTTTGTTGCGGATTAACCTTAGGTGTGAAATTTACTGCTCTTGTGTTTTCTCGCTCGGAGTATTGAAAATGATGAATAAACGAGATGTCTAGTGAACTTACAAAGCTCTCGGTTTTTTTAAATAGTTCATCAGTTTCGCCATTAACACCAACAATTAAATCTATTCCAATAAAAGCATTGGGAATTTGTTCCTTTATTGTTTCAATTTTTGCTCTGTAAAATGATGTGTCGTATTTTCTGTTAATTAGTTTAAGCATTTCGTCGCTTCCCGATTGTAAAGGGATATGAAAATGAGGCATGATTTTATTGCTATTAGCAACAAAAGTAATGATATCTTCAGTAAGTAAGTTTGGTTCAATGCTGCCAATACGAATTCTTTCAATTCCTTCAACATCGGCAAGGGCTTTTAGTAAATCAAAGAAATTTTCACCAGTTGATTTGCCAAAATCGCCAACATTTACACCAGAAATGATAATTTCCTGAATTCCTTCTTTTGCAACGCTTTTTGCTTGTTCAACAGTTTCGGTAATTGTTTGATTGCGACTTCTGCCACGAGCATAAGGAATTGTACAATATGCACAAAAATAATCGCAGCCATCCTGAATTTTAAGAAAAGCACGAGTTCTGTCTCCTTTTGAAACGGCTGGAAAGAAGCTTTTCATTTCTTTGTGATCGGTTGTAATCACACCTGCGTTTTCTTGCTTGCGCGATATGTCGATTATTCTTTCTATTTCTTCTTTGTTGTTGGCTCCAAAAATATAATCCACACCATAAATGTTTTTTATTTCGTCGGGTTTTAGCTGAGCATAGCAACCGGTTACAATAATTACAGCTTCTGGGTTTAGTGTTAGTGCTCGTGAAATTGCATTTCTGCTTTTTTTGTTTGCGTTTGAAGTAACCGAGCATGTATTTATTACATAAAAGTCTGCTTTTTCTGAAAATTTTACAGCATCGAAATTTTTTTCAAGAAAAAACCGCGAAATAGTCGAAGTCTCAGCAAAGTTTAACTTGCATCCTAATGTGAAAAAAGCGACCTTTTTTGTAGAATCAGCCATGTTTTATTTTTTGCAAAAATATGAAAATTAAGTAGATTAAAAAAGTAGATTGTCTTTTTTGGTGGCCTAAGTTAAATCGTTGATTTGCAGATAAATATCAACACTGACAATTATTTGCCCATAATTTGAGTTTGTATTTTATCAATTATGCCGATTGTTTTATCATATCAGTAAACGCGGAGGAGGTTAAATAGAACGGCAAAGTTCTATGATTCTTTTCTACTTCTGTTTTGGAAAGATCAGTTTATCTGTTTCGAAACCTTTGTCTTTGCAAAATTCGATTACAAATTTCATTTCAGACTCATCTAAAACCGGTTTGCGCGACAATACCCACAAATAGTTCATTGTTCCGCTTGTAATTATTGCTGTTTGGTAATCCTTGTCGAGGTAAATTATTCTATATTTTGCGTAAAAAATCCAGAAAAAACTAACTTTTAATTCGCCCGCATTATCGTCTGTCTTTTTAACGTATGCTTTGCCAATTGCCTCGCTTGCTGTTCCATCTTGTTTTACACCGGCATTGGTAACCTTAATTTTGCCATCTTCCTTTAAAGAATATGTTGCAGTAACATAATCTAAGCCGCGTTCAAAACTGTGGTCGAGGCGAGCAATTTCGTACCATTTGCCCAAAAACTTTTCAGAATCAAGATTCTTAATCGAAGCAATGTTTTTTGTTGATGGATTGCAACTCATGATTATTGGTATTATTAGTAAATAAAATAGTTTTTTCATTTTAGTATATTTATGATTTTCATTTTAATATTTGTAAAGATACAAAAAAATGATTTCATATTCTTGATAATTGATTTATTTTTCACCTTACAAATAATCTATTTCACCATTATTATTGACAGTCTTACCATTATTAATATTAATAAAACCATTATAAGAATATTTTTGGTTTTAAGATATTCTTGCAAATTCGAAAAGTTACCGCTATTGAATTATAAGAATAATACTAAAACTAATTAAAATGAGAAAGACTTTACTTTTTATTATTGGATTCCTGTTTGGTGTAATGATTATTTATGCACAGCCTACAGGAGAAATTCAGAAATTGCTTGCTGGTGGAAATGCTGGTGGTGATTATTATGGCTACTCTGTTGATATCGATGGAGATTATGCAATAGTTGGTGCATATCAGGATGATATTACAGCTTCTAATTCTGGTTGTGCTTATATTTATCATTACAACGGTTCGGGCTGGGATCAAACTGCTAAGTTAACAGCTTCTGATGCTGCTGCAGATGATTATTTTGGTTATTCTGTTTCCATTTATGGCGATGTAGCTGTTGTTGGTGCTAATCAGGATGATGATAA
>JBBQCZ010000028.1:0-30926 GCA_038319215.1 Bacteroidales bacterium | reverse complement strand
GGAATGTTGAACCCCAAACAATAGAAACTAGAATCAGCAAAAAAACATGCATAGTCCAAACTTTTAACAGTAATTTTTCCTTTCAAATTCAAACTAGATAAAATAATTATTACTACATTAACTTACTTAAATTCGACTATTGCATTATTTCGAAAAATATAATTATTTGTCAAATTATACAATTTTGCAAAACTAGCAAATATTATCAATACTAAAGTTAAATGTAGTTTTTAGAGAATACTAATTATTTGCAGAATTAAATACTGTAAAGTTTACTAATCTATCATAAGAAGTTCCAGGTTCTCTATAATATAATAAAAGCAAATAATCATTTAATGTTTGCTGGTGACTACCTTCAAAAAAGCTTTGATCCGGCTTTTTAGATTTATCATTGTCTACTAATAAATATCTATAATTATAATAGCCTTGTTTTAAAAACAACAGCTTTTCATAACACCTAGTTTCAAGATTATAAAGCAATTTACTATTTTCATTAAGCTCATAACCAGTAAGATCACCGTAAACATAAATATCTGTGCTGCCAAGTGGCACATTGTACTCAAGGCTAAACTTAACAATTGCATACTCTGACTGTATTTCAGGGAAATCATTATTTGCAAAACGATTTGTTCGTACAATATAGCTACCATTTATATCCTTAACGCTACGATAAGGTGAAAACATTTCTGGTTTATCTTTCATCAAAGTTATGTAGTAATATGGTTTTTTAAATTCTGTTTGCTCTACCCTTTCAGAATTTAGTTGCAGATTATTAAAATTAAAATAACGAAATTCATTCGATGCATTAAACAATATTTTATCATCCCATTCGTAAACAACACTTTCGTTATCTGTAAAACTAAATGGAAAATCACTTATTGCAGTATTCCATTCATAATTTTGAAGAACTACAGGCTTTAATTGCGCTAATGGATCGTACAAATCGAGACCATTTTTTGCAACCCGAAAATCTAATTTTTGAAAATTATTACGATAATCTTTTTGTACTCCAGGATTAACACGACCAGTAACCTCTGCAATAGGGTCGTAAAGCATAAATCGGCGTGTTAATACAATTTTATCTCCACTATCAGTTTTTAAGTAAACCACAACAAGGTAATTTCCCGATTTACTAAGTTTTACATCTCTGTTTGGAATTTCGAGCGTGTAATGAGTATATTGAACAAAAGTACTTTGAGAATCCTCATAATCTAATAACTCATTCTCTTCAAATCCATCGGCATATTCAAAATACATTAATGGAGATGGTTTCCAATCATAACTGCAATGTATAATTGTGTAGTAATAATCCTCTGGACTAGATTCAATCTGATCAAAATTTAGTAAAAGGACATTGTCGCTATACATGTTTATAACAGGATATCCAGATTCCCAATCAGCAGGATGCAATCGTACAGTTTTAATATTCTTTTCATAAACTCTGTCGGAGTAGTCTATACTATCACGATTTATTGCGAATAATCCTCCACTATTAATAAGTAAAGCAACTAAAACAATAAAAACCTGTCTTTTGTATGGCATGAGTATTGCAAACATTTAAAATTTTATTTTACTAAGTAAAACATATTATTTAACTTTATGAAAAATTTCTTTATGAAAAACATTATAACAATTTGTTTATTCTTTTTATTGCCATCAATAAGTTTCTCGCAAGGAATAAATTCAAAAGCTATTACAATAACAAACAATCTTAATGCCAATTATTCAGATGTTACTGGAACAAAATTAACAATTATTCCGCCCAGAGGATTTGTAAAGAGCACAACATTTACTGGATTTAATCATGAACTCGCTGGTAGCAGCATTGTTGTTACAGAAATACCGGGAGACGTAAACAGAAATTTTATTGGATTTGACAAGAAATACCTTTTAAAATCTGGAGTTGTTACCGAAAAAGAAACATTTTACAGGATTAATGGGTTTGATGCTATGCTAATCGAAGGTAAGCAAGTTGCTTATGGTAAAACATATTTCAGACAAATGTTGATAATTGGGGATATCTACAGAACCTATTTAATTAGCGCATCAATGCTAACAACATCTTCTGAAAAACACTTAGGAGAAGTTAAAGCATCTTTGCTGAGCGTTATATACAATCCTAATCAGAAATCAGATATTACAGACAGATTCGATTTTTCTGTTAATGTTAGTGGTACAATACTAAAAAAAGCAAATTTAATGCTTAGCTCATTAACATATACCGATGATGGAAATGTTCCATCGAAAACAACTGAAAAAACTGCTATGACAATTCGCAAATCTACATTAAAAAATGCCGTAAGCGAAGAAGATAAAAAGAAACTAAGCCTTCAACTTTTTGAATTATACCCTCTAGACTGGGTAAAAGACATAAAAAGAGAACCAAAAGTAATTAAAATTGGAAATTTATCTGGATACGAAATATACTCGATGGGTAAAAACAAAGAGTTATACAAACAAGAAATGATTTATCAAACCATTCTTTTCAACAATCTTGACTATTATGTGATTACTGGTATAACCTATGGTAAATTTGAAGAAAATCTTTCGCTATTTAGGAAAGTTGCAAAAACATTTAACCCTGAAAAATAGAGTTCTATATGGAAGTTATTACCCTAACAACATGTAGTAGTTCTTTTGAAGCTCAATTAATTATTGGAAAACTCAAAAACGAAGGAATAGACTGTTTTACTACTAATGAAATATCCGCAACACTTTTACCTCATTATAATGGAATAATAGGAAGAGGTATCCAAATAATGATTAATGATGTTGACCTAGAAAGAGCAAAAGTAATTTTATTGCCAGAAGTAAAAACAGAAATCTGCTGTCCCAAATGTCACTCAAAAAAAATAAAAACTGGTCTCGGAAAAAATAAAGCAAAAAAAATACTTGCAATAATTTTCTCTCTTTTTACAAGTACAAATTACGGTATAGAAAACTGGGGAAATATCTGCAAAGATTGTGGTAACGAATTTTAATTATAATCTATCCCACAATTCCCATTTCTCTGTGTACTAAGTTTACTGGCACATCATAATTATCGCGAATAAATCTTGTCATTTGCTCTGCACAATATACACTTCGGTGCTGACCACCAGTGCATCCAAAGCTAATCATAAGAGAATTAAATCCGCGTTCAATATAATTATCTATTGTTGGTTTTACAGCATAAATAGCTTTAACAATAAAATCGTCAATATCTGAACTTGCTTTAAAGAAGTCTATTACCTCAATATCTCGTCCTGTTTTTGTTTTATATTCGGGATAACGACCAGGATTATGAATTCCTCGACAATCGAAAACAAATCCTCCGCCATTACCAGTATTATCATCAGGAATTCCCTTTTTATAACTAAAACTAAAAACCGAAATTGTAAACTCTGGAAAAACTTGATTCTCAAAATTCTTTAAGCTCGATATTTCATACATTACTTTACTTAACTCAGTATATGAATCTAAAACTGGTCTAATTTGAAGTAATTTGCCAAGATTATGCAAAGCAAATGGGATACTTTCTACAAAATGTTGTTTCTTCTCAATCAACCCTCTTAAGCCATAAGCACCTAAAGTCTGTAAAATCCTTAAATACACAAAACTATAAAAACGCTTAATGAATTCAGTTTTCTCAATGCTTACATAAGTATTAATCTGATCAAAATAGTAATTTAACAATTCCTGTTTTTTCTCATCTGGGATAAGTGCTTTTGCCTGATATAACAACGAAGCTAGATCATATTCGGGAGCTCCCTTTCTCCCACCCTGATAATCAATAAAATATGGCTCATCATTTTTTATAATTATATTTCGTGCCTGAAAATCGCGGAACATAAAAAACTTCCAACCTTCATCCGACAATTCTTTAGCAAACCTTTCAAAATCATCTTGGAGTTTCTTTTCATCATAATTTATTCCACAAGAATTAAGAAAATAGTACTTAAAATAATTAAGGTCAAATAATATTGATTGAGAATCAAATTCGCTAATTGAATATGCTTTTGAAAAGTCCAAATAACTTGCAGAACTAATCTGCATATTAATCAAAGCCTTAATCGATTTTTTATACAGTTCTGTGAGATAATCATTAAATCCATCTTTTTTACTTACTTTTTCGACAATTCCAAGCAAAAGATCATCTCCGAAATCTTCGATAAAATAGCACATTAAATTATCTGCGACATAATACACTTCGGGTACATTTAATTCTAGATTTTTAAAAACAGATGTGTAATATAAAAAGGTTTCTGTTTCAGAAATATTTTCACTGTAAACACCTAATACCGAGCCATTTTCACTAACAAATCGATAATATACCCTATCCGAGCCTGCCTGTGTAATTCTACTAATAAAATCAGGCTTATTATCATAAAAACTAATATAATTTTGAGTCAGTATTTGTTGAATATCTTTCATAATTAAAAATGTATTTACGGCAATAAAATTAAGCAAACAAAATCAGACTTTACCACCGCATTAGTCTTTTTTTTAACTTATAAATGTTATAAATGTAAATATTACGGATTTGCAAGTGATCCACAGCACGAATTACGCCTCGCTCCAGTAACCGAAGACAAGCAATTATCTTTACCTAAATATCTAAGTAAACCAAGAAAAGCAAATACCACAGCCTCCTTAAAGTTGATTAATTCTGTACTTGGAATAACAATATTTGTTTTAGAATTTTCTTTAATTGTAGCAATAAAGAAATCATTTAAAGTTCCGCCACCAGTAATCAAAACACTTTCCTTATCATTTAATTCGGCAGCAATTATTTTGGCGGAATGTAGCGAATAACTGTGAATAATATCTTGAATTGGTTCTATATTATACTTATCTAAAATTGGCCAAACATTATCTTCAACCCATTCGCGCGATAAAGATTTTGGAGCTTTTTGTTTGTAATAATCTAATTCATCGAGTTCATTTATCAACTTAGGGATTATTTTACCAGAGGCAGCAATTTTACCTTTATCATCATATTTGAAACCCAGTTTTTGCACTAAATAATTTAAAACTATATTTACAGGAGAAATATCATAAGCAATTCGTACTCCATGTGAGTTTTTATAAGATATATTTGAGAAACCGCCCAAATTAAGGCATGCCTTATAATCTCCAAAAAGTAATTCGTCGCCAATAGGTACCAATGGAGCTCCTTGACCACCTAAAGCTATATCGCCAGATCTAAAATCATATACGCATGGAATTCCTGTTAATTTAGCAATTATCTCCCCACTCCCTATTTGCAAAGTATAAGATTCTGCTGGATTGTGAAAAACAGTATGACCGTGAGATGCGATTAATAGGATATCTTTAGGACAATCTATTTTAAACTTATTAACGGCATTAGCACAAAATATTGCAAAGTCAGAATCGGCTTTCCTTAGTTTTTGAGCATCAAGATTATGTAAATTTAAAATATTCTCACGCATTTGAGTCGAATATTCAACAGCATCAGTCTTTATAATCTTCAGATCGACTTTATTATCGTTAAAAACGAAAGAACATAATGCTAAATCTAAACCATCAACAGAAGTGCCAGACATAAGACCGATAACTAAAAATTCTTTCATTTAATAATTTTTAATATTTTTCTATGCAAAATTAAAATATTTAAAACAAAATCTCTATCTTAGCAGTCAATAAAATTTATCTGAAATGAAAAGAATAATTGTTCCCATTGATTTTTCGCAAGAATCGTTAAAAGGACTTGATTTGGCCATATTATTTGCCAATAAATTTGAGTCAGATTTGCAAATGGTATTTGTTCAAAGTACTAAGCCTGGTAAGTTTCATATTGAATTAAAAAATCAGTATGACTCTGCTTTGGAAGAATTTGAATCGATTTTATCTAAGTACAAATCAAAACTTCATCAAGACTGTGATTTTTCATACATTATAAAATCTGGAAAAGTTCATGAAGAAATTGCACATCAGGCAGAAGCATTTGACGATTCAATGATTATTTGTTCTACAAATGGCGAGTCTGGATTATCCGATTATATTATTGGTAGTAATGCATACAGAATTGTTCAGGAAACAGATAGACCAGTAATTACAGTAACATCTGACAAGTATTTAGGCGAAGTAAAAAAAATTGTAATGCCACTAGATATTACAAAAGAAACTCGCGAGAAAGTACCTTTCGTTGCTAGAATTGCAAAAGCATTTGATTCTGAAGTGCATATTATAAAAGTTACTGGGTCGACAAGTGAAGGCGTTCATAATAAACTAAAAATGTATGCTTCACAAGTAAAGAAATTTTTCGATGAGCAGGGAATTAGATATCAATCTAGCTTACTTGTTGGCGATAATATTTCTGACTCCACAATCGAATATGCTAAGACAATTGATGCAGACCTTATTGCAGTAATGACAGAGCAAACAACATCTTTCTCTAATTTCTTGCTGGGTTCCTATGCTTATCAAATGTTGAATACATCACCTATTCCAGTATTGAGCATTACCCCAAAAGGCTTGTTCTTTACTTATGGAATGAGAACCACAGGAGGATAATTAAAATTAAAAACACATAATATCTATAAGCGGTTGGAAACAATCGCTTTTTTTGTTCTGCCAATGATTAGAATAAAATTAAAACATTTACGTTATCGATGTGTAATTTTATTATTTTTGTTAAAAATTATAAAGTAATTATTATGAAAAAACTTAATATCATACTTATTCTCAGCATTTTGGCTGTTGTTGTATTATCGTGTGGTGGAAATAAACCTGAAGAAAAGAAAGTAGAGAAACCAGCAAAAAATCTTGATGAACTAACGAAAAAGTTTGACAATAAAACCTTTGCAGATTGTGACGAATTTCTTGCTGCCGGCGATGAGATAATTGATGTTTACTTGGTAACCGTCGACCTTGCTTATGAAGGCGATGCTAAGGCTAAAAATGATCTTGAATTATTCGAAGATTTCATGAATAAATACGATAAACAAGCTGAGAAATTTTCTGTAGAATGTCCGGATAAATTTGACCAATGGGCAGAAAAAACTGACAAAAGAGTTTCTGTTGTTACTGATAAATTAATTAAAATATTTTACAAAGAATATGAAGGTCTTGAGTGGGACGAAGACCTTGACAAAGAGCTTGAAAAACAACTTGAAGAACTTAATGCAGACCTTAAAAAAGTTGATCTAGAAGAAAAAGCAACTAAATAAAATTGCAGTTTTTCATGCTAAACATTTGTATCCCTGTCTTAAATTACGACGTAAACAAACTAGTTGATTCACTACACCAACAATGTGCTGAAGCTCGAATAGATTTCAGCATTTTTGTTTTTGAAGACGGCTCAGATAAAAAGCACATAGAGATCAACTCAAAAATTACACAACATTCAAATGTTATACATTTAATATCTGCTGCAAACAAGGGGCGCAGCTATGCACGAAATTATCTAGCAGACAATGCAAAACTTGGCAAGCTATTGTTTATTGATTGCGATTCTGCAATTCTAGACAATGAATACATAAAAAAATATCAAGATAATTTTGATAAAGATATTGTATGTGGAGGAACATTGTATCTACCTGAACAAAAATCAAAAAATATAGAATTACGATATAAATACGGCACAAAGCGTGAGATGACATCTGCTGCACAGCGAAATAAAAATCCAAATACTGCTTTTGCAACGAATAATTTTTTAATATCATCTGAGATTTTTCAAAAAGTTAGGTTTCAGGAATTTCTAAGGGGATACGGTCATGAAGATAGTTTATTTGGTTTTGAATTAAAGACAAATTCTTATATAATTCACCATATTGACAATCCTGTTGTTCATTTAGGAATTGAAGAAAATGCAGTTTTCCTTGAGAAAACAGAACAAGGAATCAAGAATCTTATCATTATCGAGAATAATAAACATATCGACAAGACATTTACTTCAGACATAAGAATTATCAAGAGCTACAAAATATTTAAAAAAGTATTTTTATCGTGGTTGCCAGAATTATTTTTCAACATTTTCAAGA
This sequence comes from Bacteroidales bacterium, assembly GCA_038319215.1. Lineage (GTDB taxonomy): Bacteria > Bacteroidota > Bacteroidia > Bacteroidales > ML635J-15 > Bact-19. The sequence continues at coordinate 22,941 of JBBQCZ010000028.1, read as the reverse complement.
ACATTATAAAAAAACATTTGTTAATCTCATCTAATCCAAATTTATACTTGTTCGATTTATATAAAATTGGTTATTATTGTAAATTAAAAAGAGAGAAAAATGAAGCATAAAAAAATTATTACAAAAAGCATAATTCCTATTACTTTGGTATTCCTGCTTTTCTTTAGTTATTGTTCAACTATTCCAATTATTGGACGTAAACAGCTAACACTCTTACCAGAATCTCAACTTGTAAGTATGGGCGTAACAAACTACCGTGGATTTTTGGATACAATGCCACTTTCCAAAGATGCAAAAAACTCACAAATGCTAAATGAAGTTGGCAACGATATTTCTAAAGCAGTTGAACAGTATCTAAAAGATAACGGACTTGAAAATAGATTAAAAGATTTTGATTGGGAATATGCATTGGTAGAATCATCAGTTCCAAATGCATGGTGTATGCCAGGCGGAAAAATTTGTTTTTATTCAGGCATATTACCATATACAAAAAATGCAGATGGCATGGCAGTAGTAATGGGGCATGAAATTGCACATGCAGTTGCACGTCATGGCAACGAAAGAATGACACAACAACTACTTGCAGTTGCTGGACAAACTGCTCTTTCCGAGTTTATTAAAGCAAAACCCGCCGAAACTCAAAGTATTTTTTTAAATGTTTTTTCAGTTGGAGCGCAAGTTGGCATACTCCTTCCCTATTCTCGCAAGCACGAGTACGAAGCCGACAGACTTGGTCTAATATTTATGGCAATGGCAGGATACAATCCCGAAGAAGCAATTGCTTTTTGGACAAGAATGGCTGAAATGGGAGGAACAAAACCACCTGAATTTCTTAGCACACACCCTTCCGATGCAAAAAGAATTGCAAACATGAAAAAAGTTCTTCCAGAAGCGATGACATATTATAATAAATATAAAAAATAATTTAACTTTGTAAGCAAATATTAATTAGGCAGTTATGGAAAATCTTAAAACCAATTACCTCGGATTAGAATTAAAAAGCCCTGTTATTGTAAGCAGTTCAGGCTTAAGCAAAAAACCAGAAAACCTTAAAATTGCTGAAGAAAAAGGCGCAGGGGCTATAGTTTTAAAATCATTATTTGAAGAACAAATTACATTTGAGAGTAATAAAGCTATTGTTGACAGCATTGATTACCCCGAAGCAATTGACTATATTAAAAATTATTCGAGACATAATTCTTTAAATGAATATCTCGAATTAATTAAATTAGCAAAAAGTACTGTTTCTATTCCGATAATTGCAAGTATTAACTGCTCAACAGATATGGAATGGGGTGGTTTTGCAAAAGAAATAGAAAAAGCTGGTGCAGATGCTCTGGAATTAAACATGAATATTTTCCCATTTAATCCAGATCAAGCACCAAGTGTTATTGAAGAAAAATATTACAATATCGTTGAGCAAGTAAAATCTAATACAAAACTACCTATTGCTATTAAAATTGGCAAAAACTTTACAAGTCTTCCATATTTTATTAAACAAATGACCTTTAGAGGTATAAATACGTTTGTATTATTTAATAGATTTTTTGAGCCAGTAATTGACATAAAAAAGCAAGAAATGACTTCATCTGCCGTTTTAAGTTATGAAAATGATGTAAAACAATCCTTACGCTGGGTGGCAATTATTAAAGGTCTTATGCCAGAAATTGAAATATCTGCATCTACTGGAATTCACACTGCCGATGGCGCAATACAGCAAATTCTGGCTGGAGCAACAACTGTTCAGCTATGTTCTGTACTTTACAAAAAAGGAGTAAAAGAAATTGGAAATATCAATTCTGAGATAAGTAATTGGATGAAAGAAAATTCTTACAAGTCTGTAGCTGAGTTTAGAGCGAAACTATCTTATGCAAACGTTGCAGATCCTCAGGTTTACGAAAGATTTCAATTTATCAAGCATTTTACAACAATTGAATAAATTAAAAAATAGCATAAAAAAAGACAGCCAAAAGCTGTCTTTTTTATTTTACATATTATAAGTTTTAGAACTGCAAATGTTTTACAGATGAACCTCCACGTTCTATCAATCTCAAAGATTCAATACCAATTTTAATATGGTCTTCTACATATTGTGCAGTAACTTGTTTGTCACTAGCATCAGTTTTTACTCCAGTAGAAATCATTGGTTGGTCACTAACTAACAATAATGCACCACAAGGAATTCCATTGTCAAAACCAACAATAAAAATGGTTGCAGTTTCCATATCAATTGCCATTGCACGAGTTTTACGTAGGTATTTTTTAAAACGGTCGTCATATTCCCAAACTCGTTTGTTTGTTGTAAGTACAGTTCCAGTCCAATAATCACGACCATAGTCTCGGGCAGATGTAGAAACAGCTCTCTGCAATTGAAAAGCTGGAAGAGCAGGCACTTCTGGAGGTAAATAGTCATTTGAAGTACCCTCACTTCTTATTGCAGCAATAGGCAAAATTAAATCGCCTAATTTATTTTTTGCTTTTAGCCCACCACATTTTCCTAAAAACAAAATTGCTTTTGGAGATATAGCACTCAATAAATCAACAATAGTTGCAGCATTCGGACTACCCATTCCAAAGTTAATAATAGTTATGTTCCCAGAAGTGGCACTGGCCATGTTTTTTTCCATTCCTTCAATAGGAACCTTATTCCATTCAGCAAATAATTCAACATATAGTTGAAAGTTGGTTAATAAAATGTATTCTCCAAAACTATCTAAAGGCTTTCCGGTGTATCGTGGTAACCAATTTTGTACTATTTCATCTTTTGTTTTCATTGTAATTTTGTATTTTGACATTTTATAGTTTTTGCATGAATAAAAAGTCTCTTTAAATCATGACCAATTAAACACTATTAATATTGCAAATATACAACTTTTTATTAATCAAAAAAACGGAGAGACAATTGCCTCTCCGCTAGTTTTTCGTCATGAAAAAATTACGAAATTTTAATCTGTTTTAAAATCTTTGCTTCATTATCCTTTGGTATCATAACTTTTAGAATTCCGTTTTCGTAACTTGCTTCAATTTTTTCTTTGTCAACGTTTTCTGGCAAGCTGTATGATTTTTTAAAACTTCCATAGCAGAACCCTTTGTAATAATACTTGAGATCTTTCTTTTCTTCCAATTCTTCCCTTTGACTAGATATTTCGAGAATATTGTCTTTAACTTCAATACTAAAATCCTTTTTCTCTAATCCTGGAACAGCAGCCTCTACAACAAATTCTAATTCTGTCTCAAACACATTAAAATCTGGACGTGTAAATGCAACTGTATTCTCTGCAATGTTTGCATTGTTTAAAAATGCGTCGAATACTGATGGTAAGTAACCATTTGCGCTTCTTCTTACTAACATAATTTTATCCTCCATTATTTAATTAATATTTTTATTTTTTAAAAGACCAAAGACAAGACAGAGGCTTGTGATTAGCTTTTTTATTTACGATTACTTTTAGTCAAATGATATGCCTTTTGAATTTTTATGACATTTTTGTTAAAAACATCAACTTTACATGTCATATTGTCTACTTTTTACCATCCACACATGTCATTATGTCTGATTTGGATATATTTTGAGCTAAATTTTTGCAATTCACAATGTAATGTGAGTAAAAAGTAGCTCAAAAATAATTATCAAATAAATTTTTAATTATTTTTACATTCTGAAATAAAAATTTTCCGCCATGAAAAGAAAGATACTACTTATAGGAATAAGCTTATTAATTAATGTTGCTTTATTTTCGCAAGTTTACCAGCTTCCAAATGGAGGATTTGAAATTTGGGACGGAACAGGAGCTAACGACGAACCTACGAATTGGAATGGATTTCCTTCTGCCGCCTGCGATTTATCATTTCCAGCATCCCTTGGATGTGGGACAGCCACAGCTACTAGACATGAAAAATCGACAGATAAGAGACCTGGGTCAATAGGTACTTATAGTTGTAAATTATTTGCAACATCTGCTTTGGGCATTATTGCAAACGGAACCATTACCACTGGCCAAATAAGAATTGGAAGCACAACTGCCTCCAGTAATCAAAATTATGATATAACGAGAACGGGAGATGCTAATTTCAAACAAAATATTAATGCAAAGCCAGATTCAATAAGATTTTGGGCAAAATTCGTCTGTCCATCTACAACTCAAACTGCAAAATTATCAGCAGTAATACACGACAATTATGCATACAGAGACCCTGATGGTTCTGATTCAAATGCAGAGTCTCATTGTGTTGCAAAAGCTACAAAATTTTTCACTCGAGGAAATCAAGGCTGGGTTTATTATAGTGTACCATTTGACTATAACCATCCTGCAAGTGTAGAAGCATACATATTAATAACATTCTCTACCAACTCAGAATCTGGAGTTGGTTCAACATCTGATGTACTTTATATTGATGACGTTGAACTAGTTTACAACAGCAAACTATCTGATTTAAAAGTCAATGGAACAACAATATCAGGTTTTAGCCCCTCTGTTCATGATTACTATATTGACGCACAATGTGGAACGTCATCAAGTGTTTCTGCCACAGCTCAAAGTACAAATGCAACATTAAGCACTACTCAAGCTACTGGAAGCTCTCCAGCAACTATTATTGTTACATCTGGAAATTCTAGCGACACATACCATGTTTATTTCAGCTATTCAAACTATGAAAACATAAGCGATGAAATTTGTTTTGGTGAGCCTTATAATGAACACGGTTTTTCACTTCCTGCGCAAAATCTTGTAGGCACATTTAACCATCAAATTATTTTATATGAATCTACAACTTGTGACAGCATAGTTAATTTGAGTCTCACAGTACACCAAGCATACAATACAGAAACTATTGACATAATGATATGTGGAGATGGCGAATACAACTTCCATGGAGATATTTTAACTGATCCTGGGTATTACGAGACTACTTTAACAAGTATCAATGGATGTGACTCAGTTGTGTCTTTAAATCTCACAGTGGGCAGTTTTTACCAGTCAGAGATTTTTGCAGCAATTTGTGAAGGCGGATATTACATTGAAAATGGATTCAATACTAACATTGCAGGTTTAGACACCTTAACCTATACAGCTCAAAACGGATGCGATAGTTTGGTAATTTTAGATCTTACTATCAATACTGTGTTTTCGACCTATATTAACGACAGCACATTTGTAGGATTGGAATACACTTTAAACGGATTCAATATTGCAGCTAATGGAACAGCAGGTACATATAATTATAATATAGAATTAAGCAGTTCATTTGGTTGTGATTCAACTGTTTTTTTAACCTTGCTGATTAAAGACATTCCAGAAGACACAACTCCAATTTCTACGGGCAACTTTAGTTTTACAATATTTCCAATCCCAGCAGTCGAAGAATTAGTAATAAAATCTGATTCAGAGGTTACATACGAAGTTAATTATACGATTTATGATTTGTTTGGCAAAAAAACATTAGCAGGCAAAATCATTAGTGATGAAACTAAAATCGACATAAGTAAACTTGCAGCGGGGATTTATTTTATTAAAATTACATTTTCGCAAGAAAAAACTTCTATTTTAAAATTTCTTGTCAACTAATAATCAACATAAGTACAAAAGGCAAAGCACTGATTATCAATCAAATACAATGAATATTTGAAAACATTAAGTAGTTTTCAACATTTATTTTACTTTTTTTATAAATCTTTTGTTGTTAAAAAATAAATTTTCACTATTTTTACCACAAGTTATTTAAGAGGGAAGCTGAAAACTTTAGAGTAGGCAAAAATATTAAACTATTACAACTATGGCAGAAGAACTAAAACCCGTTCAAAAGAAAATGATGATGGTTTTAATTTGTTGGTTCGCAGGAACTTTGGGAATACACAGATTAATGATGGGATACAGCAACTGGTGGATTATGCTTATCACTTTTGGTGGATGCGGAATTTGGCAGATTTATGATCTAATCATGATCTTCACAGACAAAATGCCTATGGCTGACGGCAGACCATTGGAAAGCTAATCAGACAAGGAGATTAAAAAAAGATAGGGCTTTCAGGCCCTCTTTTTTTGAAATTATTATTAAAATCATAAAAATTATCACATGAAAAATTGTATTACTTGTGGAGCACAATTGGAAAACGAAGTAATGTATTGTCCTGTTTGTGGAGCAAATCAAAATCCAAATCCAATTATTATAGAGCAACCTGTTGTAAACCAACAACCAATTAATCCGAATCCAGAAGCACCTAAATCTCCAGAAAAAGATAAAACTACAGCATTAATACTTTGTATATTACCATACTTTGTTCAAGTTCATGGTATTCATAGATTTTATACTGGTCATATCGGCATTGGAATTATACAACTTCTAACTTGGGGTGGTTGTGGCATTTGGACATTAATTGACCTCATTAGTATTGCTTCAGGCAAATTTACAGATGCAGAAGGACGACCACTCAAAGGAAAAGATATTTTCTAAAAAAATACTTCTTCTTTACATAAGAAAAAACATTGTAATAGCCGGTATAGCCGGTTATTACTTTATTGGGTTAATACTTTATCTTTTTGCTGAAGTAGACATTCTTATTCCATGTATTTGGCATACGCTGTTTGACATAAGATGTCCGGGTTGTGGTTTAACCAGAGCTTTTATTCATTTACTAAGTTTCGATGTTGCAGCTGCATGGGATTCAAATCCACTTATATTCATTGTCTTTCCAGGATTATCGTATTATATTATTCGCGATTTTATTTTGTTTGTAAAAAAAAACAAATAGTTAATGGAGATATTTGCAAATAACTATGCTCTTTCAATAGTTGCTTTGGCAATTGGATTTATCGCTATTGGAGTTTCTTCATTTCTTCATTTCAAGTTTAAGTACAAAATTTCTTTATCATTATTAATACTAGGAGGATTTATTCTTCGATTGGTAATTTCTTCTGACGCATATCTTCACCCACATGATGAGAAATTCCATGCTTTAGTTGCAAAAAACATAATTGAACATCCATTAACTCCCACATTATACAACAATCCAGTACACAATGTGAATTATAAAGATTGGTCATCAAACCATATTTGGCTACACAAACAACCATTACCATTATGGGCAATGGCAACAAGTATTTCGATATTTGGCAATAATGAATTTGCAGTTAGATTTCCATCAATATTACTTTCAACCCTAGGGATTTTACTACTTTATCAAATTTGCATGTTTTTCTTTTTAGATAAAAATCGACGAACGATTGCTTGGTTAGCGGCTTTTCTGTTTGCAATTAACGGTTTAATTCTAGAACTTACTGGAGGACGAGTTGCAACTGATCATTACGATGTGTTTTTTATGGTGCTTATTCTCACTGCAATTTATTTCACGATTAAGTTCGTCCAAACTGAGCTAAAAATTTATAATTTCAGTACAGGTTTATTAATTGGTTTGGCAGTTCTAACCAAATGGTTACCAGCTTTTATTGTTTTACCTATATGGATATTACTGGTTTACGATTCAGACAAATTTAAAACTAAGCAAATTTTAATCAATTTCACAGTTTTATTAGCAACTTCTATTGCAATATTTCTACCTTGGCAAATTTACATATTCCATGCTTTCCCAATCGAAGCAGCATATACATCAAGTTTCAACTTAATGCACATTACTGAAGTTCTCGACAACCAGACCGGCCCATTTTACTTTTTCGTTGCAAGAATGGGAGCAAATTATGGGGAACTAATTTATCTAGCATTGATTTTTATGATAGTTTATCTAGTTAAAAATTATCGCGATTTAAAGATACTATCACTTGTTGTTTGGATTTTTATTCCTTTGATATTTTTCTCTATTGCAAAAACAAAAATGCAAGCCTATATTTTATTCATCGCTCCTGCCCTTTTTATTGTTACTGCATGGTTTTGGGCTAGCGTTAGAGATGCCAAGATAAATGGATTTAACAAATTCCTTAAGTATCTTATTCTTGTACTTATAATTTTATTGCCATTAAGATATAGCTTTGAGAGAATAAAACCGTTTGCAAACGAGAATAGAAATCCAGAATGGGTAAAAACACTCAAAGCTATGAATAAAACTGAAATTCCTGAAAATTCAATATTATTCAATTTTAGCTACCCTATAGAGGCAATGTTTTATACTAATCTTACTGTTTATTCTGAAATTCCAGACACTAAACGTTTGAACAAGCTGATAGAACAGGGCTATACAATTTACTTAAACGATAATAAAAATATTCCAACGGAATTAAAAAATGACAAACGAATTAGATTTATTCAACTTGAACAATAAATTTATGATTAAAAACAATATAAAATACTGGCTGGTTTTCAACTGTGCTCTTGCGCTGATATTTTTTGCAACAGTTAAAACTTATGCACAACAAACAGTCAATGATTCAAAAGAAAATAAATCAAAAAACGCTCAATACATCAATATTGCAAGAGAAGAAATTAAAGAATTAAAATCTTCAGTTTTACTTGTGCGACTGCATACTAAAACGAAATCGATAGAAGCTTTAAGAAAAGTGGGAAATATAAAATTAGCAGACAAAATAGAGCAAGAACAAAGTTCTCTCAATCTGAGAATAATAAATGCTTTTAAATCTGATTTTAATTTTTGTCCCGTATATTTCTTTTTTAGTGATGAATCGAAATATATTTTAAGTAGAGAATTTGACAGTATAAGTTTTATAAATGCCAATCTTTTACCCGACAAAAGCATCAAACCTGAGATAATGAATTTTTTCATTGCTGAATTTGGGTCGCCAAGTCAAGACACAACACAATATTATTCGCACACAACTTATGAAGCAAATGGAGATTTTAGTGCGGCACCTGTTCAGCACTATTCTGGAGGAGCAATCACTGGCGCAGAAGGTTTAATTATTAAAGACTCAAATTTTTATCAAGTTCGAAAGCCTTTCCCAAGTTTTGTAAAATATCCATTTTTCGCAAAAAAGACAAATACGGAAATAAAATGCGTAGCAAAAATGAATCTAAAACTTACAAATTTTTACAATAATTGAGGTTGAGGACAGGGCAAACTCATACTTTTCTTTTAACTTCGTTGAGCTCGCAAGCTCGGTTGTCATGGTTTTTGGTGGCCAAAAACACACGCCAAAAGAGATTTAGCTACATATTTCAACCCTTGACTTTCACTACGTTCAGTCAAAGGTTAAAATAAACGAGTCTTTCAGACTCAAAAACAATAAAAATATTTGTAATTATTGGGATAAAAAAGTTTGCGTTTGCCCTCGGTTGTGGATCTATAGTAGTAGTTTTTAGATTAGAAAAACTTTAGTCTTTTTGCTTTGACCTATTTTTAAATTTAACAATTTATGGCTTAACACCCATATCGTAAAGCAGAATAAAAAAACCAGTTGTAAGAATAATATCAGCAAAATTAACTATTCCTGTATGGAAAATATGAAAGTCAAAATACAAGAAATCTGTTACTGAGCCATACAAAAATCTATCTATAATATTTCCTATACCTCCAGCAATTACAAAAGTTATCGCGACTGTAAGCAATTTCGAAAGATCTTTTCTTTTAATCAAGTAAAATAGAGCATATCCAAGTACAATCAAAGGCAAAAAAATCATTAATATTTTGTACCATATTCTTGGCAAATTGTCGCCTAAACCTAAAAATGCTCCAGTATTCTCGATTTTTGTAAGAGTAATAAAATTATCTATTACAACAATATTTTCATAATAACTGACTCTTTCTCTGACTATCTTTTTCGATATTTGATCGCCGCCCACAGAAGCTAGCAAGATTGATAAAATCAGTATAATCCGTATAAGTTTGTCTTTTTTCATAATTTATTTATCATAAACTTTAAACAATCACTCAGATTGCTTAAAAATTATTATTTGCATCAAATTTAGATAAAAGTGATATGATTTGCAAGTAGAACTTTTTTATACATTCTAAAAATACAAGCCAATTGGAGTGAACTGAAAATTTAAAGTGCAACCACACTTCCAGCTGAATCTATCTCAAAAATCTTATCTCCATTAAGATTATCTTTTTGGGAACTTGCAACAACATCTCCAAAAGTGGATAAATGGGTTCGCACTTCTTTAAATTCTATTGAATGTTTAAAATTTGAGAGTACTCCAAATTCATTTGTAGCATAAATTTCATAATTATTATTGCTTAAATTTTCTATTACCTCTTTCGCAGGATGACCATAAATATTTTCACCTACAGATATAACTATTGGAGTTTTTTCGTTCCTTTTTATAAGTTTCCAAAATGAGTTCTTATGGTTAAGAATTGCTCCATGATGAGGACATTGAGCCAATATCAATTTTCCATTAAAAATCTCAGGATTTTTGATATTGTAAAACATTGTATCTTTATTAGCATCAGATGTCAGTAATATAAAACCATCATGTGTTTTTGAATATATTTTAATTACAGTGGCCAACCAATTTGCACATGGTTTATTGCCAGATTCTTCTTCAAAAGGGGGTGTGACAAAATTTTTAGCATAATTGTCCAAATGTTTAGAGGTTGGGGCTATAAGTTTAATTGAATATTCATCGTTTAAAGAAAAATCGCTAAAAATCATATCAGCTTGTATTGAATGCCTCTTCATTCCAATTACTTCAGCTTTTCTTAGCACTCTAAATAATTTAATTATCTCAGACATAGCTGCATCGCCTTCAATTGCAGCTTTCCAATAGTTAGGCATATCGTTTGAAGTATGCAAAAAATAATCAATCTTTATACCATTTTCTATACAAAATTCAATTAACTCAGTAATTCCAGAGAAATGATCCATATGCGGATGTGAAAGTAGAATAAATGCAATTTCTTTTACTTTCTTTAACTTTATATAATCTAAAACGGGATTAGTTCTATACGCTTTTTTACAATCAATAACTGCAATTTTATCCTCATTCCCTTTTTTCCATTCAATTATTACTGAGTCTCCCTGTCCTACATCTTTAAATGTAATCCTCATTATAATTGGATTGGCTTATCTAATGATTGATTGAAATTTTTTGCATCAAGTGCATCCCATTCGTCCTTAAATTCAAATGCCTGTTTATCAACTAAATTAGTTCCTTTTATTACATCAATTCTTGTTGATCCAGTTTTTGACTGAATAGACAACAATACATATGGTTTAGTTTTAATATTATCAATATGGTTGAACAAATAACGCGGAAAACTCCGTTGCTCAAAAATCTTATTCTCTTTGTCAATTAGACATTCACATATAACATAATCATTATTAAAGCACGAAATTCTTGAATTTATATTTATTGTTTTTTCCCAGTGTTCATTACCGATAAACCCTTTCATTTTAAATAGTTCAGAAATATAACTTGATTCATCAGTGATAAACTCTGTTCTGTTTTTCAAATCTAAATTTTCCCCTATCTCATTATTCACATCTTTTTCTTGGGCAGAGACATACGGTTCAAAGTCAATTATTGACTTAAATATTTCTATTTCAGGTGATCTTTTGATAATAGTAATTAAATCTTCCATAATGAGTTTTGATATTCAATTGTCATTTTTATGAGGTCTTTATATTTTGCAAACGAAATGAATTTTAAAGTTTCGAATATTTTAACATCAGCCATTTCACCAACATTTTTGACATTACTTAATATTTCCTGATTTTGTGGCATAATATTTCTTTTGTGTAAATCAGCTATTCCAACATACGGCCCAAATTGCATTGTGACTTGCTTCCCATCAATATCGGTTTCAAGAACTATTGCGACATCTGTTGGATTTGTTATTTTTTCAAGATTAGATTTATTCAAATAAGTTTTAATAAAACTATCTTTTATTTCGCTCAGACTATTTTCATTTTGACGAATCATACTAGTTGCACAAAGACAATTTACAACATTACCAAAAGACTCTAAAGCTTTAATTTTGTTAAAAAGATTAAAAAATGGTTCTTCAACTATAGAATTATTTTCTATAAACAGATTTAAATCGCCCTCAGTTTTAATCAATACTCTGTCCCATGTTATTATTATACTATATCCAGAAAATAAAAGTGTGTATCTGCAAAGGTGTACCGAACTTTCATTTTCTGGCAAGACATCAATAGCCATTGGAACAAAAGGAGCAATCACTTCTTTTATCAATGCTTGAAAATTCAATATTTTAGTGTAACGTATTTCAAATTGATGAAAGGGTATTATAATCATTTTATTCTTATTTAACGATTAAATAATTCAAAGTTTTAGAAAATATTTTTCAAATATAATAAATGAAAACAAAACAAACGCAATTTTGTTGTTATTTTTTATAATTTCTAGAATAAAAAATTAAATGCAATTTTTAAACTTTAATAATTATATTTTGTGTTCTAACAATATTTTGTGTTCTAATCAATATTTTTTGTTAATTAGAAATATATGTTCAACTTTCCATTCATCATTTAAACTAAGAAATATAACAAAGAAATTGTCCCGAAAACATTATCTCTAATATCGAAAATGAATTATTCAAATTTATGATTCCGTCCTAAATTAAAGGTCTGATTTATTAAAAAAAAAACCTGAACCAACAACCCATTTTTTTGTTATAAATTCTTAAGTTTGTAACAAAACATATTTTTGCAGATATCAGCGGCAATATTGACAGGTGGCGAGAACTCACGTATGAATGGCGAGTTAAAAGCCTTATTGAATATTGAGAAAATCTCAATTATAGCCCGACAATTTGCCTTACTACAAGAAATATTCGACAATATTTTTATCTGCGGTAAAGAAACTGAATACAATTTACCAATAAAAGCTTATGAAGATGAGTTTAAAGGCAGCGGTCCAGTTTCTGGAATTTACAGTGCTCTAAAAAACTCAACAACTGATTATGTTTTCATCTTTTCATGTGATATGCCATTTTTGAACCGAGAATTAATCGAAAAAATGATAAATGAAGCAAAAACAGGTAATTATGATGCAATAATTCCTTCTCACAATGATGGAATAGAGCCATTACATGGTATTTACAGCAAAAAACTACTTCAAAAAATTGAAAACCAGCTTAATGATAAAGATTTTCGCATTAGAAAAATTTACGAAGGGATAAACATTAAATATTTTAACGTATATTTACCTATCGAACCAGAAATAGCATTTTTCAACATTAATAGTCCAGCAGATTTGACAAGAGCAATAAATTATGAAAGAAGAAAAGATACTTATGATGACAGAAGAAATCAATAATATTCTTAGTAAATATTCGAGATCGAAAGAACAACTTATTAAAGCGCTGCACGAATTACAGGAAGCTAATCCGCAGAATTTTATAAGCGACGAAATTATGGATTTGTGTGTAAGTCATTTTAAGCTAAGCAAAGCTCAAGTTTATGGTGTTGTTACATATTATTCGATGTTTAGCATAAAACCACGGGGGAAATACCACATAAGTCTTTGTAAATCACCAGTTTGCACAATGATGGGAAGTGAAAATATTTTCAATTATTTTGAGGAAAAATACAAATTATCGCCTGGAAATATTTCTGAAGATGGACTATTTTCACTTGAAAGATCAGAATGCTTGGGTCGTTGCGGCAAAGCTCCTTCGATGATGATAAACAAAGAGTTTTTTACCGAGTTAAGCCCTGAGAAGATTGATGAAATATTATTAAATTTTAAAAACCGCTAACTTATGATACAATCATTTCCAAAAATTGCTCTAGGACGTGTAGGTAAAATAAATCCGCAGTCTATTGACGATTTTCTGAACACTGGTGGTTTTGAGTCATTGAAAAAGGCAGTAAAAATGAGTCAATCCGAAATTCTTGATGAAGTTGAAAAATCTGGATTAAAAGGTCGTGGCGGTGCAGGTTTCCCAACCGGAATGAAACAACGATTTACGAGTAACTCCTGTCAAATATGCGAAAATAGATACGTAGTTTGCAATGCCGACGAAGGAGAGCCTGGAACATATAAGGATAGATTTATAATGGAATCTGATCCATTTTTGCTAATAGAAGGAATGATTTTAGCTGCTTATGCGATAAATGCAAACTTTGCTTACGTTTATTTGCGTGGTGAGTATTATCAATCAATTGAAAATATCAAAAATGCTATCAAATTATCTTACGAAAGAGGATTACTGGGTGAAAATATTTTAAACTCTGGATATTCACTAAATATGGATATTTTTCTTGGTGCAGGCTCGTATTTATGTGGCGAAGAATTAACTTTATTGGAATCTCTCGAAGGCAAACGAGGTTATCCAAGAATAAAACCACCATTTCCAGCAGAAAAAGGACTTTGGGGATTTCCGACTTTGATAAATAATGTCGAAACATTTTCACATTTGCCTTTTATCATAAATAATGGCTATGATGAATATTCAAAAATCGGCACTGCCGAATCTAAGGGAACAAAAGTTTTCTGTGTAAGCGGAAATGTTCAAAAATCAGGAGTATTTGAATTTCCATTAGGTATAACACTTCGTGAATTGATTTTTGATATTGCTGGTGGAATGAAAACCGGTTTTACATTCAAAGGCGCTTTACTTGGAGGTGCTGCAGGGACTTTTGTTGATGAATCAATGCTCGATATTCCACTGGCATATGAAACTCTCAAAAAAGAAGGCGCAACACTTGGCTCTGGTGCAGTTATAGTTATTGACGACAAAACTGACCTTAAAAAGATGATGACCTCTATCCTATCCTTTTTCAAACACGAATCATGCGGCAAGTGTGTTCCATGCAGAATCGGAACTGCAATTTTGTACGATAAAATTTCGTCACCAGATTTCACTTCCGACGATCTTGATTTTATGCTTGCCGAAGCTGATTACATAGCAAAGAACTCGTTGTGCCCATTGGGACAAAGTCCTATATTGCCAATAAAATCTTTTGTTAAATATTTTGGAAAATGACAAATTGCAAATTACGGTGCCTTCGACTTTCGCCGCGGCGAAAGCCGAAGGCAACAAACAACAAAAAATCCCGAACCTTTGGTTCGAGGATCCTCGAGCTAAAAGCTCGGGACAAATAACAACCCCGAAGGGCTCACACAAGTAAATAACAAAAATATGCCACAAAGACACAAAGACACAAAGGAACAAAGAAGGAACAGATTAACTTAGTGCCTTAGTGCCTTAGTGGCTATACAAAACAAATAGCAAATGAAAAACATCACAATCGAAATAGACGGTAAAAAGATAATATCCGAAGAAGGAAAAAACCTTCTGCAAGTCGCAAGAGACAACGGTATTGACATTCCAGGATTATGCTATCATAAAAAGCTTACTCCGACCGGAGCATGTCGTTTATGCGTGGTGAAAATTGAAAATACTCCAGGTTTGATAATGTCGTGCACTGTGCAGGTAAAAGATGGAATAAAAGTAACTGCCTTTGACGAAGAAACCGAGCAAAACCGAAAACATACTCTCGCCTATTTATTATCAGAACACAACGAAGCTTATGATGCTTCTTATGAAGATGAACTTAGACCATTAATCAAGCGTTACAAACTTGAAAATCAAGCAGATAGATCAATAAAACCAATTTGGCAAAATATTCCTCAGGTAATTGATGATAGCTCGCCAGTTTTAACTTACGATTCATCAAAATGCATAAAATGTTTTCGTTGCATAAAAGCCTGTGATGAAGTTCAGGGAAAAGGTGTATTGAGTTTTGCTGATCGTGGAATTTCCAAATATATAGTTGCAGGTTTTGGCGAATGGAAAGACTCCGAATGTGATGGCTGTGGAGAATGTATTCAAGTTTGTCCTACAGGTGCAATAGTTGAAAAGCCATTCCGTGGTGAATTTAAAGTCGATTCTGTTGATAAAAAAGTAATTACCACTTGTCCGTATTGTGGCGTTGGTTGTCAAACAGAGGTTTTTGTAAAGGATAATAATATTGTTAGAATAGACGGCGTCGAAGGTGTTTTGCCAAACGATGGAAGACTTTGCGTAAAAGGACGATTTGGCTATCAGTATGCAAATCATAAAAAACGATTGACTCATCCACTCATTAAAAAGAACGGTAAATTTGTAAAAGCCAGTTGGGACGAAGCATTGGATTTGATTTCGTCAAAATTTAATGAGATAAAAACTAATTTTGGTTCTGAATCATTAGCAGCCTACAGCTCTGCAAAATGCAGCAACGAAGAAAATTATATATTACAAAAATTTGTAAGAGTTGCTTTTGGAAATAACAATATTGATTATTGCACAAGACTTTGTCATGCTTCGACAGTAACAGCAATGCTAAAGCAGTTTGGCGATGGCGCTGGCAGCAACTCAATTCAGGATTTTGAAACCACCGATTGCCTTTTCGTAATTGGAAACAATATTATTGAAACTCACCCAATTACAGCCACCTATGTAAAAAGAGGAAAAGCTAAAGGGCAGAAAATTATTGTTGTAGATCCACGTTGGACTCCTTTAGTAAAATACGCTGATATTTGGCTGCAACCAAAACTAGCAACAGATGTAGCTTTACTAAATGGGCTTGTAAATATTATCATCGAAAACGGCTGGGTTGACAAAGATTTCATTGCTAATCGTGTCGAAAACGGACTTCAAGCATTTGATGAATTAAAATCTATAACCGACAAATATACAACTGATTACACAGAAAATATCACAGGAATTTCAAAGCAAAAGCTTTACGATGCTGCAAAAATGTATGCTATCGCTCCAACTGCAATGATAGCCACTGGAATGGGAATGAGTCAGCAAACTGTTGGAACAAATAATGTATTTTCTTTGATAAATATGTGTCTCGTAACTGGGCAAATTGGTAAAGAAAGATGTGGATTAAATCCTCCACGTGGACAAAACAATGTGCAAGGCGCAACTGATGTTGGAGCCAGTCCAGTAAATTATCCAGGCTATATTCCTATTAGCAACGACGAAAATCGTAAAAAAATTGCAAAACTTTGGAATGTGCCTTACGAAAGTCTCGATCCAAAACCAGGACTGACAACAATAGAAATAATGAATGCTGCCTATGATGGTAAAGTAAAAGCGCTTTATTGCATGGGCGAAAATCCAGTTATTACCGATCCGAATCAGAATCATACCATTGCAGCACTTGAAAAACTTGATTTTCTGGTTGTTCAGGATATTTTCGAAACGGAAACTTCTTATTACGCAGATGTAATTTTACCAGCAGCAAGTTTATTTGAAAAAGATGGAACAGTTGTAAATAGTGATCGTAGAGTTTTACGTTTGCGACAAACTATTGATGCACCAGGTGAAGCAAGATTGGATTGGAAAATAATTACAGAAATCGCAAAACGAATGAACAATAGTATTGGCGATTATTCTGGTCCAGAAGAAATTTGGGAAGAAATAAGAATAGCTGCACCATTTTTGGGTGGAATTACTTACCAAAGGATTGAGCATGAAGGAATTCAATGGCCTTGTCCAACTGAAGACCACGCTGGAACATCAACACTATTCCTCGAAAAATTCAATACTCCATCAGGAAAAGCAAAGATTATCCCTGTTGATTATCAGCCTCAAGATGAAATTGCGACCGAGGAATATCCAATAATTATGAATTCTGGACGAATGCTTTACCATTATCACTCTTCAACTCTATCACGCAAAAGTGACATTTTAAATGCTTATGCAGATAAATCTTATGTGATAATGAACCCCAACGACGCAGAAAGACTAGGAATTAAAGACGGTGACGAAGTCTTGGTAAGTTCGCCACGTGGAGATTTAAGAACTCATGCAATGGTTCGTGACGAAGTTTTAACAGGTGAAGCTTTTATGCCATGGCATTTCCACGAATCTCCAGTAAATGCACTTACTCGTAGCGAATTTGATCCACAATCTAAAATTGCACCGTTTAAGTACTCGGCGGTAAGGATTGAGAAGGTTTAAGTGAACTTTTGTAAACTTTAAGCCGCCACTTCTCCGCCGGTTGTCGGATCAGTGCATCGCATTTCAAGGCTCATGAGGTGTCTTCGACAGTATAAACGGGGCGTTGCCCCGTTTTGAAATAAATCAGACTTTCAAACTGACACTTACTACAACTTTTGTGCTTTAAATTAGATTTCAGACTGAAGAGGGTGCGACTTTAGTACAGCAACTTCAGGCTGAAAGCCTGAATTTATTTCAACCTGATGCAACGCTTCAGGTTGACCACGCATCAGGTTGATAAACACAAATACCGCTTGAGCGCTGAAAGTGCGGATTAAAAGTTTTTGTTAACGGAACAATTGCCCAGCTATAAAATAAATCAGGCTGAAAGCCATATTTGAGAAGGTTTAGTTAAACTTTTGCAAACTTTAAGCCGCCATTTCAAGGCTCATGAGGTGTCTTCGACGGTATAAACGGGGCGTTGCCCCGTTTTGAAGTAAATCAGACTTTCAGCCTGATTTGTCTCAAAAAGTTTAAGTGCATTTTTAGCAGACTTTCAACTTGATTTATCTCAAATCTAACGTTAGCAGCTTCAGGCTGAAAGCCTGAATTTATCTCAACCTGATGTCACTTCATCAGGTAAAAAAAAACCACCCGAAAGTGGTTTTAATAATGTAAAAGCTTGTTTTGGGACAGGAATGATGATAAAACTATGAGCTAGGAGAAAAGATTTGAGGTTTCTGTTCCCTTAAAGTTTTGCAAGTTGAATAATTTACGTTTGAGGACACAGAGACTTGTGCCATTGAGATTTGAGGAATTAAGAGGATAGATTGCAAAACAATAACCTGTCGTTGCACATTTTGCCAAAAAACAATATTTAGACCTTTAATCAGATCTAAAGCATTTACACTAATATTTTTAATAATTAATTTCAATAGTAATTTTATTTAGATTACAAATAAAAACAAATAAGTTATACTATTATTTATTATGTGAGCAATTGCATTATTCAGTGACAAACTGTTAATGTTTTATTTTTTTTCTACAGAGAATAAGTCAAAATCAAATAGAATATTTTTAGAAAAAAGAGAAGTGGGTTTTGAATTTTGATTATTCATTTTAATATTTTGCTGACCACGCTAAACGGTTCATCCCATAAAAAATCAATTTACCACAATACATGCATTACGTCACAACAAAACTGACTTTAATCACTTAAACTTTGAATGTTTATTATTGTTAGGTATTTTTGGTTTGAAATACAAAATCATGTATTTCTAAGAAGCTTAATACCATTCCTAAACTGAATGTTCATGAAAAATATAAAAGAATTATTTATGTGTTTTAAAAATCTAATTATCAAATTACCAGTATTGATTTTTGTTTTTTTAGGAATAAATTTGTATTCACAGACAACATTGTATTCTGAAAATTTTGAAGATGCAAATGATGAATCTGGAATTTCTGGTTTGTTTGGGAGTACAAATAATAATCCTAGTGATAATAATTGGAGCGTTGTAAAAGTAGGTAGCCCAGGATTAGCAAACAATGATGATTATTGTGGTGTTGTTACTGGAAAATATTTAGAATGGAGAGATATAAATGGTGATGTATCAAAAAGAGTTGATTGGTATTCAAAAACTATTAACACTTCGGCTTCAAGCATTGCAATTAGTATTGATTGGGAAATGTATGGAGCATTTCAAGAACCAAATGCAAATTTTTATTTTTATTATAAAATTGATGGTGGAAGTTGGACAAATTTTTTCACGAAGACAGGTCAATCAACTTTGGCATCAGGAATAGCAACAGTAAGTGGTTTGTCCTGTTCAACAAGCATTGATCTAAAAGTAGAGGGCTGGACAGGTGATGCTTCAGGAGCATATGAGAGAATAGATAATATATCAATTCAAGGGACAGTTTCTTCTTGCACACCCCCATCAATATCACCATCAGGATTATCAATAGATGATTATTCTAGTTATTCAGTTGACTTATCATGGATAAATAATTCAGGGGACAATGTTGTAGTTGTCGCACATAAAACATCAGAATCTGCATTTATTCCAATATCAGGAATAACCTATACAGCAGATGCCGTTTATGGACTAGGTCAAGAAATAAGTAGTGGTTCTGTTGGCAACTTCGTCGTTTATAAAGGATCTGGCACATCTTGTTCGGTTACTGGTTTAACTAGCGGATTAAGCTATACCTTCGATGTTTATGCTGCAGATGGTACTTGTTTTAACACGACAGCTCTTAGTGGCACTCAACTGCTACCTTGCCCAAGTTCTTCAGACCCTCCATTTACCTTGCCAGCAAAATTTAGGACTTGTGGTTCAGAATCAGGTAAGGAAATTAGTAATGATGGTACATTGAGTTTTAATATTGAAGTATCTGGACTTTCAACTCCTTTAGATGATGCTGCTAATGGTTTAAGACAGGTAAAAGTGTTCTTAAAAAACGGTAGCAATGAAAATCTCTCATTATATTCATGCACATTAACTTCTCCAACTGCAAAAGCAAGCTCAACCATATTTACAACAGGTTCATTTGCTACAAGTGTTTCTTCAGCTCAAGTTACATTTCGAGAAAGCTCAAGATTAAATCCACCATCTTCAAGTGCTGTTAAACCATATGATATTGGGTTGTATAGAATAACTACTGCTGATGATTTTACAACTAAATTTGATGGTTTATCAAATCCAAATGGAACATGGACAGTAACATTTGCCGAAACAGCAGGTTCCGCATTGGATGATATTCAACTTGATTACGTTGAATTGGAATTTGGCCCAGCATATCCAGAAACTGATATCTCAGCATTTGGGAAAAATTGTGGAAATGCTTATGAATTACTATTGGGTAATTACTTAAGTTCAAATTCAAATTCAGATACTGACGATGGAAATCAACCGACCAAGCATAGTACCTGTGGCAATGGCATATCAGGTTGCGGATGCTGGAATGCAAGTTATAATGAAGCTCAATATTTAAAATTTACTGCGTCATCTACTTATTTTTCAATGTCCTTAAGTGGAATCCAAGCTTCATCAGGCGACATACAGGTAATAGTTGTAAAAGGAAACCCTACCCCATGCAGCGGACATGGAAATTGGAACGTAGTTACTTGTCCAGAATCATCATTTGACAACACTACAAACAGTCTCGATGGAAGAAGTCATACGGGAAACGGGTCGATACTAAATTTCGACCTTTCAATGGATAATGCTGTAATAGGAAGTACTTATTATATTATTATTGATGGCAACACATCTGCGACAGCAAACTATTATATTAATGTTACAGATGGAGTAGCAAAAGAATCGGTTTTACCAATTAGTCTTATTTCTTTCAAAGGCGAATATAAGAATAATGTAGTGGAATTAGATTGGGTAACTGAATCTGAAAAAAATAACGATTATTTTACTATTGAAAGAAGCTCAAATGCAATTGAGTTTACTAATGTTGGAGAAATTAATGGTTCTGGCAATAGCAATATAACACTAAAGTACTTTTATTCTGATAATAATCCATTGATTACAAAATCATATTACAGACTTAAGCAAACTGATTTTGATGGAAAATACACATATTCAAATATTATTACGGTTTCGCAGGATAAAATTATTAACGAATATGATTTAAACATGTATTATTCAAAATCTGAAAATAGCTTTATTATTGAGTTTGTAGCATTTACGGGTGGAGTATTAAAAACAGACATTTATAATTCAATGGCTCAAAATAGTTTAGTTAGCAAAGAATCTTTCACACAAGGATATAACAGGATATTAATTCCTTTTAATGGAAATCAATTAGGCCTTTATATGATTAAAGTAAATATTAATAATAGATATTATACAGAAAAGGCTCTGGCTTACTAATAATTTGCAACACTTGACACCGCAATTACACCTTTGCCTTAATTCTATGAATCAATTCTTTTGGAAAGTTTCTTGAAACAGGAATTTCAATATCTGTTTCGGAGAAGTGAAGTTTATATCCTTGTGCATTTCCAGATACTCTATCTATGTTAGGAACATTAACAATGTATGATTTATGGCATCTAACAACATCTTCATTGCCTTCGAGCTGGTAGGACATTCTCTTTAATGTAGAACGTAGTAGTACTTTTTTAAATCCTGTACTTGACACATAACAAATAGCGGAATAATTGTCGTTGGCTTCAATAAATAGTAGTTTATTCAAATTAAGCTCGATATAATCTTTATCATTGTCAGCAATAAGTTTGATTTCAATATCATCAACCGGCTTTTGCATTTTATGTATTGATTCAGACAACACTTTGGCAGTCTTTAGCTTTTTATTGAGTAAAACTCTCTCAATAAGCAAAACACTTACTAAAATTGGCAAAGCTGCAATAGTAATTACATCAGCTAGTACTTCAAAAAACTTAGCTAAAGAATTGGCTCCATCATAGTTCCCAAATAAGAAAATTACGAGGCTTAAGATTAATAATAATCCAGCCAAAATAGCAGTTAATAAAAGTATTTGCCTACCTCTTTTAATAATTCTTTTAAGATTACTTAAAGCTAAAGTAAGCGCCAACATAAAACTAGCTATTAGATAATAACGGCTTTTCTTTTCGGATTTATTCTTTTGTTGCTGAAGTTCGCTTTCTTTTTTAAAATATTCAATTTCTTTCTCTTTCTTTTCAAGTTCATATTTTGCAGCGATATCAGCAATACGGCTATTTATTTCAAGATTATTTATCGAATCATTTAAGCTTAAATGCTTATAAAGGTAATAATATGCATTTGTAAAATCATTTAAATCTGAATATGTTTCTGAAAGTTCAAAATATGCATCATTTAATTCGGATAGATAGTTAATAGAATCTGCGATAAGAATACTCTCCTTAAAAGAAACAATAGCATTTTTATAATCAAATTTTGCTCTGTAAATCTTTCCCATCTCAATATTACAACGTGCTATACCAGCCAAATCTCCTGATTCACGACTTATTTCCATTGCTTTTTTAATATTCTCAAGTGCCGAATCTGTTTTGCCTCTTAACAAATCGACTCCAGCAATTCCATATAATGCAAAATAAATACCTTCAGGGTTATTTAATTGTTGTTCAATTAATAGTGAATTATAATAAT
>JBBQCZ010000027.1:0-31358 GCA_038319215.1 Bacteroidales bacterium | reverse complement strand
GATGTTCCATCAGCTTTACATTCATTGTATTGTAATATCCAAAAAGGATTTCGAAATTCCTTTCTAGTTTGCTATATGCAATTTGAAGCCCTGCTGAATCGGCAACAAAATTGTCAATGCAAAATGTCTCAAATGTTTCGTAATTACCATCTGCCTCTTGCCATAAAGCAGCTACTTGGCGTACGCCTTTCTCAATTCTAAAGGCTTGTTCATCTGTGTAAACTTCTTTAGTTTTGCGAATGGTCTCGTTAATTTGCTCTGCTGAAATTTTTACTTCTGTTTTTTTTACTTCTACAGGGGGCGTTTTTTCGTTCTTACAAGCCATTGCTAAAATAACCGTCATAATCATGAGTGAATAAACTGTTTTTTTCATAGTTATTTTTATTTAAAATATTAATCGTTTCTATATCTGTTTTTTTTGTCTAAAATCAAGGCTAAGGCCAAGGCTAAGGCTAAGGAAGATTCGCTCCGCCGCGGCGGATTCGAGTTTAGCTTTTTACTTTTTACCATTTACCTTCGTCCGCCTCCGCCGCGGCGGACGGAGGCGAAACCTCTTACCATTTACCACTTACAGTTTTTACTACTTACAGCTTTTACCCCTTACGCTTCGACGAAATGCTCAGCGCAACGCCTCTTACCCCTTACCTCCGCTGCTGCAGAATAGATTATCTTTACTTTTTAAATCATCTGTATTAAAATAAACCATTTATTAATTCTTCGTCAGTAATTTCAGGAATTGTAACTTTCATATCTGGATAAGCTTCCATTGCACGTTTAATTGCAAATATTGCCCCTTCGTTTCTTGCCCAACTTCTACGACTAATTCCGTTATTTACATCCCAAAGTAACATCATTTTTAATCTTCGTTCCGAGTCAGAACTTCCGTCTAGAACCATTCCAAATCCACCATTTATTACTTCGCCCCAGCCAACTCCACCACCATTATGAATTGATACCCAAGTTGCTCCTCTAAAAGAATCTCCAATAACGTTTTGAATTGCCATATCTGCAGTAAAGCGGCTACCGTCGTATATGTTTGAAGTTTCTCGGTATGGTGAATCAGTTCCAGAAACATCATGATGGTCGCGACCAAGAACTACAGGTTGTTTAAGCTTTCCTTCTCGTATAGCATCGTTAAATGCTTTGGCTATTTTTATACGTCCCTCAGAATCTGCATACAGAATTCTTGCCTGAGAACCAACAACAAGTTTATTATCTTTTGCTTCTTTAATCCATTTGATATTGTCGTGCATCTGCTGTGCTATCTCTGTAGGAGCCGTTTTTGCTATATCCTCAAGTACATTCATTGCGATATTGTCGGTCAATTCCAGTTCTCCAGGATCACTTGAAGTACAAACCCAACGGAAAGGACCAAATCCGTAATCAAAACACATTGGTCCCATGATGTCCTGAACATAAGACGGATATTTAAAATCTATTCCATTTGCAGCCATTATGTCGGCACCTGCTCTTGAACTTTCTAGTAAAAATGCGTTTCCATAATCGAAGAAATACATTCCATTGTCAACAAGTGTGTTGATTGCAGTAACTTGAAGGCACAAAGATTCGTGTACCTTTTGTTTGAATTTTTCAGGTTCTTTGGCCATCATTTCATTAGCCTTATCGTAGCTTAGCCCAGCAGGGTAATATCCGCCTGCCCAAGGATTATGAAGAGAAGTTTGATCGCTACCCAAATCAACTTTTACGTTTCTTGCAGCAAGTCTTTCCCATAAATCAACAATATTCCCTAAATAAGCAATAGAGTGGGCAGCTTTTTTATTTTGCCAATCCAAGGCCATATCAATAGCTTTGTCAACGTCATCAACAATTTCATCTACCCAACCTTGCTCGTGACGTTTATAGGCAGCTTTTGTATTTACTTCTGCACAAATACTTACAACACCAGCAATATTTGCAGCTTTTGGTTGAGCACCACTCATACCACCCAAACCTGAAGTTATAAATAATTTTCCTGCAGTTCCTTCGTTATTTTTACTGATTTTACGGCATGCATTAAGTACAGTAATTGTCGTTCCATGAACAATACCTTGTGGTCCAATGTACATATATGAACCGGCAGTCATTTGACCATATTGCGTAACTCCTAAAGCGTTAAATTTTTCCCAATCGTCAGGTTTTGAATAATTTGGTATCATCATTCCATTAGTTACAACAACTCTTGGGGCATCTTTATGTGATGGGAATAGTCCCATAGGGTGACCTGAATACATTGTAAGGGTTTGCTCGTCTGTCATTTCAGCAAGATATTTCATGCTGATAAGGTATTGAGCCCAATTCTGAAAAACGGCTCCATTTCCTCCGTAAGTTATTAACTCGTGTGGATGTTGTGCAACTGCATAATCAAGATTGTTAGAAATCATTAACATTATTGCTGCTGCTTGAATTGTTTTGTGAGGAAACCAAGTAATGTCTCTTGCTGTAATTTCGTATTGAGGACGAAATCTTAACATGTAAATTCTTCCGTAAGTATCCAGCTCATGTTTGAATTCGACAGCAAGTTCTGTATGAAATTTAGAAGGGAAATATCTTAATGCATTTTTTAATGCAAGTTTTTTTTCTTCTAAAGATAAAATTTGTTTTCTAATTGGAGCGTGATTTATATCTTTTTCATAAACTGCCGGAGCAGGTAAAATGCCCGGAATCCCTTGCAAAATAAGTCTTTTAAAATCGTCCTTTGAAATCATATCCTGTCATTTTATTGTTTTGTTACGGTTAACAAAGATAGTTAAATCAAATAAATATTAATGTGTTTTTAAGCAAATAAAAAAAGCCCGTTCAATTTGAACAGGCTTTAGTATTATCAATTTGAAAATTATACTTTTTCGTAGCGCATTTCCCAACTTCCTAAAAGTCCGGTATCTACGACAAGCCACATTTCAGAATTTGTTAATCTTAATATTTTAGCTTCGTCCCATTCTGTATCTTCAGATGCATCAGCTTCTTTAAACAGAATAACGGTCTTGTCATCATTAAATTTCCAAACCATATCGGATTGATTTGTTCCAAATACTCCAAAAGAAGAAGTATATGAGCCAGTGCCGTCCTTCTTAAAAGTAAATTCAATTCCAAAATCATTTGCTTCTTGTAATTCACTGTTAATATAAATCGCAGTCTGTTCCCATGTTCCATTTAATCTCATTTCTGGAGTTAATAGACTTATTGAAGGGCCTTCGTCGTAGGTAGTACAAGCACTAAATGTAAAAGCAAGTGCTATTGCTACAAAAGTTAATACAATAATTCTCTTCATTTTCTTAGTCTTTGGTCATTTTAGAAATTGTAGTAACTGTAACACTGTTTACAGTATTAACAGCTCTCAACCAGCACTCGCTGTTTGTTAATTTGATGATTTCTGATGAACTCCATTCTCCGAATTCAGTTGCACCGGTTTCTTTAACTCTAGACATTAAATTTTCTTTAGTGTCATCAAATTTCCACTCTAAATCAGATGAAAACGAAAATCCACTTACAGAATAAGTCATTGTTCCTGTTCCGTCTTTCTCTAAAATAGTCTTTATTACAACGCCTTGCATATCCTGAACAACGTCGTTAGATGTCATTTCTGTCATAGTCCAAGTTCCGGTAATTCTTGCAGATTTTGTTAAAAGAGAAAGAGCTGGTCCTTCTTCGTATTTTCCGCATGCTGAAAAAATCATTGCTGTTGCAGCAACGATTGTTAAAATAATTGCAAATCTTTTCATAAAAATTTTAATGTTAGTTAATAAATAGGTTATTAAAATTATAACAAAGATATAATAAATTTCTTTGTAAAGTTATTTTAATCACAAAAACTAAACCAATTTAAATAGAATAGTTAAAAACTTTTTATTTTTATTTTTTAATTTGTGACTTGCGACGGATGTAATTTAGTTTTCAATGAAATGGATTTCAGTTGGTTCTAGTGAATTAATGTCGATTATCCAAAATTCATCTTTTGTTAAACGAAGAATTTGCTTATAGTCGCTCCAAGCGCTCCATTCATTATTAAGACCAAGACTACGCTCACGAATAACTTCTTTTTTTTCGTCAAATTCCCATTGAAATTCTGTTTCGAGAGTGTTGTTATTAACTGTAATATAACTTGTTCCCGTTCCATCACTATTATAAATTACGCGATACTCTGTAATTCCTTGGTCAGCTAATGATACTTCTGTCTCATTAATGAGATACTTGTCCACAATATAATCGCCTTGTATTCTTTTTTCGGGAGATTTTAAGCTTAAGATTGGACCATCTTCATATTTGTTGCAAGATGAAAAGAACATTACTAAAACAATCGATAGAATAGTTATAATTTTAATTTTCATGATGATAATTTTTTTGCAAATGTAATAAATTTTAAAAATTGTTTTGTCAAATAGTACTTATAATAAATAAAAAAAGCCGCCCCAAATTAGGAGCGGCTTTCAAATGTTATTATGTTGAATTATTCAACTACAATTCTTACAACAGCAATTTTGTCTGCTTTTGCAATTTTTACAAAATAAACACCTGCTTCGAGGTTTTCGATATTGATAGTTGTTGTTTCAGAATCGACATTGATTTGGTTTATAACCTGACCAACCATGTTAACAATTGTAATCATTTCTGATCCATTAGGAACATTAACAGTTACAAAATCAGATGCAGGGTTAGGATAAACGCTGATTTGACTTGCAAATTCACTATCTATTCCACTAGAAATTGTAATGTCAGAAAGTATTCTGTAGTTAATTTCAAATGCACCATAAGAATAATAAGTTAATCCGATAATATCGTATCTTGTTCCGAGAGCTTCTGTGAAAACGAAAACTCCATTATCCTGAGCTTTTACTGCACCTGTACCATCGTTTACTGTCCATTCGCCATATGTGTTTTGAGCAATAGTACATTCAGCGTTAGAAACTTTAATTAAACAAGCTTCGTATTGTTCGTTATTTGCATTAAGAGTTGAAACAGCAACAGGAGCTGCAAC
Organism: Bacteroidales bacterium; assembly: GCA_038319215.1. Taxonomy (GTDB): domain Bacteria; phylum Bacteroidota; class Bacteroidia; order Bacteroidales; family ML635J-15; genus Bact-19. The sequence goes on along the minus strand of JBBQCZ010000027.1, from coordinate 26,386 downwards.
AATACCATCAACACCAACAATAGTGAAAGAAGTAACAGTTTCAATTCTTGTCATGTAGAAACTTTCTTTAACTGTACCAGCAATTTCAACAGAGTCACCAATTGCTGGAGCATTTACCAAGTCAAAAATGTAAATACCATTCCATGCACCGCCACCTTGTTGAACATAGTATCCTTCACCAAAAGGAGAACCATTGAAGTTAGCAGAAACTACACCACGAATCCAAACTACTTGATTCATTACTGGAGAATTTCCGTTTGCATTTGTAGTATATTGAATATCATAAATAGATGTGTAAGTTGGTCCTGAAAGATTAACAGTAATGTTTATTACAGCAGTAACAGGAACGGATAAAGGTTGGTTAGACATATTAACCAATTGAAGATTGATAACATGAGCGCCTTCTGATAAACCAGTAATAGCTATTGGAGAAGCGGTAACATAAGCATTAGCAGCACCATCAACATTCCATGCAACTTTACCATCTGTTCCAAGAACAAAGTTTGCAACAGAGAAAACTACGTTAGTATTGTCAGTATAAATAGTAGCATTATTTACTGGAGTACTTACGATTAGAAGAGGATCTGTACTAACACCGTTATCTGTAATATCAGAAACTGAGCGTGGCAATATTTTCCACTGGTCGAATGAGAAAGTCTGAACACCACTTACTGTATAAGAGTGACCAACAACAGGAGTGTAGCTGTAGAATAAATCATCAATAAAAATTACGCCACTTCCATCGTTAATAGCCCAAATTCCATAAGTATCTGGAGCTTGAATACAAACACCAGTTGTTCTAACAAGAGTGCTTTCATACATTTCGCCAGAAGCAGCTCCAGTTGTTGCAACTGTAGGCGCTGCAACAGTATTTGCTGAATTTACTATTTGCAATGAAGTTACTGTTCCAAGTTCTGTTAGAGTGAAATATTCAACAACAGTACCAGCAACAATTACAGAGTCGCCAACAACAGGTGTTGGAGTCATTGTTGTAAATACATAAAGACCATTCCATGAGCCAGCACCATCCTGAATCCAGAATTTTGTTCCGCTAATTGCAGTAACAACACCTCTGGTAATAGTTGTTTGGTCCATTACTGGAGAGTTACCATCAGGATTTGTTGTGTATTGAATATCATAAATTGGAGTTGTAGAAGGAACAACAGTATTTACTGTAAAGGTAACACCAGCAGTAACTGCAGGAGTTAAAGAAGCATTAGACATGTCAACAAGTTCTAATTGAACTGTATGTTGTCCATCAGCTAAGCTAAGAAAAGTTATTGGGCTTCCAGTTGCATAAGCAACAGCGCCACCATCAAGTGCATATTTTACTGACCCGTCAGTTCCTAAAACGAAGTTGCCAGCATTGAATGCAACATTTACGTCTGAACTTGTTACAGTTGACATATTTGCAGGTGAGCTTATTGAAAGATAAGGATCAGTTGAATTATAACCAGTCCATGAAATATCGTCAATTACAACTTGAGAGTTTGTTGTTGCAACTCCTACAGGTTTAATCATCATTGTAAAATCGCCAAGAACATTAATGTTAGAGACATCGAAAGTATAAACAGTTAAATTCTCACCTGTACCAGAACCAAATTCTTGAGATGTTCCTTTAAGTTCACCATTGATATAAAGTTCAAGTTGTCTAATAGATGCACCAGTAAATCCTTTTTTCATGCTTGCTTGAAAACTTGCAATACCACCAGATATGGTTGTTGATTCAAGTTTACTATCAGAACCTCTACGTAGCATTAAACCTTTTCCATTTATAGGATATGCACCTGTATCTCTTGAATGGAAATAATTCCAAGTAAATCCTTCGTCTCCAACGAAAGAGCCATCAGCGTAAGTTCCGCCAATTATGCTGTTTACAAAAGTCTCCATTCCACCAGGAATAGCTTCAACACAAGTGAAACCTACACTTGTAATAACTATAGGACTTAAAGAAGATTCAGACATATCAACTAATTCTAAAATTACTGTATGAGCTGCATAAGTTAATCCAGATAAAACAATTGGGTTTGCAACTGTAAAATAAACGGTAGAACCACCATCAATTGAATAAGCAATTTTTCCGTCTGTTCCAAGAACAAAGTTTGCTAATGTAAATGCAATGTTTACATCTTGCGAGTAAATAGTTGCACCATTTGTAGGAGACGTAATTGTTAGACCTGGGTCTGAACTAGGTATTTCGTAAGTGATATTTCTAGTAACAGTAACAGCTGGGGCGAGAGCAACGTTAGACATGTTAACTAATTGAACATTGATTACGTTTGCTCCAACAGTAAGACCAGTAACATTAAAAGGACTTGCTGTTGCGTACATTGCTGTACCACCGTTTAGTTTGTATTCAACTTTTCCGTCAGTTCCTAAAACAAAGTTTGAAACAGTAAAAACAACATTAACATTGTCAGCGTTAACTATCTGAGCTTCTGTTGGTGAATTTACTGCAAGAGTTGGATTTAAAACTGGAGTTGACCATAATTCAAAACCACCGTTAAGTACTAAGTTTGAACCACCAGCCACTGTAACAATCATTTTGTCAATGATATTTGTAGCAGTTCCGGCCCAGTTCGTAGCTTCATCATAGAATCTTATTTGTATGTAAGCATTTGTTGCACCTGCGGGAACGTTTCCTGTGAAAGTCAATGTTTGAAAACCAGCACCGTCAACAGTGTACAAACTGCAACTATCTGTCCAGTTTATATTTCCGCCATTCCATCCAATGCCAAAACGTGTGCGTCCAGTATTTGTATTGTCGATAACATCGAGAGATACAACCAAAGCGCTTCCTGCAGTTACAGAAAATGTTTCCGATACCATTGTTTGTGTTGTCTGGCTTGTCCAGGTTATTGCTGCTGCTTTTGTTCCTTCGCTATAATTGACTGTTTCTTCAGCCGCGGTAAAATCCGGAGTTATAAAACTCCAATTTGTTGGAACCTGCTGTGCCATAAGCATTGCAAATGCCATAACACAAAAAGTTAGTAAAGTTAATTTTTTCATCATGTTAATTTTAAATTTATAAAATATTTATTTTTTCCTCTTTTTAATTGAGCTTACAAAGTTAGTGTTTTATATAATAGGTATAGATTAATTTTTTGTTAAGTTTTAAACAAAAAAAAACGAAGATTGTTAACAGACAACCTTCGTTTTTAAATATTTTGAATAACTCTATTTCTCTAAGATTTCAGGATCAACTAAAATTCTACCGCAATATTCGCAAGGAATAATTTTACGGCTAGATTTAATGTCAAGTTGTCTTTGTGGTGGAATTTTATTGTAACAACCTCCGCAAGCATCACGTTCGATAGATACTACTGCAAGTTTGTTGAGAACGTTGTTGCGAATACGGCTGTATGCGTATAAAAGACGTGATTCGATATGAGTAGCAATTACCTCGCGTTCTTTACTAAGTTTTTCTTCATCAATCTGAGTCTCAGAAATAATGCTGTCTAATTCAGCTTTCTTCTGTTCTAGATCTTTTTTGCGTTCCTCGAACCTTACTTTAGATTCGTCAATGAATACAGTTTTTTGCTCAATATCAAACTTGTGTTCTTTTACTTTTTTCTCACACAATTCAATCTCGAGAGTTTGGAATTCAATTTCTTTACTTAATGAATCGTATTCTCTGTTGTTACGAACGTTGTTCTGTTGATCTGTGTATTTTTTTATTAAAGCAGTAGATTCAGTTTTTCCTAATTCACGTGCATTAATTTGTGACGCTAGTTGAGTAGTTTCCAGCTCAAGATTTGTTATTCTGGTCTCAAGACCTGCAATCTCATCCTCTAAATCACGAACTTCAAGAGGTAATTCACCTCTCATAATTTTTATTCTGTCAATTTCGGAATCGATAAGCTGAAGTCTATATAAACTCTTCAGTTTGTCTGTTACACTTATGCTTGCGCTATCAATTTTATTATCTGTTTTTGCCATTTCAAAAAGTTTTAATCGGATTCGTATTTTTTTCTGAAAAACGGACTGCAAAGTTAGGATTTTTTTTCATTATTATATCATAAAAAATTTCTTTTGTAAATTGTTCGCTTTCATAATGTCCAATGTCAGCAATTATTATTTTATTTTCAGCCGAAAAATACTCGTGATATTTAATGTCTCCACTTACGTAAACGTCTGCACCAGAGTTCTTTGCTGTGTTTATTAGAAAGGCTCCACTTCCTCCACAAACAGCTACTTTTTTTACAGTTTTATTTAAAAAACTAGAGTGTTTTATGCAACTTATATTAAATTCTTTCTTTAATAATTCCATAAAATCATGTTCGCTCATTTCATTTTCAAGCTCCCCGACCATCCCTAAACCGATATTATTCCATTTATTTTCTAATTTGTAAACATCATAAGCTACTTCTTCATATGGATGATTATTTAAGATAGCCAATATTATTTTCTTCTCAATAAATGCTGGAAATATCATTTCAATTCTGGTTTCGTTTTCGAAATGAGTTTCCCCAGTTATCCCAACGAATGGATTTGCATTTTCATCTGCTCTAAAACTTCCATGTCCCGAAATATTATAGCTGCAATTGTCGTAATGACCAATATGTCCTGCTCCTGCTTCAAACATAGCCTGACGAACTTTTTCTGCATGGTCAACTGGAACAAAAACAACAATTTTCTTTAAAAATTCTGTTTTCGGCGCCAAAACTTTTAAATTTTTGAGCCCGATTTTTTCACACATTTTGGCGCTGACACCTTCAAAAACTTGATCAAAATTTGTATGCCCGCAAAATATTGAAATGTCGTTTTTTATTGCAAGAATTACTGCTTGTTCTACGTAATTGCTTCCTGTTATTTTTTTTAAGCCAGAAAATATTAGTGGATGATGGGAAACAATGAGATTGCATTTGTGAGAAATTGCTTCTTCAATTACATCGGGTGTTATGTCAATACATATTAGTATTCCGCTTATATTGTTTTCTGCGTTTCCAATGTTTAATCCAGAATTGTCAAAATCTTCCTGAAGGGCAAGTGGCGCAAATTCTTCGAAACTATCGATGATTTCTTTAATTTTCATTTTTTTATTTTTACGATGTGCATTCACCAAGTTATGTCAAAGAGAGTATTTGTCTGTTCAATCCTAGCAAATATACTGTAATTTAACTTGAAAAGGCTAAAACAAAACTCAGAGATAGTAAGCCTTGATTTCTGTTGGTTTAGAAGTTTATAACTCTTCTCTAATTTCGATTAATAATGATTTTATTTCGTTAAGTTTTTTTACCAATTCGAAATTATGCTCGGTTTCTGTGCGATTATCTTTGATTTTTTTCTTAGCACCGCTTAGAGTCATCCCTCTTTCTTTTACAAGATGCCATATTAAGTGAAAAGTTTCTATGTCCTTTTGTGTGAATAACCGATTCCCTTTTTTGTTTTTCTGCGGTTTTATAACATCAAACTCATTTTCCCAATACCTAATAAGAGACGTGTTTACATTGAACATTGAAGCCACTTCTCCAATACTGTAAAACATTTTGTCGGGTCTAATTTTCTTTTCTGAATCCATGTTGATATTATTTGTTTTCAAAATTGGGTAAAATAAGTGAAATAGCAAAATTTATTTTAGAAGATGGATCCGCCGCGGCGGAGAAGTCGGCAGACCGAAGACCGAAGTCAGAAGTTGAGGGGCAATTTTAAAAAACTACTTTCCACCCAACTTCCGTCTTCGGTCTTCTCCGCCGCGGCGGATCAGTCTTCGGTCTCACCTACTTCTCCACAAACTGCATAGCATAATACTTAGCAGTAAGCTCTTCGCCAGTAGCATTTTTAATCATTACATTCCACTGCCATTTTGCGCCAGGTTCAAATACTTTCTCGATTAAGAATTTACCAACTTCTTTATTGTTGTAAAAACTTTGCATATTGTAATTGTCGCTCTTGCAAATATTTTTTGTCATATAATAATTTAATTGTGATGCGAGTAATTCGCCCAAAAGATAGTTGTGATAATAACAAGGTGAAGAAGCGATATGAGTTTTAGTTGCCCAATCTGGCATGTCGCGGCCTTCAGGACGAGTTACCATTTGATATTTTTCAACAAGATCCCACCAAAGTTTATTTAAATCTTGATCTGGATTCTCGTACATTGACTTTTCAAATCGGTACATAACTTGTGCCCAACGGCTGAATACTAATTGCTCTAAACGAAGAGATTTAAAACCTAATTCAGCAATTTTTTCTTTTTCGGCATCGCTTATTCCCAACATATCTTGCATCCATTGTGCATTTGAACCCATTCGTCCAAATAACATTGCAATTGCTTCAGTAGTAAAGGTGTGTGCCGGATCAATCAGAACAAAAGGTAAATCGCGGTCAATATATTTATTGTATGTTGCATGTCCAAATTCGTGCATCATAGTATTCATCCAGTTGTAGTTTGGTTTTATGTTGCACAATACTCGAATGTCACCAGCACGGTCAACGTCGATACAATATGCATGTTGATTTTTTCCTTCTTTTTCATAAAGATCGCTATTGGCAATCATATCTGTAATATCCATTCCAATGGAAGCATAATAATCGGTGGTAAGTTTTTCAATATTTTGGTCTTTATAATATTTGTCGAGATCTATATCGTACATTTGAGGAGCCTCTTGGAAAAATCTATTTTGATAGTGCCAAGGTCTTAAATCTTCTTTTTTAATATTAAATTTTTTAGCGAGATATTCATCAATTTCACCTTTCAATTCAACAAAAGAAGATTTTGTAAGTTCGTCAAGTTCATCAAATATCTTACTAATTTCTTCAGGGTCTTGGTCGCTGAGTTTAAGGCTCATTTCATGAAAATTATTAAAACCAAGAGATACTGCAAGCTCGTTGCGTTTTTTTACTAGTGCAATAATGTCATCAGAAACTACTGGTCCAAGTTTCTTTACTTCAATCCATGCTTCTTTAACTTCTGCAGAATTTTTTGAAGTTGACAGAATTTCCTCAATATCATTATCAGAAAGGGTGTCGCCCTTTACAACAGATCTGTAAAGAGAGAATTTCATGTCAATTTCTGTTGCCATATTGATCATTTCTTCAAGCATTTTTGGGTCGGCCTGATTTGATAAATACGAGTTATACAATACGTCAAGTTCACGTAATAGAATTTCATCTTTTATCTCACCTGATTCTTTAACTTTTTTCAGAAACTCGAAATCTTTTTCGTTTGTGTAAATTGTTGTGTATTCTAATTCTAGCTCAGCAGATTTGTTGTAATCAGCTTCTTGACCAGATATAGATGCAATAAAATATGCATCGCACATTTCTTTGTAAATTGGTTTTACGGCTGCTTCATGTTTAGCAACAAATTCTTTAAATTGTTTTTCCATGTCTTCAGTTTTTTTAACCGGGTTTCCGCAAGAGGCCAGAATAATCACCGGAAGGATTAGAAACAAACAGTTTTTTTTCATTTTAACAAAGTTTAAAATTATAATTATTTTCAAAAATTACATTAACTCTATCCAACGTGGCGGATGAATTTAGAACACAGAACTTTTTTTTGTAAAGTTAGAAAAGAGATTTGAATTACATATTCATTAAGCCTAATTTTTCTAAATTTTAACACAAAATTAACCAAATGAACTCACCAAGTTTTTGTTAAAAATAAATTAGAAAAATCTCAGAGAATATAAATTGATTTTGTAAATTTGCATCCTCAAAGCCCGGGTGGCGGAATTGGTAGACGCGCTAGTTTCAGAGACTAGTATTCGCAAGGGTGTGCAGGTTCGATTCCTGTTCCGGGCACAAAACAGGGATCAGCTTAGGCTGATTTCTTTGTTTTATTGTTTTTAGAATTGCTCAAATCTCTTATTACTCTGCATTTTACCTGACAAATATGTAAGTTTACCGAAAAATAATTTCTTTGCCTTTTAAAATGCCATACTTTTGTTTCGTAATTCAAAAACTAAAAAAATGAGACATCATCACAATTTCTCGGACAACACAAAATGTGGCAGAAGACCAAAATCAAAATTAAGATCATTCATTTTTGGTTTTTTTCTGCTTACTGCTGGTACTTTATTAATCTTAGGTAATGCAGGAATAATTGACAATAATTTATTCGACTATATATTTTCATGGCAGGCATTGCTAATTGTTTTCGGAATTATAACATTGTCGGGCGGTGTTAGGGAGCATTGGTTTGGCTCAATGATTATGATTACAATAGGTTCTTTGTTTTTACTTGATGAAATTTATGAGTTTAGAACTGGTGTGGCTAATATGATTTGGCCAGCAATACTTATTATTATTGGTGTCGGTGTAATTGTTAAAATATTTATTCCTAAAAGTGTTACTACTGGATCTCGATCTGATTATAAAGATAGTGATAATTATAAAGAAGAAGTTAATAATGATAATTATATAAATGTTTCTAGAGTTTTTTCTGGCGCTAATGTGTTTGTAAAATCGGATAATTTTAAGGGTGGAAATGCTAGTTTTGTTTTTGGTGGTGGTGAAATTGACTTACGTGGTGCAAAACTTGCCGAAGGAATAAATATTTTGAAGATTGAATGTGTATTTGGTGGTGTTAAAATAATTTTACCCGAAAATTGGGATGTAAGTCTTGAAACATCTGGCGTATTTGGAGGATTTAGCGATGAGAGAAGACGTGTTCAAATCGAGAATTTAGATAGAACTCGTAAACTCATTATTAAAGGTGAAGCAGTATTTGGTGGTGGCGAAATACTAAATTAAACAAAATGCGGAACCCATTTCTTAATAGAAATTTTTCAACTACTTATGCTGTAATATGGCTGGTAATTGCCGTTTTGCAAGTTTTTATTTTAAGTCTCCTTGCTGATACAGATATTGCTACGGCTATTATTCAATCGTTAATTTCAAATATTTCGTTTGCTGTACTTGGGGCTGGAATTTGGTTTGTTGTGAAATATAATATGCCACAAAAGAATGTTATTCATACTGTGTTAATTTTCTTTATTTCAGGAATTTTTGTGGTTGGCTTGTGGATGGGCTTTAATTTCGTAATTCAAAACTTAATTGTTAAGATAAGCAACAGTGCTTTAAGCTTTAGTAATCATCCTCTATATCAGTTTACAACCGGAATTTTCCTGTATACAATATTTGTTCTTGTTTACCGAATTATGATTTTGTTTTATAAATATGCAGAGAAAGCTCGTTCCGAAGAGAAACTCCTTAAGTTAGTGACAGAAACAAAATTGCATGCGCTTAAAGCTTATATAAATCCACATTTTCTTTTCAATAGTCTGAATTCAGTTAATGCGCTAATAACAGCTGACCCCCAGAAAGCTAGAGAAATGTTGATAAATCTTTCAGAATATTTCAGATATAGTCTCAAACAAAAGGACAACAGTTTTATTCCACTATCAGATGAAATTCATTACACTTTAACTTATTTTGAAATCGAAAAACAAAGATTTGGTGATAAACTTGAACTTATATCTGAAATTTGTGAAACTTGTGCTGATGTAAATGTTCCGGTTATGATATTACAGCCTCTGTTTGAAAATATTATTAAGCATGCAGTTTCTGAAAGTCTTGATGATATAAAAGTTAAATTTATTGCCAATAAAGATTCCGACTTTCTAAGTATTAGTCTTACCAACAACTACGATATTGATGGAGTTTCTAAAACAGGAACAGGAATTGGATTGAAAACAACTTATGAGCGACTATTTCTAATATATCATCAAAAGGATTTGTTGCAATATTCGCGTGATAACGGCATTTTTAAGGTTGAACTTAAAATACCACTAAACTATAAAGAACAGTAATTATGAAAGCACTTATTATTGATGACGAACCTTTAGCAATCCAAATAATAAAAGAATATCTAACGGAAATTACTGAGATTGAAGTTGTTGGTGAAGTGAACAATGGCTTTGATGGATTAAAAGCTATTAATGAATTGAAACCTGATTTGGTTTTTCTAGATATTCAAATGCCAAAATTGACAGGTTTCGAAATGCTTGAACTTATTGAAAATCCTCCTATGATTGTTTTTGCAACTGCCTATGAAGAGTTTGCATTAAAGGCTTTTGAGAAAAATGCAGTTGATTATTTACTTAAGCCTTTCTCAAAAATTAGGTTTAATCAGGCTGTGCAAAAATTGGTTAAGCAGTTTGCTGAGAATTTATCTCAAAAGCAAGATTATACATCATTGTTAAATAATATTAATTCTTCTGCTGAAACACTTGAAAGAATTGTGGTAAAAGAATCCGGAAAAATTATGATCGTCCCGGCTACAGAAGTTTATTATCTTGAAGCTGCTGATGATTATGTTGTGATTTCTACTATTAATAAGGAATATGTGAAGAATTCGACAATGAAGTATTATGAAGATAAACTACCGAGCGAAAACTTTGTCAGAATTCACCGGTCTTGTATCGTCAATATTAATTTTATTAAGGAAATCCAAGCTTATAATAAAGAAACTCATTCGGTAATTATGAAAAACGGCAAATCACTTAAAACCAGCCGACAAGGAAGCGCAGAGCTTAAAAGAGTTTTGAAGTTTTAAAGTTGGGGGAAGTACTTGAAGTGCCTAGAGTGTCTAGAGTGCTTGAATTACTCCGCACTTCTACACCTCCCATTCAAAACCGTCTTTTTTGTCTTTTACGGTAATGCCAATTTTAGTAAGTTCGTTCCTGATAAAATCAGAAGTTGCATAATCTTTATTTGCCTTTGCTTGCATACGAAGATTTAGAACCATGTCAACAACATCTTTTAAAATCTCGTTGTTTCCAGTATTTTCGTTTTCATTTTTCAATCCCATTATGTCAAAAAGGAATGCTTGATAAACTTGTTTTAGTTCTTCTAAATTCGCGGCATCAATTTTTTCTGTACCAGCTTCAACCGAATTTATAGTTTTAAGAGCATCAAATAAATGAGCAATAACAATAGGCGAATTCATATCGTCGTTCATTGCATCGTAGCAGTTCTTCTTCAATTCAGCAGCATTAAAATTTCCAGAATCCGCTGCTTTTATCTTTTGTAAAGTTTCATTACCTTTCATTAGTCTTGCTAAACCTTTTTCTGCTGCTTGCAAGGCTTCGTTTGAAAAGTCCAAAGTACTTCTGTAATGTGCTTGAAGAATAAAAAATCTTATGGTCATTGGACTGTAAGCTTTTTCCAAAACCTGATTTGAGCCATTAAATAAGTCGTCAAGTGTAATAAAATTGCCCAATGATTTTCCCATTTTTTGACCATTAATGGTAATCATGTTGTTGTGAATCCAATAATTTATAGAATTTTCGCCAACAGCAATTGTATTTTGCGCAATTTCACATTCATGATGAGGGAATAATAAGTCCATTCCACCTCCATGAATATCGAATTTATCTCCTAAATATTTGTGACCCATTGCCGAACATTCCATATGCCAACCTGGAAAACCATCGCTCCAAGGCGAAGGCCATCTCATTATGTGTTCTGGACTAGCTTGTTTCCACAGTGCAAAGTCGAAACTATTTTTCTTTTCCGATTGACCATCAAGATCTCTAGTGTTACTATATAGGTCCTCTAAGATACGACCCGATAATTTGCCATAGTTAAATTTCCCATTATACTTTTCCACATCAAAATAAACAGATCCATTGCTAATATAGCCATAACCAGCATCAAGAATTTTCTTAACCATCTCAATCTGTTCAATTATATGTCCAGAAGCACGAGGCTCGATACTTGGTTTTAGAACATTAAGTTTGTCCATATCTGTATGATAACGATCGGCAAAATATTGAACAACTTCCATTGGTTCAAGCTGCTCCAAACGAGCTTTTTTAGCAATCTTATCTTCACCTTGGTCGGCATCGTTTTCCAAATGACCCACATCGGTAATATTTCTTACATATCTCACTTTATATTCCAAATGTCGGAAATATCTAAACAAAAGATCAAAAGTAATAGCTGGTCGTGCATGACCTAAATGAGCATCACCATAAACTGTTGGACCGCACACGTACATTCCTACAAAAGGAAAATTAATCGGAATAAATTCTTCTTTCTTTCTGTTAATCGAATTGTACAAAAACAATTTGCCTTGCATATCTGTTAATTTCTATAATTTGGGTTCAAAAATACTATACTTTAATGAGAAATCCGAAAGAATTTCGTAAAATTGTGCTTTGAAATTTGAATCTGTTCTTATGACTCTTAGAAAGATGAAATTAATTTTAATATCAGTTTTAGCTACAATGTTGGTATTTCTTTCCTGTAAAGGGGAAGAACCTATAAATCCAAACAATAACCATAAACCAAAATATATTTTCCTTTTTATTGGTGATGGAATGGGGCAAAACCATGTGGCTCTAACTCAGGCTTATCTTGCATCATCTCAAGGCACTATTGGAATGGGAAAAGTATTCTTTACAGATTTTCCTACTTATGCAGATTGCACAACATGGTGTAGGAATAGTCAGATAACCGATTCGGGAGCGGCTGGTTCTGCAATAGCTTGTGGTGCCAAAGCTGATTATGGTGTGATATCTTATTATCCTGAATTTGCACCAGATTCTATGCCAAAATCGATTGCCAAAATTGCTCATTCTCATGGTATGAAAGTTGGGATTATTACAACTGTAAGTTTAAATCATGCAACGCCAGCTGCTTTTTATGCAGTAAATGAAAGGCGGTCAAATTATTATGAGATTGGAACGCAATTACCAGAATCTGATTTTGAATTTTTTGGTGGAGGTGGCCTTTATCAAGCTACTGGTGCAAATAATGATATGCAAGACTTATATCAAAAAGTCGAAAATTCTGGATATATTGTAACTCACGATTTAAGCTCAATTTCGGCAATAGATACTGCTGTGAAGGGAGTCTTTTTTGTTAATCCGATTCTTGGTTGGGAGGCAGATATGCCTTACTGTATTGATAGAGAGGAGCAAGGTGGCTATGCACTAAAAGATGTAGTTCATGAAGCAATCGGTTTTTTGAATAATAAAAATGGATTTTTTATGATGGTCGAAGGTGGTAAAATTGATTGGGCTTCCCATGATAATGATGCTCCAACTATGGTACAAGAAGTTATCGACTTCGATAACGCAATTTTAGAAGCTTATGCTTTTTATTTATTGCATCCTGATGAAACTCTAATTATTGTTACTGCTGACCATGAAACTGGAGGAATTTCTCTTGGTAATAAGTCGAATAAATATAAAAGTAATTTCGGCATTCTGGGTTCTCAGAAATGTTCTACAGGTTATTTTGAAGGATTATTATCGAATTATAAGCAATCTACAACAGTTTACGAATTATCGTATGTGATGAATTTAGCTCAAACTTATTTCTTTAATCAACCTATTACATTCACTGGAGAAGATTCTACTAGAATAACAAATTCGTTTGATTATTATTTTAACGGAATAACACATTTGACAGATACCGAATTATATGCAGCTTATGGATCTTCAAACGCTGTGGCTGTTACATTTAGTAAAATAATTTCTGACCATGCTGGTGTAGGCTTTACAACTTGGTCTCACACTGCGGCAAAAGTCCCCGTTTATTCAATTGGACGGAAATCTGTGTATTTTACTGGCGGAATGGATAATACTGGCTTTAATCAACGATTGGTCGAATTTATGAATTGGTAAAGGAACCAAAATACAAGGGCTAATTGCACTTGCTCTTCGTTTCCGAAAGATTTCGGGATTGTTATTTGAAATTTGCTTTCGCAAAGTGCCTAAACCTTTTTTAAAACATAATTTTTTTATTAGGTTATTTCGTTCTAAAATTTTACTTTTGAACGAACTAAATTTTTACTGTTATGCAAGATTTAAACTGGTCAAAACTCCCATTTGGTTACGTGAAAACTCATTATAATGTACGTTGTGTTTGGAAAGACGGAAAATGGGGAGAGATAGAAGTTAGTGATTCTGAATTTGTAAATATTCACATGGCAGCTACTGTTTTACATTATGGACAGGAAGCATTCGAAGGAATGAAAGCTTATCGTGGAACAGACGGACAAATAAGATTATTTCGTTGGGATGAAAATGCAAAAAGATTGCAGAATTCTGCTGCCGGAATTTTTATGGCTAAGGTTGACGATGATCTTTTCTTCAATATGGTTAAAAAAGTTGTCGAATTAAATAAAGATTTTGTTCCGCCTTATGGGTCAGGAGCTACACTTTACATACGTCCATTTTTATTTGGTTCAGGTCCAAAAGTTGGTGTTCAACCTTCGGAAGAATATACATTTATGATTTTTGTTACTCCGGTGGGTCCTTACTTTAAAGAAGGATTTAACCCTGTAAAAATTGCTGTTATTCGCGATTCTGACAGAGCTGCTCCTCTTGGAACAGGAACTCTAAAAGTTGGTGGTAACTATGCTGCAAGTTTGCGTGGTGTTATCAGAGCTCACGATGCAGGTTTTGGCTCGCCTATGTATCTCGACTGTAATGAGAAAAAATATATTGACGAAATTGGTGCGGCCAACTTTTTTGCAATAAAAGACAATACTTACATTACTCCTAAGTCTTCATCAATATTACCTTCTATTACAAATAAAAGTCTCGAAGAACTTGCTGAGTTTCTTGGATATAAGGTAGAAAGAAGACCTGTTGCATTTACTGAATTGTCAAGCTTCGAGGAGGTTGGTGCTTGCGGAACAGCAGCAGTAATTTCTCCTATTGGCGAAATAAAAGATCTTGATACTGGTGACGATTACAAATACTGTAAAGACGGAAAACCAGGACCAGTTTCTACAAAACTATACAACACTCTAGTTGGAATTCAATTTGGCGATATCGAAGATCCTTTCGATTGGGTTACAATTTTAGATATTTAATATTTAAGGCTGCTTTTGCAGCCTTTTTTTTGACCAGCCGCGTTTTAAACGAGGCTGGTCATTGCGAGCCTCTTTAGAGGCGAAGCAATCCCCAAAACTAACCGCTACCGCGAGATTATATATCGTGGTTTTGCAGCCCAAAGCTGCAATAAAATCTTTTACACTACAACTTCTCAAAACTCAAACTATAAGTTTTATCATCAGCCGAAATCACCGATAATAATAAAGTGCAAACCACAACTATCTACAATTATTTTTTCTGTTCTAAAACTCATTTTTTATTTTAAACAAAACTTTTATCTTTGCGAGAAATCAATATTAAACTTAAACTTAAAATAAAATGGCAGTAGTTAAACCTTTTAGAGGATTGCGTCCACCACAGGAATTAGTTGAAAACGTTTCATGTTTGCCTTACGATGTTATGAACAGCGCAGAAGCCGCACAAATGGCTGAAGGTAAAAAAGAATCTTTGTTGCATGTTACAAAGCCAGAGATTGACTTGCCGGCTGGTACAGATGTTCATAGTAATGTTGTTTACGAAAAAGCAGTTTCTAACTTTGAAAAAATGCAGTCTGAAGGCTGGCTGGTTGATGATGAGGAAGCAAGATTTTATATTTATGCTCAAACAATGGACGGACGTACTCAATACGGAATCGTTGGTTGCGCATGGTATCAGGATTATTTTAATGGTATCATCAAAAAACACGAATTAACTCGTCCGGATAAAGAAGAAGATCGCATGATATTAACCCGCTACACTAAAGCTAATATCGAGCCTGTGTTCTTTTCTTACAAAGCAGTTCCTGAGATTGACGAAATTGTTGATCGTATCGTAAAAAACCAAGCTGCTGATTACGACTTTGTTGCTGAAGATGGTTTCGGTCATCATTTTTGGACAATTAACGACGCTGCTGTAAACAAAAAAATTGAAGAGCTTTTCGACACAAAAGTTCCTTTCACTTACGTTGCTGACGGTCACCACAGAACAGCTGCTGCTAGCAGAATAGGAGTGGAGAGAGCCGAAAATAATCCAAATCATAAAGGTGACGAAGAATATTGTTTCTTTATGGCTGTACATTTTCCAGATAATCAGCTTAAAATTATTGATTACAATCGTCTCGTAAAGGATCTTAATGGTTTGACAAAAGAAGACTTTATGAACCGAGTAATTGAAAAGTTTTACATGCAAGATTTAGGGACTGAAATTTACAAACCGGCTTCTTTACACGAATTCAGTATGTATATCGATGGTCGTTGGTACAAGCTTAACGCAAAACCTGGAACATATAATGATAGCGATCCTCTCGAAATTCTTGATGTAAACGTATTGTCAAAACATATTCTTGACGATATTCTCGGTATTGCTGATTTAAGAACTAGCACAAGAATTGATTTCGTTGGTGGTATTCGTGGTCTAGGCGAATTACAAAAAAGAGTTGACAGTCGCGAAATGCAGGTTGCTTTTGCAATGTATCCTGTTTCAATGGAGCAACTTATTAATATCGCTGATTCTGGTAATATTATGCCTCCTAAAACAACTTGGTTCGAACCTAAATTAAGATCAGGATTGGTAATTCATAAAATCTAATATCAGATATTTTTAATTTTAAAGCCTGAACATTGAAATTAATGTTCAGGCTTTTCTATTTTTGTAAAAAATTACACTAAATGACAACGGCAATAATTATAATTTCATTATCAATAGCAGTTATTTATTCTGTTATGATTCTAATTTTTGCCGTTTCTTTCTTTTTTAGGAAAGATGATGAGCATTCTGTGCAATCAGATACAGGATTTGTTAGCGTGATAATTGCTTTGCGTAACGAATCGAGAAATGTACAGAATCTTTTAAGCGGGCTTTTGAGTCAGGATTACGCTTATGGATTTGAGATTATTTTAGTGGATGATCATAGCGATGACAATTCTTGTGCGATAATCGAAGAATTTGCGGACGAAAGAATCAGACTTTTCAATTTGCCATTAGGCCTTGATGGTAAAAAACAAGCTCTTCGTTTTGGCGTTTTACAAGCAAAAGGAGAAATTTTATTATTTACAGATGCTGATTGTAGTCTTTCTACGAATTGGATAAGTTTAATGACTAGCCAGTTAATAGCAAAAGACTTGCAAATGCTCTGCGGCCCGGTTGAATTTGAAAATAGTGATAGCCTGTTTAATGAAATGTTTCTGCTTGAATTTGCAAGTCTAACTGGAAGCGGGGCTGCCGGATTCTTCATTAATAAACCATTTATGTGTAATGGCGCAAATTATGCTGTTTCAAAAACTGTTTTTGATGAGGCTTCACGGCATTTTAACGATAAATATTCTTCGGGCGATGATGTGTTTTTGCTCCATTATATTTCAAATAAGCACAAGGTCGGTTTTATAAAAAACTATGATGCGACTGTAAAAACAAAAGCTCCCGAAAGCCTAAAATCGTTCTTTAATCAACGAATACGCTGGGCATCAAAAACAAGCGGTTATAGAAATCCGTTTGCTATTTTTACTGCTGCGGTTACATTCCTAATGTCTGCTTTGATTCTTGGCTTGTTAGTATTCTCTGTCTTCAACATGGACTATTTTAGATTCTTAATCTTTACCTTATTCGCCAAAACCATTGTTGATTTTATCTTCCTAGTGCCAGTAACTAGATTCTACAAAAAAACATATTTATTAACTTGGCTTCCATTACTTCAGATTTTTTATCCAATTTACATAAGTGTAACTGCCTTAATGTCAATGTTTTACAAGCCGTATTGGAAAGGTAGGAGGATTCGGTAGTTTGTACGTGGTAAGAGGTAAGAGGTACGTGGTAAGTGGTAAGAGGTAAGAGGTAAGAGGTAAGAGGAAAGAGGTAAGAGGTAAGAGGTAAGTGGTAAGTGGTAAGAGGTAAGAGGTAAGAGGTAAGAGGCGTTGCGCTGAGCATTTCGTCGAAGCGTAAGGGGTAAAAGCTGTAAGTAGTAAAAACTGTAAGAGGTAAGAGGTAAGAGGTAAGAGGTAAGAGGTAAGTGGTAAGTGGTAAGTGAGAGTTGATAAGTGTTAAGAGAAGTTCGGCACTTCGACTTCGCAGCGGCGCACCGAACCTCGTTAGAGGTGAGCTCAAAGTAGTTAATCAGTGACCGGTAGGTGGAAGTGTCTAAAATTAAAATAATAAACCAATCGCCACCAACTACCAACTACTAATTACTAATTACCACTTACTAATCACCAACTACCAACTACTAACTACTAACTACCATTTACCAACTACCAACTACCAACTACCAACTACCAAATACCAGCCCCTAATTCCCCATCTCACTAATAAACTTAATCTTTACGAGTCTAATTTCTTCTTCGCTATAACCAGTATCAGATAATTCTTCCATAGCCTCTGCAACAGAGTCAGTCTCGGCATCTTCTTTAAAATAGGTATAAATATCGTCCACAACATCATCATCAAGAATTGACGTAATGTAATAATCAATATTTATTTTTGTTCCTGAGTTAACAATTACTTCGATTTCATCAATAAGATCCGACATATCAAGACCTGTGGCGTTGCAAATTTCGTCGAGTGGCATTTTTTTATCAATATTTTTAATGATAAATACCTTATTAGTCGATTTGTTTACGACGGATTTAACAACAAAATCCTGAGGTCTCTCAATTTCGTTTTCCTCAACATGTTTGCTAATAAGCTTAACGAATTCTGTTCCGTATTTTTGAGCTTTACCTTGTCCAACACCAGAAACCATGGTAAGTTCTTCCATCGTAATCGGATATTGAATTGCCATATCCTGCAATGATGGATCACTGAAAATTACAAAAGGAGGTAGATTATGTTTTTTTGCAATAGATTTTCGAAGATCTTTAAGCATTGCAAATAATTCAGTATCGGTAGTCGATCCTCCACTATAATTACCATCTGTATCTCCGTCGCCATCTTCATAATTATGATCTTTGGTAAGCATAAATGAATATGGTTTTTTGAGATATTCTTGACCCTTATCTGTTATTTTAAGAAGGCCATAATTTACAATTTCTTTTTCAAGGAATTGAGCAATCAGCATTTGACGGATTACACCTTTCCAATGTCTGCCTTTTTCTTCACCACCAGTTCCAAAAATTGGCAAGTCTTGATGTTTGTATGTTGCAACTTCAGCAGTTTTCTTTCCTGTTAGTATGTTTACTATATGATCGGATTTGAATCTTTCTTTAACAGTAATAATTGTTTCTAAGATTGTTACAATATCTTCTTTTCCCTCGAATTGTGGTTTTGGATTAAGACAATTGTCGCAATTTCCACAATCTTCGGTCATTTCTTCACCAAAATAGTTCAAAAGTTGTCTTACACGGCAAACGCTCGACTCTGCATAGGAAACAGTTTCAAATAGTAGCTGTTTACCGATTTCCTGTTCGTTTACAGGTTTGTTTTGCATAAACTTTTCAAGCTTCTGAATATCGTCATAGCTGTAAAAAGAAATACATTTTCCTTCGCCACCATCGCGACCCGCACGACCAGTTTCCTGATAATATCCTTCAAGACTTTTAGGAACATTATAATGGATTACAAATCTCACATCCGGTTTGTCAATCCCCATTCCAAAAGCAATTGTTGCTACAATAACATCAACTTCTTCGTGCAAAAACATATCTTGATTTCTGGATCTGGTCGCAGTATCCATTCCAGCATGATAAGCAAGCGCTTTTATATCGTTTACAACTAACATTTCGGCAAGTTCTTCTACTTTCTTGCGACTTAGACAATAAATAATACCAGATTTACCTGCGTTATTCTTAATATATCTGATAATCTCTTTTGACGCTTTTACTTTTGGCCTAACCTCATAATAAAGATTGTGCCTACGGAATGAAGATTTAAATACATCAGCATCAAGCATATCGAGATTTTTCTGAATGTCGTGCTGCACTTTTGGAGTTGCAGTAGCTGTAAGTGCCATAAGAGGAGCGCGCCCAATTTCATTTACTATTGGCCTAATTCTTCTGTATTCTGGCCTAAAATCGTGACCCCATTCGCTAATACAATGAGCTTCGTCAATTGCAAAAAATGAAATTTTGAATTTTTTTAAAAATTCTACATTGTCTTCTTTTGTTAGAGATTCGGGAGCGACATATAAAAGTTTTGTTTTCCCACTTAATATATCTTCTTTAACCTGATTGGTTTCAGTTTTATTGAGAGACGAGTTTAAAAAATGTGCTACACCACTTTCCATACTAAAACCACGCATCGAATCTACTTGGTTTTTCATTAATGCAATTAGTGGCGAAATTATTATTGCAGTACCTTCCGACATTAAAGCCGGAAGTTGGTAGCAGAGTGATTTTCCACCACCTGTGGGCATCAACACAAACGTATCATTGCCGTTTAATAGACTCAGAATTACTTCTTTCTGCAAACCTTTGAATTTGTCAAATCCAAAGTACCTTTTTAGTAATTCTGATATTTGTTGTTCTTTGTTATCCATTCTATAATTGTTTTTTCCTTATAAATCAAAATTAATATAATTTTTTGAATAATGAAATGATTTTAAATGTTTATTAAGATTAAAATCATTTTTATGGTTTTGTAAATTTATACTAAATTAGCAAAAATTTTTGAGATGCAAAGTTTTAGTAAAGAAAAAATTATTGAAAGTGGCAAAAAAACTGTTAAAACCGAAGCGGCTGCAATTTTGGGTTTAGTAGAATTTATAAATGATAGTTTCGCAGAGGTGGTGCAGAGGATATCTGCATCGAAAGGTAGAGTTATTGTTACAGGTATTGGCAAAAGTGCAAATATCGGGATGAAAATTGTTGCAAGTTTAAATTCTACCGGAACTCCGGCTGTTTTTATGCATGCTGCCGATGCTATTCATGGCGATTTGGGAATTGTTCAACCCGACGACGTGGTTATTTGCATTTCAAAAAGCGGAAATACACCCGAAATTAAAGTTTTAATACCATTAATTAAAAATAATAAAAATCTTTTGGTTGCTATTGTTTCTGAAATTGATTCTTTTTTAGGAAAATCGGCAGATTATGTTTTGCTGGCTAAGGTAAGTAACGAGGCTTGTCCAAATAATCTCGCGCCAACTTCTAGTACCACTGCTCAGTTAGTTATTGGCGATGCCTTAATGGTTGCTTTGCTTGAAGCAAAAGGATTTACACCAGAGGATTTTGCAAGATTTCATCCGGGGGGATCGCTAGGCAAAAAATTATATTTACGCGTCGATGATATTTATAAAATGAATGAATCGCCAAAAGTGCTTCTTGAAGACGATATTAAAACTGTAATTTCTGAGATTACCAGTAAAAGGCTAGGCGCAACTGCGGTGGTTGATGATGAAGGGGGATTACTTGGCGTAATTACTGATGGCGATTTAAGAAGAATGCTTGAGAATTTTTCTTCTAAACTGAATGAAATTAAAGCAAAAGATATAATGTCAATTAATCCAAAAACTATTGAGAAAGGTGAGCTAGCTGTAAACGCACTTAATATGATTAGAAATAATAATATCACCCAATTAATTGTTGCAAGCAAAGGTAAATACCTTGGCATTATTCATTTGCACGACTTAATGAGAGAGGGAATTGTTTAGAATTTGTCGAAAAACAATGTTCCAAAAATAAACAGCCCGAACAAAATTACTAATACTCCAGCAACTCTGTTAATTATTAACATTCTTCTTAGTTTGAATTTATTTCTAAAAATACTCACAATCGATGAAAGGGTGAACCACCAAATTATTGACCCAGTTAATACACCTATTATAAGCGTAATTACTGACGAAAATTGCGATTCTTTGTCCACAATTCCAAATCCGGCAAATACAGCAGCAAATACAAAAATTGTAATAGGATTTGAAACTGTAAGAGCAAATATAGAAATAAAATCACCAAAAAGGCCTTTGCTCTTTTTTTGAAGTTGTTTTCTTAATTGTACGCCAGGGTTTGCAGCGAGCAGTTTGTAGCCCATTACTAAAAGTACAAGGCCGCCAATTATTCTTAAATATAATTGATACTCTGTTAGTGAATCTATTATAACGGATATGCTAAAACCTGCCACAATTGCATAAAATCCATCTGCCGCTGCTGCTCCTAATCCACTTATAAAACCCGAGATCTTACCTTTATTTAGAGTTCTTTGAATGCATAATACACCAATTGGCCCTAAAGGTATAGATGCCGATAGTCCAATGATGATTCCCTGCCACAAATATTCTAAAAACATTATGCAAAGAAAATAAATAGTTTTTAAAATTCTAAATAAAGTTTTAATTTCGAGCACTTAAATTTTATTAAATGCTGGAAAAGTTAGAGCACAATGAGTTAAAAGATTATCTCGATACTAAATATGATAAGTTTGCAAATCCGGCATTTATTGAAAATGACCCGATACAGATTCCTCATTCATATTCGAAAAAAGAAGATGTTGAAATAAGTGCTTTTATTTCTTCAACTATAGCATGGGGACAGCGAGTATCTATAATTAAGAATGCACGAAGTTTTATGAATCTTATGGATAATTCTCCTTACGATTTTGTGTTAAATCACAGTAAAAACGATTTGACTAGGTTCGATAAATCGGTTCATCGCACTTTCAATAGTACCGATTTAGTGTTTTTTATTGAATCCTTAAAAAATATCTACCTTAATCATGGTGGGCTCGAAAAACTCTTTATTGCAGATGGTGACTTGTTTAACGGTCTTGCAAATTTCCATAAAGTCTTTTTCTCAATTGAACATCAGCAGCGCACAAAACGACATGCTGCAAATGTTGAATCTGGTTCTGCAGCAAAGAGACTTAACATGTTTTTACGCTGGATGGTTCGTGATGATAAACGTGGTGTTGACTTCGGAATTTGGAAAAATATTTCCCCAGCACAACTTTATATTCCTCTCGATTTGCATAGTGGACGAATTGCGCGAATGTTGGGAATGTTAAATAGAAATCAGAATGACTGGAAGTCGGTTTGTGAACTTACCGAAGTGCTTCGTGGATTTGATCCAAAAGATCCAGTGAAATATGATTTTGCTCTCTTTGGTGTTGGCGTAAACGAAGATTTTTAGTATGAGTAGTAATTCTTTCAGGTTTAAGCAATTTGAGATTTTGCAAAACGATTCTGTGATGAAAGTTGGTACCGACGGGGTTTTGCTAGGGGCTGCAGTAGAATGTGGAAATGCTGAAAAAATTCTTGATATTGGAACAGGAACCGGCCTAATAACTTTAATGCTCGCACAAAAATCTGATGCAATTATTACCGCAATTGACATCAATCCAGATGCTGTCGATTTGGCTATTTTGAATGTTAAGAATTCTCCTTTTTATGCTAGAATTAAAGTTTTGCAATGCTCAGTTCAGGATTTTGGATGTGATGAAAAGTTTGATTTAATAGTTTCTAATCCTCCATATTTTACCACCACAATACTTGCTCCTGATAAAAATAGAGCAATGGCTCGTCATAATATCGGTTTAACAATTACCGAACTCGTGCAAAATCTCGACAGACTTTTATCTTCAAATGGTAGAGCTTTTGTAATTTTTCCTGTTGAACAAGCCAATTTGTTTGAAAAAGAATCGATTGAACAAGGCTATTTTGTAAAATCAAAACTTATCGTTTCACCAAGAGAAAGTATGGCACCTGTGAGGATAATAACCGAAATCTCACGAGCTATATCAGAAACTAAAATCTCAAATATTGCAATTGAAAAAGAAGCGAGACATGATTATACTGATGAGTATAAGAAACTTACGTCTGCTTGGTATCTTAAGTTCTAGAAACTGCCGAGCCTTAAAGAAAGATATACCCCAGGAGAACTGAAAGATGATTCTGTGTAATATGTTGGTGGTTTTGGGAATAAACTATAATGATATTCAATTCCTCCTGCAATTCTAAAAATATCACTAATACTATATTCTAAACCTAAAGATGGAGTAAAACCCCAAAAAATACCATTGTCAATCTGATTCCAGTTGGTATTTATCATTCGAGAGTTTCCGATACTAAATTTCATTTCAGCAGTTCCATGCAATCTTTTTTCTTTTAAAATAGGATACCCTAACCAAATTCCGCCATAACTACAACCTAATTTATAACTTAGATTTGTTGTATCATTATTGCTAAATGAATTTGTAAGTCCATTAAAAAAAATACCGATACGAATGTCTTTTACAACAAATCCGCCGCCACCACCACTAAAAATTGCCAGTCTGCCATCAAGCGTTCTAAAACTCATCATTATCGATCCAAATCCTCCACCTTCGGGGTTGTCTAATGGTTCTTCAACTTGCGCAGTTGCAATGAAAACAGTCAAAATTAGAGCAATTGATAATAGTATTTTTTTCATTATTATTTAATTTCTATTATTTGTAAAGATAAACATTTTCTAAATCTACAAAAATTATTTGCAATCAAAATGTTAGTGCTTCACTAAAAAAGAATATATTTGGAAACAAAATATTTATTATGAAAACTGGATTTACAATTCTTTTATTGTTTACATCATTTGTGCTTTTTTCTCAAACTGTATTTAGCCCTGCTTTAAATGCTAAATTAAATGAAAATTTAAAAGGAAATGAATATGTAAATGTTAACGTGTTTTTTTCTTCAGACAAAAGCATTTATGAGTTAGCTGATCAATTAGATGCTGTTCATGCAGACTTTGACACTAGAGTTAAGGCAGTATCTTATTTATTAAAAGAGAACTCAATAAAAGCACAGAATAGTTTTGAACCATTACTAGAGGAATTACTATTATCGGATAAAAATGCAGTTGATAATTTAAATTATTTGTGGGCTGTAAACATGTTAAGCCTTGATATTAAAAAGGATTATGTTTACAGAATTTCGGAATTTAAAGGAATTAGATATATTGATCTTAATACTCCACGATATCGTATTCCTGAAGTGGAAAAGTCGGCAGGAGGTTCTGAAAAAACTGTAAATGGCGCTGAGCCTGGTTTGAAAACAATTAATGCTCACAAATTGTGGGAGATGGGTTATAGCGGAAGAAATATTTTATTTTTAAGTATGGATACTGGCGTTTTTCCTGAGCATCCAGCAATAAGCGATAATTTTGCAGGAAATCATTTTCCACTCAGTCAATGTTGGTATGCTGTTCGTAATTCAGAACCTACCGATCATGCTTCATCAAGTCATGGTACACATACAACTGGAACAACATTAGGACTAGATCCTGCCACAAACGATACAATAGGTGTTGCTTTTAATGCCATGTGGATTGCCTCAGATCCTGTTGCAACTACAAGTGATGAATTGCTCGATCCTGCAGACTTTATGAATGTTTTTCAATGGGTTTTCGATCCTGATGGAAATCCAGAAACTACCAATGATGTGCCAAGAGTTATAAATAATTCGTGGGGATACGATTATACTTTAGCAATACCTTTTGGTGCTTGCGAAATGGTCGAAGCTGAAATTCTCGTTGCAGTTGAGACTGCCGGTATTTGTTCTCCGTTTTCTGCTGGAAATGAAGGACCTGGTGCTTCAACCAATGGCTTTCCTGCAATGAGAGCTTTTAACGAGGTTAATCCTATGTCTATTGGTGCACTAACAGCCACAAATACTATCGCATCTTTTTCAAGTAGAGGACCAACTCCTTGTATTTCCGAAGAAGGAGCTCTCCAGATTAAACCAGAAGTTTCTGCTCCTGGCGTAAATATTAGATCTTGTGCAGGAATAGATTCTTATGCTTTTCTTCAGGGCACATCAATGGCTTGTCCTCATGTTTCGGGAGCATTATTATTACTTGCAGAGGCTTTTCCTATGGCATCGGCTTACGAACTTAAATACTCACTTTACGAAACTGCTATCGATTTAGGCGAACCAGGAGAAGATAACGTATTTGGTAGAGGATTAATTGATGTTTTAGCTGCTTATAATTATCTTGCGTTGACTTATACCCCTGTGCCTCCAGTTACAAATCAATATGATTTGAGTACTGAAATATCATCACCTTCGGCTGCCTTTATTTGTCCAGATGCGAGTAATACTGCTATTCAAGTTGTCGTGAGCAATTCTGGACAAAGCGCTATTGATACTTTTAGCCTTAAGATTTTTGTAAACGAAATATTGTTGTGCGATTCTTTGATTGAAGTTATTTTGGAACCTGGAGCCGATTTTATTTTTAATTCAGAACCATATCAGTTAGCGGCTGGAAAAAATTATATTCATACTTTGGTAGAGCCTTATCATTCATATATAGAGTTCGATAGATTTAATAATGCTATTAATAAGAAGATGTATGTTTTAAATCAAACATCTTTTCCTTATAATGAAGATTTTGAATCGGTTAATGAAGATTTGTCAAATTCTGATTTATTTGTTCTCAATCCAGACTTAAAAAACACATGGACTAATTATTCTTGGGGTAGCGAAGATCAATTTAAAGCAATTGGTGTAAAGTTTTTGAATTATGCTCCTCGAAATTGGGCAGAAGATATTGCAAGCCTACCGCAATTTTCTGTTCCAGATAATGATAGCGTTTTCTTAACATTTACCTATGCTTACAAGAATCGCCTTGTGCAATTTTATAAAGACAGCTTGCTTGTTGAAATAAGTACTGACTGTGGTTTAAACTTTAACGAAGTTCTGTTCAGAGATGGAGGAC
>JBBQCZ010000026.1:0-31364 GCA_038319215.1 Bacteroidales bacterium | reverse complement strand
TCTTCGTTGTAATATAATTTTTTAAATATCTATCGTAAAGTTTCTGTCTCAATCAAAACTACTATCAAAAATAATAGTTAATCTGTTTATCTGTTATTCTGTTTGCTACTTGCTAATAAGTCAAAGAACTTGTTTTTCCTGATCTTTCGTTGACCAGTTACCCATCGTTTTGGGACTGCAAAAATAGATACTTTTTTATTACCACCAAAACTTTTTTCACTTTTTTTTTACTTTTTTTTCGCAACTACACTAAACCCTTTGATACACTGCATTTTACACTCAAATAAAAAATGATATTAACAATAAAATTTAAGGTAAAAAGTTTCATTGTCTCCTTTTTTTCTTATTTTTACTCCAAATTTACTTCGATGAGCAAGAATAAACTTAGTCAAAAAACACAAAAAGGAGTTAAGGCTTCTTTTCTTTATCTTATTATATTAATGGTATGCTTTGTTTTATATGGGCAATCCATTAATAATGATTTTAATATTGACGACGACTATGTTTACGAAAACCACCAACTTGTTCAGAAAGGAATAAGTGGAATTCCTGAGATATTTACATCGAGATATAACACGCGTGATGAGCAATATTTCGGTTATCGGCCATTAACAATAGCCATTTATGCAATTGAATATGAAATATTTGGAAACAATCCACACACCGCACATTTTTTAAATATTGTTTATTACACAATTTGTTGCTGGCTACTTTTTTATTTTCTAGGTTTAATATTCAAAGAAAAGTATCAAAACAATTATTTATGGATTTCCTTTTTAATTGTACTTATTTTTGCAACACATGCAATGCATACCGAAGTAGTTCTAAGTATCAAGAACCGAGAGGAAATCGTAAGTCTGATACTATGTCTAATATCCGCAATTTTTTCATTAAAATTATTTAACTCAAAAAAATACATATATCTAATTCCGGCAGTTTTAAGTCTTGCACTAGCATTTCTGGCAAAGGAGTCTGCAATTGTATTTATCATTATCATTCCACTGAGCATTGTTTTTTACAAAACAGATATTAAACTGTTTCCAAAATACTCTTTCGACAAGGCTTATTTTAGAGGTTTTAATCAAAAAGACCTCCCATTCTTAATTCTGTTGCCTTTATGGTTTGGATTATATCTGTTTTTCTTAGAAGGAATTCGGATAACTGAAAATAATTACATCCCATTACAAGATATTGACATCGGAATAGACTCCATTGTAGCCTGGTTATTTTTTATTGTAACCTACGCTATTTTTGTTTATTACAGATATAAAACAGGCCGAAAGCTTGCCATATCGAAAAGAAACGTATTAATGTGGTCGCTGATTTTGATATCTATTGTTATACTGATTTTCGTTAATTACAAATTACTAATAATATTCACTTTTATTTTCTTTTTAGTAACAATATTTCCAGATAAAACTGCAGATGCCCCAATTTTTAAAATAAAAATTCTCGAAACATCATCAAGAAAAGTATTATTCTCAATTATAAGCCTAGTTGCGATATCTGGAATTGTTTTAGCCATTACGTATTACATTCCAAAGCAAGCTTTACCAGAAACAAATGCACCTGTTTTTAAATGGCAAAATCCTGCTTTTGAACTAGGGTCAAGTATTTTTGATAAAATTGCAATTGCCTTGTACAGTATGATCTATTACATCAAACTATTATTAATTCCTTTCCCGTTAAGATTTTATTATGGTTATAAGATGATTCCAGATGTGAGCTTCTTTCATCCTGTAGTTTTGATATCTCTTGCTGTTCATATATTCTTATTGGTTGTTGCATTTAAGGGCTTTAATAAAAGAAGTGCAATATCATACGGGATTCTGTTTTACTTTATTGCAATTTTTCCATTTGCTAATACTTTTTTTCCATTAACGGGTATTATTGGAGAGCGTTTGTTATTTGTACCGAGTATTGGTTTTAGTATTGCCTTAGTATTTCTTATCTTTAAAATTTTCAAAACGGACCTATCTCTTGAGTTTAATAAATCTAAAAGATTATCCACTATAGCTCTTGCTATGATATTGATTCTTCCCAACACAATAATTAGTCTGTATCGAAATGCAGATTGGAAAGACAGAGAAACACTTTTTACTCATGACATACAATATCTTGAAAACTCAGCAAAAGCGAATACTCTTTATGGGAATTTGCTAATTGGCGAAGTTTACACAGCTGTTAAAAACAACGTTCCAATAACAAGCTACAAGAATCAGGTAGAAATGGCTATTAAATACTTTAATCAATCCGTTATTATCGACTCTACTTATTCTAACCCTTGGCATAATTTAGGTTATATTAACATGATTTTGTACAAGAATTATGAGCTTGCAGAATATCAGTTTACTAAGTGTCTTGATGTAGATTCTACAATTGCGGCTGCATATTTGAATCGCGGGATAACAAATTATTATTTGAAAAATTATCCTCAATCAATAAAAGATTTGGAAGATTATAAAAATAAGAACAAGAATTACAAAGATAAAGAGTTAGATAAAGCGTTTTTGTTTACCGCAAAATCGTATCTTGAACTTGGTGATACTTTGAAATCGACAGAATATTATATCCTTGCTACCGACAATCTAAAAAAGCAAAATTTGAATAAAGGTGTTTTAGATGATATTAAAAATTACTTCATCATGGTTAAAAGTTTTGAAAATGCCATTAAAATATCTGATTTAGAAATTGGCATTAACCCAAACAGCGATGCTCCTTATGTGGAAAAGGGGAATTTCTATCTGATATCTGGTGATACTGTTAAAGCCGTCGAAAATTGGGAAATTGCTTTTAGTAAATTTAATGGAAACTTTAATATTGCGATGACATTAAGCAGTTATTTCCGAGGGAAAGGAAACATTGAGAAATCTGATTACTATTATAACACAGCTGTTGAGTTTAAGAAGAAAAATCCCTCAGCAAAAAACTAATTTGATTTACAAATAAACTTTCAGAACAGAAAATTAGGGATCTGTATATTCGAGTTGACGCAATTTTTCAACAATGTAGAGTTCCTGCAAGTTAAAGAATGAGACACTAGATAAGTTGAAGTCTGCGTAAAGCATCGTCTTCTCTTTCTCTCATAGCAGCAGATTCTTCTTCTGTATCATCCTCAAAGCCAGAAAGGTGAAGAATTCCGTGAATAATAACCCTATATATCTCCGACTCCCCTGTACCCAAAAGTATAGAATTTTCCTTTATTCTGTCAACGCTAATGTACATTTCGCCAGAAATAGTTTTGTCTTCACGATAATCAAAAGTAATGATATCGGTATAATAATCATGATCCAAGTGTTTTTTGTTCATCTCCAAAAGAAATTCATCTGAACAAAACACATAATTAATATTACCTACTTCTAAATTTTCTATTTTGAGTTCCGAAACAATCCACTTTTTAATTCCCGCAAATTTTAATGAGGGTTTATCTACATCTTCGCTAAAAAAATTTATTGCCATAACTAATCTTGACTTAATTTTTTAAGATACTCTTTGTATCTACTATTATAATATGAGTTTAATTTTAGACCCGACATTTGAAGCAATTCATTAAAACGGATCTCTTTTTCTTTGTCTTTAAAAGCTTTATCTGGATTACTTAATTTATAATCTTTAGCTTCATTGGATTTTCTCTTATTGTCGATTTCTCTTTCTCTATCGCTGTTTTCAGCCTGCAATAATCGTGTTAGAATTTGCTCCGAGCGATTAATCGTCGTTGGTGTAACGTTGCCACTAATAATATCTTTTAGATTATCCTCCATCATTCTATTAATATCATTTAGTATTTTTGCTGATTCGGGACTAATTCCACTATTCATCATTTCATTTACCATTTGTTGCATCATTTCCTGCTGCATTAGCATTTTAGCCATTTGCTCACTTTGACTACCGCCAGGACTTTTGCCACCTTCCTTCATTTGGTTAATCATGTCTTGCATTTGTTGCTTAAGACCTTGCTGCATATCTCGTTGTTTACCTCCAGGTTTTCCTTGCCCTGGCTTAGAACAATTATTACATTTCCCCTCGCCACTCATCTGCATAGCCATTTGTTCTTGCATTTGTTCCATCATCTCAAGTAATAACAAAGCTAGGTTGTTTGCCGAAGTCATTATAAGTTGCTGTGACGATTCTACCAAATATCTTCGATTATCGCCAATTTCGCTCATTACGATATTCAGATTCTTATAAATTTCAATCATTTCCTTGTTAACAAGCGGCCCTAATTCTGGAATGCGACCAGACATTGCATTTAGAGA
This sequence comes from Bacteroidales bacterium, assembly GCA_038319215.1. Classification (GTDB taxonomy): domain Bacteria; phylum Bacteroidota; class Bacteroidia; order Bacteroidales; family ML635J-15; genus Bact-19. The sequence goes on along the minus strand of JBBQCZ010000026.1, from coordinate 27,108 downwards.
ATCTCGAATAATATCAAAATTGTCGCCTGCATTTTTTTGTTTTACTATATATTCTTTATATCTAGGATCGCGCGGACTTAAACCCTTTTGTTGAGTTAGAATTTCCTCTTGATCGAATGAAAATGTAACTAGATTTTCAATTACCTGTCTTATATCTTCAATATTTTCTTGCATTTGCTCTTGAGATTCGGCCTCCATACTGGAATTCATCTCAGCGGCCATTTTTTTCATATTTTCCGAATTCTGCTTTTGAGACTTCGATGCCTTTGAGTTTTTACCTTCTGTCATCTCTTGTTCCGATTGATCAAACTGTTTGGATATTTCGTCCATTTCCTCCTTAAAGTCGTCGAGATCCATTGGTTCTTTCAATTCAGAATTTTTTTCTAGCGTTTTTTCGTAATCTTCTTTTAATTTATCAAACTCTTCTTCTTGAGCCTTTTGTTTATCGAGCAATTCTTGATTTGCCGATTCCTTATCTTTTGTTTCTTCGGATAACTTTTCGTGTTCTTTTGCTAACTCTTCAAGCTTATCAACAGTATTTTTAAGCCGTTCCTCCACCTCTGTTTTCTTTAATAGTTCGAGGGTATTGTCCATGTTTTTTTCCATTTCTTCGGAATTAAACTTTATATCCTCTGCTATTTTGAAAAAATCTTCCTTATTAAAGTCCTCCATCAACTTTTGCAATTCTTCCATAAGTTTTTTCATCTCATCATCCATAATATTTTCCATCAACTCATTTATCTGCTCCTGTTTTTTTACTAATTCTTCATTTTTAGAGAACTGCTCTTTGTACTTTTGATTTGATGACTGTTCTTTCTTGATGTCATTCATCAAATTTTCCAACTTGGTCTGAGAATCTAAAATCTGCTGCATCATTTGACTACGTTCTGTTGGAGACATTTGCTCACTTAGAAGTTTCTTCTGCAAATTCTCTATATCTTTTCTTAATTTTGAACTTACATCTTTTGCCTCATCAATTTTATTCTCAGTGTCTTTATTTGCCTCATCAGTCATTTTTTGCAAATCATCTGCTGATGGAACAATAAACTCCATTACCGCAGTTCTCGATTTCTTTGCACCATTAACGGCATCGTTGTCTGAAACTTCAAAATAATAGCTTACGCTACGACCTTTTACCTCAATTGATGAAAAATCGAAGGCAAAATAAAAATCTTGTGAAGTTATAGACTTAGAAAAAGGAATATTAATTCTAATTAATGTATCGCTCTTTTCTCCAGGAACACAATTAAAACTCAGATTTGAGAAACCATAATCATCGTCAATAAAACCATTGAAATAAATAACCGTAAATTGAGCGGTATCGATAATATTCTTTACTCGAATTGCTGGAAATAAATCTGGAACAACGTTTATCTGATAATTTATGCCCGTATTTTCTTCAAAATACTCATTTGAAACCTTCAATGTGTAAATCCCAGATTTCAAAATTCGCCTTTTTATACTGAATGAATTTGTATTTTTTACTGCATTTATAGTTAGGGTATCAAAAATAACTGAAAGAGAATTCAAGTTTGATGTGTTAAATGTCCATAAAACCTCGGCACCAGTAGGCACATTAATATCACCAGAGTTATTATAAACTTTATCTTCAATTCCAGTGTATGCAGGCGACTTTACAAGAATTTTAAAGTCAACGATTATAGGTGCTGGTAATACTTTAATTTTGTAATCAGTAGAATTAACCTCTAGAGCAGAAAATGAAAACTTAATATCGTTATTTAGATTTTTAAAATTGTAAATAAAAATGCCTGTTGACTCTTTTTCCATGTAAAATTCATTTCCAGAATACCTTATTAATACTTGGTCGGGAGAATATTGACCAGTAGCTTTTACTCTAACAGTAAAATCGTCGCCTTTTTTAACCTGCATTGTGTCGTTAAGAACTGTAAATGCAAAAGGAGCAGGAGCAACATACTGTTTATCGAAGTTTATTATTCTCTCGGTTGCCTCGGTTAACATTCCTGGCCAAATAATAAAAAACAATACTGTAATAATAGACAATGGGACGAGATATCTTAGAAACTTAACATTCTTTTTTAAGTTTATTGCCGAAACAAAGGGAACTGGAGATAATTGAATAGTTCTCTGATTAATACTAGCAAGAATGATATCATTAAATTCGCCATTTTTTTCTGACAATTCGCGGAGCTCAAGAGTATTCTGAAGTTTGTCGGCTATTTCAGGAAAATGATTACCAATAATCCAACTTGCTTGCTTGTAATTTATTATTTTCCCAATTTTCAATAAATTAAGCAAGGGCAAAAGAATCATTCTTATAAAAATAAAAATAAAAGTGAGAGCAGTTACAAGAAAAAGTACAGTTCGGGATGCTGAAGAAAATCGTCCAAAGTACTCAGCCACAACAATAATTAAATACCAAGCAATATACACAGAAAATGATAGTATTATCCCTTTAATGATTTTATTAAGGTAATACTTTCGAATAAAAGCATCTAATTTCTGCAATAATATCTCAAAAGAATCATTCATATTACTTTGCTAACCAGCTTGATGGATTCGAGACGACACTAGCTTTCCATATTTCGAAGTGAAGAATTGTTTTATTTTCGGTTTTATCTGTATGTATTTTACCAATTGCTTGTTTTGTAACAACACTTTCACCAACACTTACATAAACCACATCAAGTTGAGTATAAACACTAAGATATTCTCCATGTCTAATAATTACAGCATTTTGAGCACCAGGAACGGCAAATACTTTACGCACTTCACCATCAAATACCGTACGGGCCAAAGAGCCTTCAGTTGTAGAAATATCAATTCCTTTATTATCTATCTCAATACTGGTAATAACCGGATGCATTTGTTTTCCAAATCCCAATACAATTACGCCTCTTTCCACTGGCCAAGGTAATTTTCCTTTATTATTCCCAAAATTTGTACTTACAATTTTTTCAGCAGGAGTAAGTTCGTATTTACCAGTAGCGGAGCCTGATGTTCGTTTAGATTCTTCGGCAATAAGCTTTTCTATTTCTCGTTGAACCTGAGCCATTTGCTTTTGCTGTTCTTGGAGTTTCTTTTTTAGGTCTTGTTCTTGTCCTTTTAATTTAGCTAAGGTTTTTTCCTGGTCTTGTTGTTCAGATTTTAGGTTTAGTTCCTCTTTCTTTTCCTCGTCCAACAATTTAGTTTTATGCAACTTAGCATCATTTAAATCTTGTACTTGGATTTCAAGTATTTGCTTTAATGAATTAATTGCTAAAAATTGTTTCTTTCTAAAGTCTGCTAATTGCTGCATATATTTTAGCCTCAGATAAGTTTGATTAAAATCATCTGCTGCAAGAATAAACATGATAGTATTATATTTGTTCTGATTCTTCCAAGCTATTCTTATCATTTCGGCATAATCTCCCCTAAGCACCTCAAGATCTTCTTGCATTATCGAAATAATTAAATCGGTTTCTTGAATGCGCACATCTGTATAGCTAACTTCGGAGCTAATATTATCTATTAGTTCGCGACGAGAATCAATATTTTTATTAATAAGGAGTAAATTGTTATATGAGGATTTTTGATTCTCTTTTGTTTCTTTTAATAATTTATTGGTATAGTTAATATCTTCCTGAGCTTTCTTCTTCTTATTCTCAAGTTCAGTCTTTTTTTGTCCATGAAGCATTATTGTTCCTGGAATCAAAAAAACAAGCAATAATATTATTTTGGATATTTTCATTCTATTATAATTTGCTGATACTTATCTGATATTTTAAAAGGAAAACTTATGTCATCACTATTAGAAGAAACAGACTCAATTGTAATAACCACTCTTGTTTCAAACTTAGGTGTAACTAATTCAATTGTAATGTCATTGGGGAAATACCGTCCTTCGGTTAAAACTTCATCGCCATATAAAACATAAAGCGATTGTTGTTGAATATAGTTCTCTATATACATATCCTTAACCCTAAAGAGCTCGGGCAAAACTTTAACTGTTTGAAAAACAAACTCATTAGACTCATAATTTGTTCCATCTGAAATAACAGTATCTAAAAACTCTTTGTCCAGTTTCCTATCCCATTTGTTTGTATGCTTATCGTCAACATAATATCTAGTGTATTTTCGTTGCGAAATTGAGCTCATACAATAATAGACAGAATCGTCGCATGGTTTAAAGTTGTTTATTGCCTTTGCCGTGTCATCAGGTTCGGGGTAGAAGAAAAAATTATTTGATAAGATTGATTGTATCGCATTATAATTCAAATCAATTTGGAATTTGTCGGTTAGAAATCCAAAATCACCAAGATAATAGGTATTGTCCATTCGATTAAGATATTTAACACTATCCTGAGTGATTACAACCCTTGCGCCTTCAATATTGTACGATCTAAGACTAATCCAAATAATACTATCATCTTGAATTCTCATCATCCCACTAAAGGTCTCCGAAGACTCTCCTGCAAACATTTCCGCAGAAAATTTCAACGTAATATTATTATATTCAAATTCATGCTCATCCACATTTTTATAGAGTTTTGCAGGTCTAAGATTTTCCTTTGCTCCGTTATTTACAAATGTTACCACTTTACAGGACATTACTCCTGTTAATAGAAACAGTAAAACTAAGTATAATATTATATGTGCCTTTTTCAATTTATTCAACTAGCTTTTTTGTTCTTACTTTTACTTGAAGATTCTCCGAAGCATTTCCTTTTTCCAAAGCCTTTATCCAAAAGTCAAATCCCTCTTGAGTTTTGCCAGATTTAAATAAAATATCTCCTTTGTGTTCAAGATATACAGGGTTTTCTGAATCTTTATCCAAAGCTTTATTAATTTCAATCAAAGCTTTTTCAAATTCTCCACGTTTATATAAAACCCAAGCATGTGTATCGAGATATGCAGGATTATCTTTTTCGAGTGATATTAATTTTGTACTCATTTCTAATGCTTTATCAAGGTTTTGTCCACGCAAAGCAAGGAAATAACTATAATTATTTAGTGCAGAGATATTTTCTGAATCTTTAAAAAGAATTAAATCGAAAACAGAATCAGATTTTTGGTGCTCATTCATTTTATGATAAGAGTCTGCTTGCATTCCGAGAAATTCGACTAATAACTCTTGGTCAGAAACAGCTAACATTGAAGCATAATCAACAGCTAAAATAAGATCGGAATAATTTTGAGTTGAATAAGCAGCGACAATATAAAATTTGTAAATAGCCAATACATTTGGATATAACTCAATAGCTTCTTTTCCTCTTTTATACATCGATTGTACATCCTGAAGTAAAAAATCTACCTGTAATGCTTGCTCCCAAATCTCGTATTTGTTTTTATCATGATCAAGAATAAAATCAAATTCAGCCTGAGCTCCTTTTAAGTCGCCTCTATAAGTTAGAAAGTCAGAATTTAAAGCTCTCACCATAATATTATCAGGATATGAAGATTTTAAAACATCTAACAATTTGCCAACATTAGTGATAAGATATTCATCATCACCAAGATTGTCAAGCATACTCAATATCATTTGAGCTTTAATTTCGATATCGACATCATCACGAGCAAATCCTTTTTGTAAGTATAAGAATGTCTTATCATATTCACCAATCAAACGATAAAAATCTGCTATTGAAAAAAATATTATTCCATCCTCAGGCTCATTGCTTTCAATCTCTTCGTAGATCTTTTTAGCTGCTTCCAGATCTTTGTTATTTACATAAGATTCTGCAAGAATTGTTTTAAAACGAGTGTTCTGTGGAAAAGCATTAGTAAGTTTTAGAATTTCCTGCAAAGCGCTTTTATTATCACCTTTTAGTTGATATATTTTCTCCTTTTCCAAAGAAATAATATCTGTAATTCCAAACTGTTTTTCGGCTCGATTAAGAATTTTTATTGCATCGTCATATTTTTTTTCAGAAATTAAGATGTCTGAGATTTGAAAATAATAATGAACGCTATATGGATCTGTCTTTATTAAATCCTCATAAATCTTTACAGATTCGTCAAATAAATTATTATTCTGAAAAACAAATGCCAACAATAATTTATAGTATTGATTTTCGGTTTTATCAAGACTAACGCTTTTCTTTGCATACTCTAGCGCCCCAGTATAATCTCTAGCCATATTAAGAATCCCAGCGATTTCATAACAAACGGCAGCTTGTGAATTATCAATACTTAAAGCCATCTGGTAATTTTGCAAAGCATCACTTAAATTACCAAGAATTTTCTGTTTATTCGCTTCGAGAAAATAGTAATTGAAGTTAAATGTCTTTACCCGTGGGTCTTCTTCATTTTTAGGTCCTTTTTTAAGAACTGAGCATGAAGCGACAACCAATACAAGCAAAGTAAAAATCAATATTTTTTTAAACTTTTCAAACATGCTGTTTATTTAAGGTCAATAACATTATAATCTCCAACGCTCAAATCGGAGACACTGCCAGAGATTTTTGTATTACTACCAATCATTGAGTTGTGAGCATTTACACTGTCGATTTCCGTATCGTTCTGAATGATTGTAGTGCTAAGGATGCTATTTGTAACAGTAGAATTTTTGCCAATGCTAACATAAGGTCCGATTACCGAATTTGCAATTTTTACATTTTCGCCAATAAAACAAGGTTGGATAATTGTACTGTTTCGTATTTCGGCAGTAGTAGCAGTATAAACAGCATCTGGCGATTTTGCTAGAACTCGTGAGTGAGTTTGTACTGTTATTGCTTTATTTCCGCAGTCGAGCCATTCGTCAACTTCGCCAGGTAAGAACTTTAATCCTTGGTTACGCAAGTTTTCCAATGCGGTTGTTAACTGATATTCTCCGCTTTTCATAATTTTATTGTCGATTATGCTTTGCAGTTCTTTTTTCAAGATTAAGCCTTCTTTAAAATAATAAATTCCGATTATGGCTAAATCTGAAACAAAGGTTTTTGGTTTTTCTTCAAAACCATTGATAAGCCCCTTTTCGTCGGTTGTAACTACTCCATAAGCTTCGGGATTTTCGACTTTCTGAACCCAAATAATACTATCAGTATCGTTATCGATTTTAAAATCGGCAAAGAAAAGCGTATCGGCGAAAGCCACAACAGTTTTTCCTTCGAGCGAATCGGCAGCACACCAAACGGCATGAGCAGTTCCTAATGCTTCGAGCTGATAATAAATTTTAGCTTTTGCGCCTACATTTTCGGCTATCTGAATAAGTTGTTTTTCAACTTTATCACCAAAATTTCCAATTATAAATCCAATTTCTTCTATCGGTTCATTACAAACCTTTGCAATACCTTCGACCAATCGTTGCACAATTGATTTACCAGCTAATACGATAAGCGGTTTTGGTACGGTAAGAGTATGAGGTCTCATACGCGTACCCATACCTGCCATCGGAATAATTATCTTCATTCGTTATTCGTAATTTAAAATATTTTATTTGCTTTCTTTAAGCACCATGTCGATAGTGATAGCACTTGCAAGAATTGCAATTTTGTGTTCTCTTGTAAGATTTGTTGATGTTAGCGTAACGTTATATTTGTCTGCTGTTGTGAACATTTCTTTTGCAAGACCAGCCCATTTTTTGGTTATTGCACCAATTTGCTGACCTTGAGCATCATTGATTACAAAATTCCATGCTTTCCAGTCGCCCGTAATTGCACCAATTTGCTGATTATTGTTATCAAATATCTTAAATGTAGGTTTAAAAAAAGCAAATTTCTGTTCTACGCGACCGATTTGCATACTGTTTCCATCCAAAATAACAATTTTTGACATAAAAAATGTCCAACCTCTTTTTATTGAAGCTTCGATTTGCCCTGTAGCATTCTCGATATCAAGATGAAAAGGCATCATTGCTTTGTTAAAGAACAATCTCAAAACCTTGTCGCCGCCAGATAGTTTTTGTTTTACTGCACCAATATGCTGAGCTTGATCATTAAATACTTTGTACTCATTTTCAAATTTAAGAAAGTTTACTTTCTCATCAATAAAATAACTGTTGGTTTCGAAAAAATTCATAAGTTTATGTTTTTATTTATTTATAAATACTTTATTTTACACCTGTGTGACCAAATCCACCTGCACCGCGATCTGTTTCATTTAATACATCAACCTGCTCCCAAGTTGCTGTTTCGTGTTTTGCAATAACCATTTGACAAATTCTTTCGCCATCTTCAACAACGAATTCTTTGTTTGATAGATTTACAAGAATAACGCCTATTTCGCCGCGATAATCTGCATCAATAGTTCCTGGCGAGTTTAAAACTGTAAGTCCGTGTTTAAATGCCAAACCACTACGTGGACGTATTTGCGCTTCGTAACCAACAGGTAATTCAATAAATAAGCCAGTAGGAATTAAACGTCGCTCTAATGATTTTAGTACAACAGGTTCGTCAATATTTGCGCGCAAGTCCATACCTGCAGAGCACTCGGTGCTATAAGCAGGAAGATTATGTTTCGATTTATTTACAATTTTAACGTTCATTTTACACCTATAATATGTTTATTAAAAAACTCACAATATTAGTAATTTTACGGGACATGAAGAAATTTATTATTGGAGCCGACTATACGCACAGATTATAGAAACTCTTCTGAGCGAAACACAAATACCAATGATTGTATAGCTATGATTTTAAACTCAATTTATACATATCGAAAATAAACGAAGTATTTCTCACATAACTAAAATCGATAACAACAAACTCAATGAAATTAAACTCTTGTTTATATTTAATACTATGAGCTCCGGTTTTGTGGCATTAAAAAATTATAAATTTACATTTTTCAGAATTTATTTCAATAATATAAAGTCCTTTTGGAAATCCTTCAACAGGCATATTATATGATTCTGTTCCTTCTTGTAAGTCAATCGAAAATACAGTTTTACCAATAATATTTATTATTTTAAGCTCTGTAAGATTTTGCAATTTGGGATATTTTACGAATATTACTGAAGAAGTAGGATTCGGATACACTATTAAATTATCCTGCAATACTGTCATTGTTTGTGAACCAAGAAGCAAAGGATTAAAGTCATACAGAATTCGAGAAACTTCATTAGTAATAATCGCATCATTATAATCGAAGTATATTCCTGCTTTATTTAAAATTTGTGTTCCATAAGGAAGGTTTGGATTTTGATTTACTGTAAATGAGACAAAACCATGACTTTCTGGTTCATTTGTGGTGCTATCTACAAGTAAAATATTATCAAATCGCCATTCTAAAACCCTTGGACCTGCAATTTGAAAAGAATACGGATGGCTTGCAACACCTGAAGTGACAGAAAATATATTAAGATTCAAATCCAATGTGTCTCGTATAACAACAGTAAAGGCTGTATCGTTTCCTGTATTCTGGAATCGGATAAAATATTGCAAACTTTGATTTGGAGAGACATAATTATCGGGACCGACTCCAACCGGAGAAGCGGATTTATCGTTAGGATCATAACTTCCAACAATAGTTCCACAGTAAATATCTTTAATCGGGTCTGCGTCGTCCTGATACTGCGCATCTACAAAGCCTGGAGTCCAATTATTAATATCTCCACAAAGTTCTACAACAGCATTTGGATATGAATTGCCCGGATGTAAAGGATGTTGATCTACTTCTAATCTCATAGTTTGTCCTGTACTTTCAAAATCATAAACAATAGTTTGACCTCCAACTAGTTTAATAGATTCTACACTTTCTAATAATCCATCAATGTATAATCGAACAGGTGAAAAACATTGCATATTCCCATCACCAAATTCTCCAGTATTTGTAACAGTAAAATAAACAGAATCATTCTGGCACCAACCGTTTACACTTAAGCTAGAGTGGTCCCATGGACTTGTACAAGGAGGAATATCTCCAGTTGCACCACCAGGAATTGTAGGTTCATCGTCAAGAGCACAATCCGGTACTGGGAATAATTGTGCTTGCATACATAGTGTTTGATTTAATACCGCATCACAACTAATTTCAACATTCAAATACCATAAAATATATTGTCCTGGTAATATATCACCAATATCAAATTGATAAGTATTGTCCCCTAAGGATGTATAAGGTCTATTTGAAGAATGAAGGATTATTAAATCTGGTAACTGAACCGTTGCATAAGCATCTTCGAAAGTACCAGTTGCCAAACCATTATTGCTTGCTTGAACACTAACATTCTGATTATCAAAACATCTACGCAAAATAGGAGCATAAATACTGATTTCGGGATCAGAACATGCTTGGGTAGAAACCATTCCAAATGAAGGGGCAAAAGTAACAAGCTCTGTATTCACTACTTCAAAACTCTGAGTAGTTGGACAGGTTATTACCCAGTTTAAATTTGTTGTGTCAATCGAAACGGTATAAGATCCTTCAGCTAGACTATCTAAGGAATATACACCAAAAGAATTTGTTTGTACAATAATATTCCCAGGGTTAATAATTAGTGTTTGTCCAGCGATTCCATTTTCGTATGAATTCACTATACAATTTTGGTTTAAATCATTATAAACGGTTCCTTGTACTGCTATAGTAGTGCTACCAGCAGAATAACCAGGACAAGTAATAGTTCCAGAATTTATCGGATCCAACCATGGTTTTAATTGATATGCCGCTGTTCCACCATTTGTCATCCAATGGTAATCAAACTTTCCAAACATATCATTTGCATGAATGACTGGAGCGTCACAATACGAATATCCTCCACTATGAGAGCCAACAACAAGTTTATTGTTATCAAAAAGAGGAGCACCTGAAGAACCACCTTCGGTTACTCCCCAATGAGTTTCGGTTTGCACCCATTGAGCCTGCCAATGTGCATTTACTGGACAAGTGTTGAAAGTTGCCTCAGTTACTGTAGAATTATATGTTGAAATTTTTTTAATATCTCCAGCAGGATGATGTATTATTACACCGCTTGAACTTGCTGTTACAGCACGATTCCAGCCATTATAATAAGCGCCAAAAGCATTTAATTGTTCTTCGTTACAATTTAATTCAAGGAGTAAATAATCGGAACCTGTATTTTGGTCACCTCTTGCCCTTTTAACAGCTCCTGTAATAGCACTATATGCTGGCTCAGTTCCAGGGTCAGCGCAACCAGCGGCCTCATAGTTAAAGTAAAACTGCCAGCCAGAAAAATCTGTTTCGCTGCCACCACAATGGTCGGCAGTTAAAAAATATGGCGTTCCATCAAACGAAGTATTACTTAACAGAGTGCCAGAACAAAGACCAGTTCCAGTAAAATACTCGGCAACTCCACTTTTTTCCATTTGCCAATTGGCACCTTCGGGACAATTAACGTTTACCTCACATTCACCTGAAGAGCCTAACCCACCAGTTGGTTTTTCGTTTTGATATCTCCCAACTAATTGATCTATTCCTCTATAAATATAAGAAATTTGATAAATTTGAATATTGGGATTCTCCGTTGCTTCAGGAGTTTGAATAAGCTCGAGATAAACAGTTTCGCCTTGAATAATTTCAGTTGAAAAATTACTAAACATCGTTGGATTATTCCTATAATCGAATGCTCCGATTACTTGTTTGCGATTTTCATTATAGAGAAATAATTGAGTATGTTGTGGCAAGTAAAAGTCTTGATAATATAATGCCAAGCCTTTTGCATCTTTAACGGATATTTTTAGTCGCCAGATTCGTGTGCCATCCGCCAAAACATCCCAAGTACCGGAATTACCCGTATTAAAACTAGCAGGAATTAATTCTGCAATTCTATAAATTTGTCCATTTTTTTCAAAGACATCAACATCTTTCATAACAGATTGCATATCCGGCGCAGGTAGAGAAACATGGTCAATATCTACAGCCACATTTTTATTTGTAAAACTCAATGGCAGACCTCCATTACTAGGCTGGGCATAAGATTCTGTCACAATAAATGTCAACACAATTAATCCAAATACAAATATAAAATTCTTCATGGTATGATGGTTTTAAGGTTTTCAATATTCGTATTCTGTTTAGTATTTATCAACAAGGTATATACATTAATAACAAAACAAGAAAAATTCAATATTAATTTTAGTAAAGCTAATAAATAGAACTTCATGTACAAATTTATTTTTCTACTTTTTGAGACAAAACATTTGTTTTATAATAAATACAATAATTTTTCGCAAATTATACAACATAGACAACAAGGACTAATCTTTCGTTGTACAGAAACCCCGACTATGAATAAATTTTTGATAATGGTTGAAGACACGTAGCTTTTCCGAGTTTTTTCCCAAAATCTCAATTCAATCTAACTAATAATTTTTGCTTACAAGAATACACTTTCTAAAAACAAAAAATCTCACGTCAAACAAATGACGTGAGATAATTCTACAAAAATTTTAAGTTATTTAATTGAGACTATTCTTCCAGACTGAACATTATTATTCTCGTCAGAAAGTTTATAGAAATATATTCCTGAAGGAATATTTTCTGTTTCGATTGTTGTTGAAGAATTATTTATTACTGAATGTATTACTTCAACTCCAAGATTATTATAGATTTTTAAATCCAATTTATTTGAATTTGTAGCATTATTAGTGTTTATAGTTATGCTATTTACAAATGGATTAGGACTAAATGTAACCTGATCTAAAACATTATTAATATCGACCCTACTACTTGTTTGACAATCAGGCGAGATTAATGCGTCAGCAATTATCGCAGCTGTACCAATAGCTCCCACTCCAGTCAACGCTCTACCACTAATTGTAGCACCTGTATGTAAATTAAATGCTCCTTGAGAAATAATTGTACCGCTAAATATTGCATAATCATCAATATCTACAGCTCCATTAACTAACCAGTAAACATTTTCTGGACGTGCATCATTTATAAGAATTACCTTTGAGTTAACAAGAGCTTCAAACGCACCATATATTTTGATAATAAACACAGCATCACTATATCCCTGAGCGTTAAGGTAAAGTGTATCTGTAAGTGTTGTGGCACCGTTTAGAGTGTATGTATGTGGTGTAAGAACCAAATTTGCTCCGAATTGTGGTGGATAAAGAAGTATAATATCTTCAGGAAGTCCATTAAGATAGTTGTAAGCTAATAATAAATCTGCAGCAGTCTGAGCAGTTGAAAGGTCAGGAATTGCATGGATGTATCCAGTAACTAAAAGAGGATCATATCCGGTAGTTAGTCCGACATTTGCTCCAACATCACCAACAACAGTTGTAATACCAGCATTTACGACTGGTCCATCTGAAGAAAATATTCCATAACAAGTAGCTTCACCAAGATTTGGTGCATCTGGACCCAAAAGAACTGGGCTTCCGCAACCTACTGGAGTGTATAATAATACTCCATCTGTATTTACTGCGCCTGTGGTTGAAAGTGCTCTACCTTCGATAACACAATCGGTATTTATGTTAATCCCTGAATTATTTGCTATCACTGTTCCTTTCATTGAAGTACCTGTTGCCATTTCTATCAATCCTTCTACTTTCCAAAACACATTGCACGCCATTGCTCCGTTTAAAAGCGTAACTGATGATAATGCATTTGTAGAAAATGAGCCTTGTATCTGGATAATAAAAATCGCATTCGGATCATCCTGAGCATCCAAAATGAGTTCCAAACTTAAAGTAGCCGCTCCGTCAACTTTATAAATTCCAGGTGTCAATGTCTGACCGTTTCCTAATAAAGCAGCAGGAAAGTATGCCGGGATTGCAGCATCCAGGAAATTATACAATATTAATAAATCAGCAGCGCAGAGAGCGCTTGCAATGTCTCCATCGTGCATCACGCCATTTACATTTCCAAAACCTGTACTTGATCCATTGTTTGTTCCTACATTTCCAGTGTATTGAGAAATACCACTATTTGTTACTGCTCCATCTGTTGAAAACAGAACAAAAGAACTTACTGACCCTAAATCGGGAGCCTGGGCATAGGTAAGAATAGGCATAATCAACATGCCTAAAACAATTATTACACTTAATAAAAATCTTTTCATAATCATATAGCTTAATGGTGAAAGAGTTTTCACTAAACAAAGGTAGGCTTGCAAAAACAAATTATGTTACACAACTAATTAAAAGACTTACATAATTCATTTTGGAAAACTTCTCGCTATTCGCTTATAAAAAAACCCCAATTTGCGGTTGGGGTTTAAAAAATTCAGCGAATAATAATTATTGAAGAACGATTGTATTTCCTTCCATTGTAACGTTACCATTTCTTGCTAAAGCTTTTCCGTCGAGTGTTGCACCAGTATCAAAAGTAATGGATTCAAGAGCCATAACTGTTCCTTTGAATTGGGTTGTTGTTCCAAAACTTGCAGAACTTGAAACCTGCCAAAAAATGTTTGAAGCTTGAGCTCCGCCAGTTAAAATAACCTTTCTTCCTGGAGTTGTAGTTAATGTTGAAGCAATTTGAATAATGAAAATAGCGTCTGAATCGCCCTTAGCGTCAAATGTTACATCTCCAGAAGATATTTCGATTGATGATGTTGATTTATAAAGCCCTGGTACCAAGGTAAGACCACCTATATTTCCGGCAATCAACTCAATGTCAACTGATGTGCGACCTGCTGCATCATTATAAGCAGTAGTTAAGTCGAGTTTGGCTTGATTTGAAAGTGCATCGTTTATTCTAATGGTTCCAGTTATAACACCTGGAGGAAAACCACCTATAGATGTTCCTGGACTTAAACCCAAATCACCTGTAATTTCAGTTGCGCCTGTATTTGTTACTTCTGAACCTGCAAGAACTGCAAAATTGCCCGCATCTCCTAAATCAACTGTCAACATCTTTGTGTTTTGATCAGGCATTATAGTTTCATCTTTTTTACACCCGCTTAATATTGCCAACGAAAATATCGCTGTGCAGATAAATAGAATACTAATTGTTTTTTTCATTACTATTTTTTAAATTATTAATATTACTGCAATTTTACTTTGCTAAGAAATTACAGTTTTTTACTGTCATTTTTTAAGTTCTAAAATCTGAATTCTATTTTCGCCATCTGTAGATGTCCAATATTGATATTTTTTTTGATCCACAACCCGTATCCATGTTTTGGCGAATTCTGAATTGTCACCCACAATAGTCACAAAGTTTTCGTTAATTGTCCAACTAAATGGATTAGTGTCAGTTTTACTAAAATCAAACACGGTATAAGTTATGTCTTTTTCTCCTGTGCCATCGCGATTAAAACTAATTTCACCTATGTTAGAAAGTGTAACTACTTGTTCTCCCGGAATGGTGTTTTCATACTTCTGAACAGACCACTTTCCAACTATTGCATTTGTACAAGACATAAATAATGCAGTTACCAAGACTGCTGCTAATAATAATTTTACTTTTCTCATTTCGTTATTTGTTATTTGTTATTTGTCCCGAGCTTTTAGCTCGAGGATCCTCGATCAGCCAATTGGCTGACTCGGGATTTTTTGTTATTTGTTCTCTGTTTTCGGTGCCTTCGAGACATTTTGATGTCCCGTAAAAGGGCCATCAAAACCCTCAGTCACCTTTTGATTATCTATTTTTGATTGAAGCTTGTATTCTTTGTTATTTGCTCTTTTTGTCATTTGGAGCTTGTTTTTTGTTATTTGTTCTTTTTGTCATTTGTCATTTGTCATTTGTCATTTCATAACTTATACCCCACTCCAAGCTGTAACCACTGATTCTTATATCGTGGAGTAATCAAATTATTATCACCATAGTTGTTTTGCAAGTCAAATCCAAATCGTCCAGAAATTACTATGTGCGAGATATTTATGTCTGCTCCCATAACAAAACCGAGAATATTTGTTCTGGAATTTTCTTTATCAAATTCCGCCTGTTGTTCCGCGTCATTATCGCCAAATGTGAAATCATTTTTCTCATTTATTAAAAAAGAATACTGTGGTCCAATAACTATTGTTAGAAACTCTATTGGCTTAAATTGAGCCAGAATCGGGATGTCTAAAAATGTAGTCCTTCTTTTAATTAGATATGGATTACCCAATAGCGTTCCTGAACCTATAAAACCTTTTTGAGAGATACTAATCTCAGGTTGAAAGCCAATATATTTCCCAAAAGGGATTCCGACAAATAATCCAAAAGCTATTCCTGCTTTAGAATCAGAAATAAAATCCTGCCCATGATTTGAATATGTACCTGAGCTGTTAAATCCTAGCTTACCACCAAAAGAAAAACTTTCACGTTTATCGGTGTCTGAGTGTTGGGCAAAAATAGTTGTTGTTATTAACAACATTGCCACCAAAATAACTGCATTTTTAGTTCTCATTTGTATATTTTAAAGTTTATCCTCTGTGCCTATTTGTGTTTATTTGACTTACCCTTTCCCTTTTTGCCATCATCTTTATGATTATCTCCCTCTCTATGATCACTCTTACCATTATGCTCATCTTTGTCATAATGTTTGTTTTGACCTTTATGTTTGCCATTGTCATGTTGATGATAATTAAACCAGCCCCAATGATGTCCTGGTTTACGCGTAGTTTTTTCTGTAACTAATACTGTACATGCCGAGATGCTTATAAAAAGTCCTGCAACAAAGAGCATAGTCGTAATTCTGATAAATTTTTTCATCTTATGTTTTATTTTATTAGTTTATCTGCAAACCGTTTAATTTGCTTGAGCAAAAGTGGGGATTGTGAAATCAAATTGTGTTACACAACTACTATAAAGTTTTACATGATTATTAATAGAAAAATAGGATTTAGCCAGATTTGTTGGTTTCATATCGACAGCGTTTATTTAGATCGCGCTCAATAAATCGCACCGAGCTTCGGTTCATAAATATTCGAAATAAGATGACATAGAGCCAAGAAGGACGAAAAACTCGCATTTCTTTTCAGGCAATAACTGTTAAGCTATTTTTATTTTATCTATATTTTATATATCATAAATGATTAGAACCATATCACTAACTCTTATTTGTATTTTTAACAATTAAACAAATTGCATAAAATTTTCCAAATTATGTATAATTTATTTATTTTTATCCTTTCTGAATTTTTATTCATATTTTTGATTTTAATTGATTACCTTTGATACTATTCTATACCAATATATATGCAAATAATAAGGACATTGATTTTGAGTCCTGCATTAAAAGTTAAAGCACTTACTGTTCTTTTAATATTTTAAAAATAAAGCATTTTAATGAGACTGCACATCAAAAACATGGTTTCTATTCGTTGCAAAATGGTAGTTATCTCAGAGTTAGACAAACTCAAAATCAAATACCACAATTTAGAGTTGGGGATGGTTGATGTAAGTGATTGTACGAAAGAGCAATTGGAACAACTAAATCAGGCGTTAAAACTTACGGGTTTGGAATTAATGGATGACAAAAAAGCAATTTTGGTAGAAAGCATAAAAACAATAATTATTCAAATGATTCATTATAGCGATGAGCCGCTAAAAACAAATTTCTCCGACTATTTGAGCGAATCAATGCAAACTGATTACACATATTTATCGTCACTATTTTCTGAATCAACCGGCAATACAATCGAGCATTATATTATTGCAAATAAAATCGAAAGAGTGAAAGAATTGCTATTGTATGATGAATTAAATCTTACTGAAATTTCGTACAAATTACATTATAGCAGTGTTGCCCATTTATCGAATCAATTTAAAAAAGTCACTGGAATGACTCCGACGCAGTATGGACAGCTAAAACAAAACAGTAGAATCTTTCTTAATAACCTTTAAAAATTATGCAAAGTAATAACTAAATTATGTAATACCTTTTGATTTTCGCAAACTAACTTTACATCAAGATTTTAATATGATTAAGAATCTATTTATTTTAATCATAATTTAATCATTTGCAGAGAATAAAAAGTATTAACAAATTTAAAAAATAAAAAAATGAAAACGACAAAAATGAAGAAAGTGCTAATAGCTATTGATTATGATCCAACATCTCAGAAAGTTGCAGAAGTAGGATTCACATTAGCAAAAACTATGAATGCTGAGATAGTTCTATTGCATGTAATTGCAGAGCCATTATATTATTCCACTTCTAATTTTTCACCAATTATGGGCTTTGAAGGATATCTGAACTCAAACCCAGCTCTTCTTGACACCCTTGACGGGCTAAAAGAAATCACTGCAAGTTTTCTTGAAAAAACAAAAAAGCATCTTGGTGACGAAAGCATTACAAATATGATAAAAGATGGCGACCTTTCGTCTGGAATATTAAGTGCGGCAAAAGAGACTCATGCTGATATAATTGTAATAGGATCTCATAGCAGAAGTTGGCTTGAAAAAATTCTATTAGGCTCGGTTGCCGAAAGTGTAATTAATGATAGTAAAACTCCCATTCTCATTGTTCCAACAAAAAAAGCATGACAATAAAACAAGAAAATAACTTTGAAAACACTCCATATAGATTACGCATAGTTGCCATTGGGGCATCTGCAGGAGGACTCGACGCTATTGAACAGTTTTTTAGTAAAATTCCTGAAGATAGTAGAATGGCTTTTATAATCATACAGCATTTAGATCCCTCGCACATCGGGATTATGCCAGAACTTGTTCAACGCAACACTGCTATGATGGTTGTTCAAGCGGAAGAAAACATGAAGGTTGAGGTAAACTGCGTTTATATTATTCCGTCAAATAAAAGCATGACAATAAAGGATGGAATATTACATTTAAGTGATCCAACTGTTTCAAGAGGTTTGCGATTACCAATAGATATCTTTTTTGCTTCTTTGGCAAACGACCAAAAAGCTCTTAGCATCGGAATCATTCTTTCCGGCTTAGGCTCTGATGGTAGCGAGGGCGTACGTGTAATTAAAGAACAGCACGGAATAATTATGGTTCAAGATCCTGACACCGCAGGATTTGACAGCATGCCTCTTATGGCAATTGACACAGGTGTAGTGGACATTATAGCTCCTGCAAACGAATTATATGAAAAACTTATTAAATTTTTAACAACAACACCTATTTTAAAACCAGTTTGTAAGTTAGATGAGACTGATAACACTTTTATTGAAGAAATAGTTATTATGCTTCGGAAGCGTACTGGGAACGATTTTTCACTTTATAAAAGGAGTACAATTTTAAGACGCATAGAAAGGCGAATGGGCATTCATAAAATTGAAGATATTGCAGTATATGTAAGGTACATGCAAAACAACCCAAATGAAATTGATATCTTTTTTAAAGAGTTAGTTATTGGTGTAACTTCTTTTTTTCGTGACCAAATGGTTTGGGATAAGCTTAAAGAAACTGTAATCCCAAAATTATTGCTGACGATTCCTGAAGGATCAATAATTAGAGTATGGGTAGCAGGTTGCTCTACAGGTGAAGAAGCTTATACTCTTGCTATTGTTTTTAAAGAAATATTTGAAAAACATAATCAATATAAAAATTACAACTTACAGATTTTTGCTACAGACATTGATTATGATGCAGTGCAAATGGCTAGAAAAGGTTTATTTTCATCCATTATAACTGACAGTGTATCTCCAACTCGATTGGAAAAATATTTCACAAAAATCAATGATGAGTATGAGATAAAATCTGAAATCAGGGAGATGATAGTATTTGCTCAGCATAACCTTATTATGCACCCACCTTTTACAAATATCAATCTGGTTTCGTGCCGTAATTTACTCATATACATTGACGCAGAAGCACAAAACAATGTTATTCGTCTGTTTAATTATAGTATTATTACTGGAGGCGTTCTGCTATTAGGTAGTGCAGAAACAATTGGGGCTAAGAATGAATTCTATTCACCAATTGATTCAAAACTCAAGATATTTAAGCGCACATCAACAACTCAAAAACGGGGCATATTAAATCTTTCTTCAGCTGTAAATACAAACAGAAATTACAATATTAAAGATGAAATTATTTCCAAACCAGATATAAACATTGAAAGTCTGGCTAATCAGTTTATCCTTGACAATTACTCTCTGGCGGGCCTATTAGTAAATGAAAATGGCGACATAATATATCTACGCGGAGCAACATTGAAATACTTGCATCCCCCTGTTGGAAAATCGAACATGAATATTTTCCCATTGCTTCGTTCTGGGTTAATCGACATTTTTCCATCGGCATTTAATAATGTAATAACTAACAAATCAAAATTAGTTCTGCAAAACGTTAAAATTGATAATGAGTTGATTAATATAACCATTTTATGGGTTGACAAACCAGAAATTTTGAGTGGAACGATCATGATTACTTTTAGCGAATCTCAAAATGCTTTTAAAACGAACCTTGTCGCTCTGATGCGAAAAAGGCATTTAAAGTCATTACAAAAATACGATACAGATTTTATAAAAAATGATTCAATATTAAGTCAAACACCAAATAATGCTTTGCAAAACATTAGGATAATAAAACAACAAAAACCTTTAGATAATGACCATTTGCGTTCGATAAATGAAGTTTTGCAAGCTACAAATGAAGAATTGACGACATCTCGTGAAGAAATGCAAAGCCTTAACGAAGAGCTTCAAACAGTAAATGCCGAATTACAAATCAAAGCCGACAACTATACCAAGGTCTCAAATGATATGAAAAACCTATTGAACAGTACCGATATCAGAATATTGATACTAGACAATAAAATGAATATTCGCAGATTTACAGATCAGACCACTAACATTTTCAAAATAATAAAAACTGACGTAGGAAGACCTCTTTTTGATTTGGTATCTATGCTCATTTACCCTGAATTTGCGACAGATGCCCAGAATGTATTGGACAGTCTTTTGTCTTTCGAAAAACAAGTATTAACAAACGATGGAAAATGGTATATAGTGAAAATAATGCCATACCTTACTTTGGATAACAAGATTGACGGCCTAGTAATAACTTTTATTGAGATTACAGATCTAAAACTATCTGAATTAGAATTATCTGAAACCCAACAAATAGTTGATATTCTATATAATATCGGCTCTGATGCGCTAATTATTATTTCACCTGATTTCAAAATAATTTCTTTTAGCTCAAATGCAGAGATTCTGCTAGGCAAAACCAAAGAAGCTGCAATTGGACAGAACTTTATAAATATGTTTATTGCAAAATCCAAACATGCGCAAACAGAAAAGGTATTTTCTGGTTTATTAGAAGATAATAAAGGTAAAAACATAAAATCGGATTTGATTATTGCAGAAGGTAAACATGAAATAACAAACTGCTATATCGAAAGAATATACAACAATGATAAGATGGTAAAAGGAATTATTATAATTATAAAAAATCAAAAAAATGGATGAATCAACAGGTAGTTTTACAGATGCGCAAATGTTAAGAATAAAAGCCGAAGAGCTTTTACAGGAAAAGCGACATCAAAAAACTGGGAATAATGAGGGAATGGATTCGAAGAGGCTACTTCACGAACTTCAGGTGCATCAAATTGAACTCGAAATGCAAAATGAAGAATTGCGTCAAGCTAATGAAATTGAAGAAATAGCTTTAAAAAAATACACGCTTTTGTATGATTTGGCTCCGATGGGATATTTTACACTCGATAGGGATGGCAGTATTCGCGAATTGAATTTTACAGGCTCTAATATGCTTGGAGACCGCCATTTTAGCTTAATAAACAGCAATTTCAAATTATTTATTGCCGACGAATCAAAAAAAGTCTTTAACGATTTCTTTTCTAGAGTTTACACAAGTAACATAAAAGAATACTGCGAAGTGTTATTGGCTTATGACAAAATTCCTCTGTGTTATGTTTATATGGAAGGCATAGTTACTGGCGATGACTGGAAATGTATGCTTTCTGCTTTTGACATTACAAATTATGCAAAAAAAGAAAAAGCGAAATAAATTTTACTCTTTACTTTTCTTTTCCATAAATTTTAAACTGTTTTCTGCCATTTATTAGCAGAAATAATTTAACATTTGTATCAAATTTACCATCCCGCAGGGCAAACGCATCTAAACTCCAGCGCTTTGAATATTTGTAAAGACTATAACGTATTCCCGATACACTCAATACAAAAACAAATATTATAGATTCAGATTAAATTTTTAATAAGAATAAGGTAGATTCTAGTTTTTATTCGTTTTTTATTAAGCTTGAAAAAAGAATAAGGTTTTTGAAGAATAGTTAAACCATTTTGCTTTTCGAACCTTATACTCGACGACACCTTCATAAAAAAAAGACACAATCGATTTTGACCTTTTTACCACTTACAGATTTTACCAGCCACCACTTACCATAAATCCAGCGCGCTGGATTCCGAGTTCGAACCTTATTCTCGACGATACCTTAATAAAAAAAATACACAATAGATTTTTGACCTTATTAGCTTAAAAAAAATACTAGCCTGAATTATTCGCAAGCGTACACATTTGAACTTTTAATAAGGTAATAAGGTAGATTTCACATATGATTGAAATTATTAAGCTTGAAAAAAGAATAAGGTTTTTGAAGAATAGTTAAACCATTTTGCTTTTCGAACCTTATACTCGACCGAACCTTAATAAAATACTAGCCTGAATTATTCACAAAATATCAGATTAAATTTTTAATAAGAGAGCTAATTCGGTAATGGCTTGGATAAGCAAAACTTTTTTCTGTTCTTCTTTTGTATTTGTTTTCACTGTTGTCCAATAAAAATTAAAAAAAACTTATCCGCCGTGGCGGACAAATCTAAAGGGCTTGTAAAAATCAAATTTTACTATTGGCTAAAGACGCTTGTTATTAAGCAATTTAATGTTTATGCCCCACGGGCAATCAGGCACCAATTGATGTTTAAGTTTTACTGACATATATGCCCTCTGGGCAATTTCCTATAGCCCAGAGGGCTTTAATGTCAGTAAAACAACAATATGTATAGTTTTTATTTGTCCGTGGGACATAAACATTTTTTGCATTTCTTCAAATAAACTCAACTTCAAAAATAGACTTGTGCAATGGATTATGTAAGAAAAATTTGCGAATCTGGGCTAAAATAATTTTTATCGGACAATAGTGATTTTTAATAAGGTTAGATTTCACTTATTATTCGCTTTTTATTAAGGTTGAAAAAATAATAAGGTTTTTGAAGAAAAGTAAAACCAATTCTCTTTTCGAACCTTATTCTCGACCGAACCTTCATATCCAAACTTTAACCAACTAGAATCTAACCTTATCTTATTTTTATTTTCTTTATTGATTTTTTAGAGTTTAGATGCGTTTGCCCAATACCTACCGAGTTTTTGCTTCCATTTTTCATTCACTTATAAAATCACTTTAATAGTTATGGCTTGGATAAGCATAACTTTTTTATGTTCTTACTCTGTCTATGTTTTATAGATTTCCGCAGTTTATCGTAAACGTAATTCCAAAATTTCATCACACTCTTTTTGTTCCCAAATGTGTATAATACAGGTTGTAAACATGTAACAGTTTACAAAAGTTATGTAATACATTCGCAATTGAATACCTTAACTTCGTTGTGTTGAATTTCTATTTTAAAAACTTAAAAAACTTCCCTAAAATGTCAGAAATTATTTTAAAAAAAGCCGACACCAGAATATCATTTCCTTCGATTTGTACAGATGAAAATTCTGTAAACAGTTTAAAAAAAACCTCGCGAAGAAGTGACGATTCCACTTTTACTGTCTGGGACGCAATTAATGGTTCAACACTCGATTCGATGTACAAATCGTGCATAGATTACAGTGGAAGAGTTTGGAATGTTGTTAGGGCTGAATTACAGGATAACAATTTTACAAATAAGTAGTAATTAAAATTTAGAAATCAAAATTATGGAAGCCTCAGTTAACAGAAACTCTTATGGTCATATCAGACCAGAATATATTGAGACCGAACCTTATGTAAGGTTACACGTAACCGATGCTGGTGAAGGCAGACCAATTGTATTAATCCATGGCTGGCCTTTTAGCGACGAAATGTTTGAATATCAGTATCACGATCTTATAAAAAACAATTTTCGTGTAATCGGAATTACCTTGCGTGGTTTTGGCAAATCGGACAAACCCTTTGGCAATTATGATTATGATACTCATGCGCAGGATATTAAAACAGTTTTAATGGAGTTAAACATCTCCGATGCTGTAATGGGTGGATTCTCGATGGGTGGAGCAATTGCAATTAGATTTGCAGCCACAGATAAGAATACTCATATTTCTCGCTTGGCATTGTTTGCCGCAGCTGCACCAATCTGGACAAAAAGAAGAGATTTTCCATACAATTTTCCAAAATCTGCAGCAAACGACCTGATAGATTTGAATTACAAAGATCGGCCTAAACTCCTGACAACATTTGCAAAAATACTTTCGTTTAGCGAATTTTCTCTTAATAAAGGAATTACAGATTGGCTTTTCGGAATCGGGCTGAGTGCTTCTTCTTATGCAATGGCTCAATGCTTGATTGCTCTGAGGGATACAGACCTAAGAAAAGACTTGTCGAAAATTGAGATTCCAACTCTAATTATGCATGGGAAAAAGGACAAAATATGCTCTTTTGATTTGGCAGAATTACTACTCGACGGGATTATTAATTCTAGATTGGTTGTCTTTGAAAACAGCGGACATAGTTTGTTTCTCGAAGAAACTCAAAAATTCAATTCTGAATTAATCAAATTTGCAAGCCCAGAAGCTATTTAGAAATTTTAAAATATACTTTATTTATTAAAATGACTTATATAGACTACTATAAAGTACTAGGAATAAGCAAGGCTGCTACTGAAAAAGATATAAAAAATGCTTATAGAAAATTAGCAAGAAAATACCATCCTGATTTAAACAAAGACGTGGATGCAAAATCAAAATTTCAACTAATTAATGAGGCAAATACGGTTCTAAGTGATTCAGCTAAACGCAAAGATTACGATGAATTCGGACAATATCAGCCAAACGACAAGAGTTCTAGCCAAAGGAATTCTTACCAAAGTAAAGGGCAAAGTCGAGAGGATGGATTTTCTGATTTTTTTGCCTCGATGTTCGGAGAAAAACCCTCGGGTGGTTGGCGAAAAAGCAGACAACATCAGCCACAGCAGAACAAAGGAGATGACTACAAAACTGAGCTAAAAATAAACGTTATAGATGTATTCCAAGAGCATAAAGTAACGCTCAGTGTTTATACTGACAATATAAGAATTTCAATTCCAGCAGGAATAGAAAACGGACAGACAATAAAAATACTAGGACATGGTGCTCCAGGTCAAAATGGCGGTCGAAATGGTGACCTATACATAACCTTCCTAATTGAAAACAATCCTAAATTCGTTCGTATCGGCAAAAACTTATATACCGAGTTAGATATTGATCTTTACACCGCAATTCTTGGTGGAGAAATAACATTTGACACTCTTAACGGTAAAGTAAAACTTAAAATTAAACCCGAAACACAGAATGATAGTAAAGTAAAACTCAAAAACAAAGGAGTTCCTGCTTACAAAAACGAAGGCTCATCGGGATTTTTACAAATTACTTATAAAGTTAAAATTCCTGTAAACCTTAGCTCACGTCAAAAGGAATTATTTGAAGAATTGTCAAAACTTTAAAGTACTACCGTTAATCCTTATTGCTAATTCAGGTTCCACGTTTTTGTCCTTAATTAATCATGTAACAAAGATACCAAATTGTGTAACGAAAAAAGAATGGTTTCTCCTCACCTTTGATGTAACAAATTAAAACAATTAAATCTAAGTTTTTATGAAAACCAAAGTAGTAAAAGTAAGCTGGGATGATCAGAAAGTAAAACTCAAAGCCAAATATCCCAATTTATCTGATGGAGATTTACATTTTGAACCAGGTAAAAAGGACAAAATGCTTCATAAAATTCAAACAAAATTGGGAAAATCGGCTGATGAGTTACAACAAATTATTTCAGAATTATAAAAATTTCAAGATAAACAAGTTCGACAGTCTAATCGCATTTCCCTTAATAACAATCCACTTCTTAGTATAGCTACTATAATGCGGTTAGACTTCAACTTGCGGTCATTCACAAACAAAAAAAAAGACAATAATGTCAAAAACTAAATTAAACCAAAAAATGAAAAAAATCAAACAGATTGCAGTTCTGGTAATTTTATCAGGATTAGTTTTAACAGGAATTCAGAGTTGTTCGAAGTATCCAGACGGACAAATGATTAATCTAAAATCAAGAACCGAAAGGGTTGCAAATAACTGGAAAGTTGACAATTACAAAGTAAATGATGTTGATTACACATCGCTGGTGACTGATTATACAGAGTTGTTTACCAAAGAGGGAAACTATTCTTATCAATGGAGCCTTTTTTCAGGTACTGGCACATGGGAATTTCAGAATAAAGATACGGAAATCCTAATTACCGGCATTAACAATCAATCTAATACTACATTATTTATTTTGAAACTCGAAGAAAAGGAGTTCTGGTATTATTATATGGATGGTACCGATAAAAAAGAATTTCACATGATTCAACAGTAATAAATTAGTCTGTTAAAAACGTATCACAAATTTAGTAAAATAAAAACCGGAAACATTAAAGAAACTGGGGCGTATTCCGAAAAGCCTGAAGAGTAGGATTAAAAAAACAAGCACAAATATGAAAAAGATTTTATTAGTAGTTATTCTAGCATTTAGTTTTGGGTATTTCGCACAAGCCCAGGTAAATCCACATGCATTTGGATTAAGATTTGGTGGCGATGGACATATAAACGGAGCAGAACTTTCTTTTCAACCAGCCGTGGGAACAATGACCAGGTTTGAATTTGACTTAGGTTTTGGTGGAAACAGCGACCACAACAGACTATACTTAGCAGGTATTTATCACTGGGATTTTAACATTGTAGGTGGTTTAAACTGGTATATTGGTCCTGGCGCAAGTGTTGGATTCTATACCTACGACCATAATCCTGGATATCTAAATCTTGCTCTTGGTGGACAAGTTGGTATTGAATTCGATTTTAATGTTGTGGGAGCTCCAATATTGCTAAGTCTTGATGCAAGACCAATGTGGGACTTTATTGGCGACTATTCAGGATTAGGCTGGGGCGCAGCATTGGGATTGAGATATACTTGGTAAGTGGTGCTTTCGACTGCTTCGACTAGGCTCAGCAACCGAAGCTCAAGCACCGAAGTAAGTGGTAAATGGTAAAAATGGTAAAAATAGTAAACAGTAAAAATGGTAAAAAGCTAATCTCAAGGCAAACGCGAAGCTTCCTTAGCCTTCGCCTTAGCCTTTTCCTTAAACA
>JBBQCZ010000025.1:0-31622 GCA_038319215.1 Bacteroidales bacterium | reverse complement strand
CCGTATTCTCCAGTATAATCTGAATTTACAGAATGTCGAATATCGTTTATTAGCTGACCAATAATAACATCGTCGAGAGCAAATTGTCCGTAAATTGCGCTTCTATCATTGACTGCAAATTTAATATTAGTTCCCATTAATGCATTATCTTCCGAACCAAGCGAAAATTCTACCGGACGGAAGAAAATTATAGGATTGAGGTACTCGAATTTGAAAAAACCATCGTTTTTTGAAATTATTGCTTCGAATAGACCTACATTTAATCGTTTTCCGATTTTCCAATCGAGATAATGAAAGATATCGAATTTATAGCTTTCAGTTCTCATTGGCATTAGTGGATCGTCAAGATATTTATTTTTTTGCACTGCCCAAACACATGAATATTTGAATTTCAAAAACGATGTTTCTAATTTAAAATATGGATATGCTGATGCAAAATCAGAGAGTAAAAACGATCTATAACCATCACCATAGAAATTTTTACTGTTTGCAAGTTCTAGTTTTAAAAAGCTGTATGGAGAATAAGTCATTCTAAAATCGTTTTCAAAGACAACATTTTTGTCTCTCCAATAGCTTTTTCCTAAACCATTGTAAATAAAATAATGATATCCTCTAAAGGTTTGATATTCTGGAGCATTTAGTTTCCATGCTGAAACTTGATAGCTTATCCCAAACTTATCGCCAATTGAATAGTCAAAAAGCCCTCCGATATGCAAATTGAGCGAATATTCAGAATCGAACCAGTTTATTACTTCATAAACAGGCAAAGCATAGAATGATGATGGTTTTTTCCCTGGCTTACTTTGCCAGCCATAATAAAGAAAACTTTTTTCATATTGAGCAGAGTCGGCACAAATATCTTTATTATCGGCAAAATAGTAAGGTTTTATTGACGAGTGTTTTGAGTTGTCGTTGCCAAGAGAAGATTTTTCGATATCACGAATAAAATTGGGATCACGAACCGGAATGATTTGAGCAAAACCAGCGAAACCGATTAGCAATAAAATGATATTTAAAAAAATCTTCTTCATTAAAAATCGTAATAATTACTCCGTATGGCCGTTCGCAAGCCAATTTGGATGAATTTAGTATTTGTATTTTTTACAAAGTCTATTCTGTTACTTAAAGATGCAAAAATCTGTAATTTATTTGATTTGTTCAGATTGTAAATTAGCTGAGCATCTCCATTTAGTATTTTTGGAGTAGGTTCGCCCATTGTGAAAAATGGAGTATCATCCCAACCCGGGTACGAATTGAAAATATCTTGATAAGAGAATGTAGAATGTGTGAAATATGCAAGCAAATTTAGTTTTACAACGAGCTGAATTCTTTTGTATGAATATGCTGAAATGAAAATTATTTCGTTGAATTTATTACCTGCAGGATGCGCTAATGCTTGATTAAAATGACCGTAATGTAATTCATTATTGTAGTGCTCATACGAAGAAGTAGATGCCCTGTTATATTCAAATTGTAGAAACAGATTTTCAACATTTAGAAAGTCAAAGTTTTTATAACCTGCCTGAATCGACCCATAAGGTTCGTATATGGAAGCTATTTTGTCAATTAGTATTTGTGTGTAAAAAACGCCAATTTTAGGATTTTGCCACGAGATATTTGTTCCAACTAAATTATTGGTTAGACGCGCATTATAATCGATATAAGCAGTGCGCAAAAATGGCGAAACAGAATATAACGGAATCTTCCAATCAGGTAAATCCTCTGACATTACCAAAGCCTCGACAAGTGAAATTTGCCAAGCCTCATTTGGCGAATATGTTAATGTATTAAACGAAATAAATTTCGATGGATAACGGCTATTCGCACTTGTTGGAACAGCTTGATTCAGTACATTATTAAAATTTGGATTAAGTGCTTTTGTAAAAATGTTATTATATTCGAACTTGCCCAACTTTGCAGATATTTTAAAATACATCATCGGAGCAGAATAATCGGATAAAATCATAGACCGATAACCATCACCGATAAAAATCTTGTCGTAGCCAAGACTAAAATTCAGATTTTCGCTCGCTTTTAGTGAAACAGAACCAAAAGCATTTGCAAAATCATACTCATTACTTCCTGAAAGTTGTTTTACCCTGCCATAACCCGGAATTACGCCAAATCTCTCGTAATACTTAGCAATCTGCGGAGGTAAAACTCCCTGATTTTCGGTAAAAGAAGTATTAAAATATAGCTTAGAATCTAAATTTCCCGATATAATTATTCCACGAGTATTAAGATAGCCGTTACTATTCCCACCTAAAGTTGAACCGACAGTCCGATTAACACGAAAATCAACAACAGGATCAACAATAATTTTAAAGTTTGAATCCTGAGCCACGACCAAATGTTCATCAAATATTTTACGACCAAGCCAAGTTTTTCTATCGCTTTTTATAGTTGTAAAAATTAAACTATCGTAAAGAGCGCTTTCTGCTCCAGTTGCAGGTCTAACAAGAGTATTTGTTCCTGAAAAGTAAATGTCTTTCTCGACAATATTCTGAAAATGACCGGTAAGTGGATAGTCCTGCGCCGATAGGGCGAAAGTGAAGAGAAGGAATAATATTACAGTAAATTGCTTAATCAAGATACTTAAATCAAATTTTTACAAA
Organism: Bacteroidales bacterium; assembly: GCA_038319215.1. Classification (GTDB taxonomy): domain Bacteria; phylum Bacteroidota; class Bacteroidia; order Bacteroidales; family ML635J-15; genus Bact-19. The sequence continues at coordinate 29,007 of JBBQCZ010000025.1, read as the reverse complement.
TTTAGTTTTTTTTTTGCGTATTGGTAAAGATATTTTGAGCTTTTGAAATTGTTCAATTAATTGTTTTTCAATTTGTCTGAATTCCAATTTTTGGGATTATTCGCAATATAATTTCGAATGCCATGATATTCAAAATTATCTCTAATAATATGATCATAATAATTAGGTTGAAAAAAATGATTGTTTCGATTATATTTTGGTATCGACAATTTATGTTCATCAATAAAATTATCAATGGATGTATTTACCGCCGATTTAAACCCTCCAATAAACGATGAAATTGATTTTGGTAAACGAATTGGGTGATTACGTTTGATTGATAATAATAATTCGTGGGCGATCGGGAAATCAGTTGCGGTTGGGGAATTGGTTACGGTTGGGGAATTGGGCACGATTGGTAGATACACACGGCCGTGTGTATCTACAACGTGCCCGAATGATTCATTATTAATTTCCACGATGGCGTGTAAATGATTTGGCATTATAACGTATTCGTGTAATATCAATTCGTTTCGAATTTGGAACGATTTCAACCATTCCGTTTCAACAATTTTACCAAAATCGGACAAATTCATGGTTTCGTTTTCAATTTCACCCAAATTACATTCCCGGTTTTGTGTAACCATGGTCAAAAAATACAAGGCGTCGGCCGAATAATCCCAATTGGGTTTCCTGTGCGATTCTATCCTATATTTATTCTGGAATTTGGCCATTTTTCGTGATTATTGTAGCACAAATAATTTATAGGCGATGGATAGTGTTGTGATTTTATATTCCTTTTTTTACCAATATATAATTTTAGTTGATAACAACGAATCTGAATCGGTCATTCTTGTTTTGGTATTTAATGCTACCAATGTAATACCCGCAGTCAATTCCGCTTTTATCCAGAGGAATCATGTAAGTATTTTTGCCCGGCACACACGCATGTTTTTCGCTAAAAACTACTTGACCTAGCGAATTTGTTATTTCTACGACAACATCTTGTGATTTAGAACTTTTAAATTCGACAAAAATTACATCCTTAGCAGGGTTCGGAAAAACCGAGACCAAACCTATGTTTTCTACTAGCTCATCCCTGTTTCCAGAAATTTCGAAGTTAATTAGTTTTACCGATTTGTCTCCTTTCGAATCAACTAACAGTACATTTGTTTTATAATTTCCCGACTGGAGATTACTATTTAAACTGATAGTCCCATCGCCACTAATATTTATCCCGCTTTCATCGGGAACGGGATAAAAAATAGCAGATTTAAAATCACTGTTGTAAGAATAAGGTAAAAGATCGCTGAAATATGTGTAACACCGTGTTTTTAAGTAGGATGAATGGTACCAGTCATTGGCAATACTAGTATAACCTAAGCTTATTACCCCAGTGTTGTTGATTGAAGTCTTGATTCTTGCGGATTGAGAATGATAGAAATTTACACAAGTATCGTCAATTCTAAATCGTCTCCAAAAATCGATTTTCCCAGGATAATAATTTTTTATTTCCATATCAAATAGTGGAATTTCTGAATAATATTGGTACGGATACAACTTGGAATAAGATGGCTCCTCTGTTCGAAAAAGGATATTGCCTTTTTTGCCAATTATTAATGTGTCGAATGTCTCGCCAGCAAAAATAACTGATGGATCTGCAACAAAGAGAGAATCATTTTTAGGTGTCGTGTTTTCGAAATAGTCTATTACATAAGGTTCAGAAGACAATTGTTGCGAATATTCATCTTCCCGATATTTGTAAAAAGTATATGGAGGAGTTCCGCCAGAAGCTGTAATAACTGCTTGAAGTGTATCCCCATCAGAAAAAGAATAAAGACTTTCAGATTCAATTCTTAGAATATTTTCGTCAAACCGAGAATGAATAGGTAAGTTAACTGAGAATCGAGTGGTTCTTTTTGCAGGTAATAGAGAATCTTCAATAACAGCAATATATTCAGAAGGAATTTCTTGATCGTATCTGATAACGGAAAAATAATCCAAAGATCCGTTTAAAAATGCGGCGTTGTCAACTGTTAAAAACACTTTTGATATTCCGTCGTTTTCAGGGAATTTCAATAATTCACTTATATCAAGTCCGATTTCAATGGTTTCTGAATTGGGAACAGTGTCGTCTCCTTGCATATTGAGAAAGCCTCCTTGAAAATTGAATATAGGCAAATCAATACTGTATTCCGGAACATCTGAATTTATATCAGATGATATTCCAGCACTAATTTTCAATAATCCTCTCAAGGGATGACTGATTCTTATTTTGGCTGTCAATTCGGGCTGATAAGTTGTATCAGGAACAGGCAAAAAGACCTGCCCATTAAAACATTCTGATAGAAGGTCGTACTTAAAAACAAAAATACTTGTAGAAGAATTCCAGCTAGAAGTGTTGTCAGCGGAATTTGCCAAAACCCATAGAATTTTTTCATTATCATGAAAATCTATATTACCATCTTCATTAATATCAAGAGAATCAGTTATCATTCCGTCATTATTAAAATCACGTGTAGTGTTTTGATAATACCCTACCAGTGTCAAACTATGAGTCATATAAGATTCTAAACTATAAACAAATGTGATCCACCAATTATTAAAAACAGTATCAGTTGAAATACCGTAATTTTTTGGAGAACAATAAACAATTGCACTACCACCACTTGATTCCTGTCTCAAATGATCGTGCAGATAATGTTGTAATATTTTTAGGTCTTCATCTGTTTTTACATCAAGACTATAATATCCCGATATCCTATTTTTCATAGACCTGTAATATTTATCGTACCCATTCATCCAAACCGGCAATCTATCAAAATCGTATTGTTCGTCAATCAAATATTCGGGAAAATCATTTACAAATGGATTACCCTGATTTTTAACAATATTCCAAGAATCGAAAGAACTTGCGCCATACCAGTTATCTCCGTAATCAAGAAAGAAATAAGTGTAAAGAGGAGCAAACGTGCTTGTGGAATCGGCCGGAGTGTTTTTAAGGCGATTATATTCGTAGGTTAAACAGTAATAAATTGCCGAGGCTTGCCCGCAACTAGGAACACTTCCCTGATCATAAAACTGTTGTGGAAAATATGGCAGGTTATAATTCAAAACCTGGGCGGGAAGCTCTGGAACATTTTCGCTGTAATATAAATTAGGAACAGGATATGGTGGTACGTAAAATTGACCGTTGAGTATCTGTGAAAATGTAATATTTGATAACAATATTAAGGATAAACCCAGAACTGCCGATTTTAATATCGTTTTTTTAAAGTTCATAGTAGTATTCGATTAATTTCGATTGAACATTAACAACAATGTTATAGCAAACATTAAATGATAAAATATTTGTTTCAAGCAAATATATAAAAAATAGTAATTGGAATTAAGATTTAATTTAATTTAATTATTTTCTGGATTGTTGAGAATATTCTTAATACGCCTTGCTTAACGGCCTTAACCTGACGGTTAGCCTGGCAAAAGGCATGGCAAACCTGTCAGGTTAGCCCCGGTTAGCCCGGCAAAAGGCAATGGCAAACCTGTCAGGTTAGCCCGGTTAGCCCGGCAAAAGGCAATGGCAAACCTGTCAGGTTAGCCCGGTTAGCCCGGCAAAAGGCATGGCAAACCTGTCAGGTTAGCCCGGTTAGCCCGGCAAAAGGCAATGGCAAACCTGTCAGGTTAGCCCCGGCCTTCTCTATGCATAAAAACAAAATTATCAAAATCTCCGAACGAATCAATAACAAAATCAGATTCAATCTGTATTAGATTATTTTTACCTAAAAATGTATGATATGATGACCACAAATAATCGTCAGGTTTATTTGACAAATTAATATGGACCGGATTGTTGTGAATGTATAACAGAAGATTTCTAAAATAATCCTCTGTGTCAACATAAATCTTTTTGAATCCTCTTTCGAATAAACTTCCATGTCTTTTACACCACAAGTTGTATGCTTTGGCATAAGCATTATACATGTTCGAAAAGTTTTGATGCAAATTTTCTTCGTTCACTGGGCATAATACCCCAAACTCATTTTTCTGCTCGATTTTAATTATAAAATGAAAATGCGTTGGCATCAAAGCCCATGCGTACGTTTTGGCAAATCCATGAATGTATTTATTGTAGAGCTTAATAAAGTATAAATAATCCTTCTCTGACCTAAATATTTCACAGCTATTTATTCCACGATTATAAATATGGTAATACCTGTCAAATTGAAGCGGCTCGTTACGATTCATGTTTTTCGTTTTTCGTTTTTCAAATTGCTAACAATTACTTATCCCTTGCGACCCCTTGCTTAACCTATCAGGTTTGCTTTCGCGCGGGCAGGCCTTAACCTGTCAGGTTAGCCCGGCAAATCCCGGCAACAAACCTGTCTTAGCCCGGCAAAAGGCAATGGCAAACCTGTCAGGTTAGCCCGGCAAAATCCCTTGGCAAACCTGTCAGCTTAGCCCCGGCCAAGCTTTTCCTCTACGCAATGGCAAACCTGTCAGGTTAGCCCGGCCTAAATCCCTTGGCAAACCTGTCAGCTTAGCCCAGGCCAAGCTTTTCCTCTACCGACTTCACCTTCCCATCCATTCTGCCCATTGGCTTGTTGGTCTGGATATCGAAAGTAACGGTAGAATAAACTCTGTCGGTGTGACCTTCTAGAATCGAATACGATTTTTTTACAATTTCTAGTGCTTGATCGAGGTTTTCGGTCTCGACGATTGTTCCCATGGCAGTCAGTTTATAATCATAACCAGACTCCGAAACCATTTTTACAATTTGGCTTACAAATTCACTCACACTGCTTCCTTTATCTGTTGGAAACATTGCATAATTCATTAATACAGACATAATTTATTTATTTACAGAACTTATTAGTTCTCTTGAAATAGTTCTTTCGATAGATTTAGACACTTCTACATAAGCCTTGTTGTCGGCGGTTATAAAATCACTACCGGTATAATCTCCCGATGAAGTTTTACGATAAATAACATTTCCGTTTTTGTCGGAAAGATCAATGGTGTAATTTATAGTTGCCTGATATTCGCCATAATACTGACCATTTTGGATTGTATTACTGCTTATATTTAGAATAAAATCTGGTTCTTGCTGGCTATTGATAATAAATTCGCTGCTTAGTAAACCTTCAAATGTCGATTTTAATCTGGCATCAGTTTTTAGTTCTCCAAAAGTTTTTTCGGTAGAAGTAACAAGCAAATTTGGTTTTTCAACAATTATTCTAACTTTTTTCTCTTTTGCAGGAATACCTTTTATAAGGCTGCGAATCATTGGGTCTTTTGCTGCACGAGAGAAACTGGTCATATCAATACTTACCGATAATGTCTCGCTGTTTGGTGTAGATTTAATTTTTTTAAGAGAGCAGAATACTTTACCGTCGTTACTCGAAACCTCGGAGTTTCTAATTAAGCCTGTTCCCGTAAAGCTTATTTTAACTGGAATACTTGAAACTGGCGACCCATTTTTATCTAGAATTTTAAAACTAAAAATATCTGGATTAATATCCATTCCTTTTTTTACCCTAGTTTCTTCATAAGCAAAAACAATATCTAAATCATTAACAAAGTCAGCTACAGCGGCAAAAACAACATTGCCAAGGTCTTTTTCTTCTCCTTCAATATCTGTCAATGTGCTTTCGCCAAGATATGGTTTAAGTGCAGTAAGAGCCTCTACATAAAACTGAAATGCGTTGTAATGAAGTTGGCGGCCCATTAACTCGGTAGCCTGATAATATTTGTTTTTTGCGTCTAGAATAGTTTGTTGTTTCTTTTCTTCTTTTTGCATCTGGTACTTCGACTTGGATAATTTATAGTATACCCAATAGTAGTTCTCATCTTCCCAAGTGTCAACAAGTTCATATCCTTCTAATTGCTGATTTGTAGAAGCTGTTATCTCACTTGAAAAATTTTCGTTTATATTGTAATTGCTTTCAATGATTGATAATACAGAAGTACTTTCAATTTTAACCGAAATACTAGATGACAAATCTCCCAATGCTTTTTGCTGAGCGTTAGCCATGTAGTCGGCGGGTAAAAACCCTTTTTTTGGTGCAGAACTTACACCGATATAATACATAGTATTTTGCGGTTTGGTTGATACCCATTCTGGCATTGGTTTTTTATCATAGGTTTGCTTTTTCCCAATTTGGCATGATGAAATCACAACCAGAAGCTGCAAAAATATAAGTATCTGTACTTTTTTCATGTTCTTTTAATTTGCGTTAACGTAGTCAATAACTGCTTTTGAAACTTCTTGAGCTACACCATCGGTAGCTTCTCCCGAAAGAGAGTTGTAATCTTTAATTTGCGATCTGGCGTTTAGTAAAGAGGTTAACGCACTAATTGAGTTTGAATTATCATTAATATAATCTTCAGTGCTTGTAGTTTTAATGTCTTTCCAGTAGCCAGGAACCAAATTATTTACATCCCCTGTGTATTTTGCGTAATAAATATCATCTCTAGTTTGCAAAGTTTTTGAACTAGTTTTATAAATTTCGCTAGTGCGTCCATTAACAAGTTTGTAGGTTACGGTCATGTCAACAGTTCTGGTCATCTTATACTCACTGTATGTTACTTTGTCGTATTCGGTTTTAAATTCATACTCACTAGTTTCACGATTAAGAACTTTTACTTTTTTTCTTAAATATCCGCGTTTTTCTATTTCTTGATTTTCACCTTTATTATAAACGAACTTTGTTATTTCACAATATAAAATAGCGTTTGGTGTTATCGCCGTTTGGGTAGAGCTTTGAAATGTTTTTCCACTTTGAGAATCTATAAGTTTAATAAATGGATTGTTTGCCGATTGAATTCCAGAAATAATTTTACTCTCTATTATTGATTCCAAACCTGTTGCTGTGGTAAAGTTTTTCGTTTTTTCAATACTAATTGTTATTGTTCCTTTTGTTAAACATTCTTGTTTTAAATCATAAGAACTTTTGTACGCTCCAGCAGCTTTGATAATTCCATCAAATACATAATAAGCTTGGCGATATTGTTCGCTTTCCATTTGTCTTAATCCATCACGATACTTAGGTTCATTTGTAGCCGTGATTAATTTATCTTTAGAATCTTTGTAGTTTTCTTGAAGTTTCACAATCTCGCGGAAAATAGTTTCTGCCTGTGAAAATTTCTCAGCATCAAGCAAAGTTGTTGCTTCATAATACTTGTCTTCAAGATAAATATCTTTTACTTCATTGTAATACTCATCATAAAACGTTGGGAAATTAAGCGCAACACCAACTCCAGTAATTTTTGTGTAATATGCTCTTGCGTCTTGGTAATAATAAACAGCTTCCTTATTATTTTGATTATTGTAGGCTTGATTAAATTCCGACAATTTTTTACTTAAAGTCATTTGTGCTGTCCTTTTTAGGCCTGCGTTAGCTTCAAGATTAGCTCTTTTAATTACGACTGCCTGGTAAAACATGTCTGCTGATTCAGAATACTGTCCCAGCGCTTCAAGTTTAAGCCCTTTTTTTGTATATCTTTTAGATGCGCAACTGCCGAATATCAAGGCTAAACTTAAAACAATTGCTGTAATGGTAAATATCTTTTTCATAAAAAATTAGTTTTAAATTTGGTTCAAATATAAATCATTTTAATAAATCTTTCTTAATATTAATTACTTTTTGGTCATTATCGCTGTCGTAATCTATCATTATGTCACCCGATGACTTAAATAGCTTTAAGTAATTTACTGGATATTCTTTAATAAATGGCTTAAAATAAATCCCAGAAAGTACGTCAATTCGAATGTTTCCATTTTTGAAATTACTAATGCTTATTTGAGCATTGTCTTTAATTGTTAGGCCACCAAATGAGAAATTGTCGAGTGTTGCGACTTTTATCGTTACAATTTCGTTTTTAGATTTTATTTTTGTTATGTCGCGAACGTCTTTATAAAGCTTTGGATACAATTCTTTAAACTCTGGATTTACCACAACAATAGAAGCTAAAAATTCTTTTTGATTAATAGTTATATTTCCATTTTGTAGTATTGATAAAAGGGCAAAAAGTCCTGCCGCATTTTTGTTATATCGTTGCGAAAGAAATACTTCTGTCATATTTTGAAGTGCCGCAGCGTAATCGTATGCCTCTCTTTTTTCATAAATTGTACTTTGAGATAATTGAGCATTTTTGCCTTCATATTTTCCGTAAACAACAATTTTATCACTTGCACTTGCATCTATAGGCTTCTGCATTTCAAAGCTTTGTTCGCTGATATCTTCTTTACTAATAAAGTTGCCTTGCTTATCGAAATTTACAGCAAAGAACAAATTTGCAGTTTCTTCTTCGTGCACGATACCGCTGCTTCTTAACCACAAATTATTATTGTTCATGTCGAAGGCAGCCATAAATAATTCTCTATCATAAGCCGAATTTATTTCTACTTCGCCAATTTTAAGGTTTTTGCTATAATAGCCCGACAAGAATATTTTTTTATCAGAATATGCAATTCCAACTGGCATTAACAAACCATCACCAGTGATAATTTCTAAAGAAAGAATTTTAGCATCGTCATCAACATTTGCAACGAAAAGTCTCTCTTTGCCAGATTCGGTTGCAGGAATATTAATTGACGCATCGGTTATGCTATCCACAATACCAGTCAAATACCATGAGTTGTCTGCAACTTTAACAATGTTATTTTCATAATTCGTTCTAAAAAAACCTTTAGCGTGCATTTTATCCCATATTTTATTCTCGGTAGAATTGCTAATTTGAGTGTTTTTTAGTCTTACAATATTAACATCTGATTTTACAAATTCTGGCATGCACGCGCCAACCGGAGCATTAATGTAAGTTGGGTCGCAAATAACATATTTGTCGTTGTCGATCAGATAATAAGAACCTGGAGTACTTTCGTCAAATCTTACTGCAGTAGCTATATGGCCAGGGTAACTTAAACCAGCAACTGGCAATCGGAGATATTCATTTACCAGAAATGAGAAAAATACTGAGCGATCTTCGCAGTCGGCATAGGGGTAATAGAATAACTCTTCGGGGAAAAAGAATTTCTCGTAACCAAATTGATCTCCGTCGGTCTTGTATTCAAAAGCATTTTGTGTAAAACTTAGTAAGAAATTAGCTGCATCAATTTGTTCCATGCCAATTAGTAATGGTTCTATATTTCTGTCGAGCGATTCTTTTGAAAAATGCGAAATTCCTGCATTGAAGAATATCTGGATTTCTGCTTGTGGGTAATCACTGTAGAAATCAATTAAATTTTTGCTGTATGTAATGTCGAAGTTGTATTCTTTATCATCATATTTGAATTTGAGTTTTCGAGTTAATACATCATCGCCTAATGTTGGTGCTTTATAAATGTCGAAATTCATTATTCTGTTTGCTTCAGGATAGTCTTGAGCATATGTGTATATGTTTTTCAATTGCGTCTCTTTATCGAATACATAATATTTCATGTTTTCGAAAACAAAGAAGGAATAAGAATAAATTGTGTTTACAACAGGAACCAGCAAATGAATGTTGTTGCCGTAATATCCTACTTTAATTTTATATCCAGATTTTAAAAGCAAAAACCAAGTTATCAATTTTGAATTGTTTGAATCGCTATTAATGGAAAAGGCAATCTTCTCTGCTAGTTTCATATAAGCAAAGTCGTTAAGATTGTTGTTGTTTTTATAATCCAGCATTTGTTCAATTAATCGATAATAATCAGATGCTGAGATTTCGGACCAGAAATATGAAATTTGAGGTTCGCTAACTCCAGTTATTATGCAAGATTTCATTTTATTATGATAAATGAAATTCATTTCTTTTCCATAAAAGTCAATTGTGGCAAGTTCGTAGTCTTTTTTTGCAAGAGGAGTTTCCGGAGTCGGAATCGGTCTTATTTGCAATTGATTTTCGGGAACAATATTTTGAGGTATAAGGCTAATGTTTTTAGATGGGATCTTTTTAGCACTTACTAGCTCTCTTTTTGTGTCGAAAACCGGAATTTTTGTCGGACCAGGCACTTCTATTGGTTTTCCAGCGGCAAAAAGTTGAAAGTTTTCCCAATCTTTCTTCAAAAATTCGGTAAATTCTTTATCTCGATCTTCTTTGTATTTTTCGAATGCTGCTTTTTCATTCCGAATATAATCATCGTACTCTCGTTGCATTCGATTGTATTCTGCTGTGTCAACCTGCGAATATGCAAGACTAAAAGTAGAAAAACAAAGGATAAAAAGTAATAGTTTCTTCATAATATTTGATTTTGGGTCAATAAAAGACAATATTTATGCCATTGGTGTAAAGATATGAATTTTCAATAAAAATTTGAAGTTAAATACCCTATATTTGAGATAAATTTGATGCTTAGAAAAAAAATAAAAATAAAATTTAAAAATATTTTTGTGTAATTAAATTTTTTCTCACATTTACATCGTGAAAGAAACACAAATTATTAAATCAAATATTTAAATCAATGAGCACGAACAAACCTAGAGTTATACAGGATTTTGAGAAGTTAGGGAACGAAATACAGGAGCAGATAAAACTTACTTATCCTAATGGTTTTAGTCAGCATCTTATTCAATTTACGAACAAAGACGGCAAGCTTGTTAGTGCTCTGCCATTTGAAACTGACGAAAAGTACTACTTAGTACGCATGACATCACAGGAAGCAAAAGACATTATTTTTGCAGATGAGGATTATGATGATGAAGGCGTTTTGAAAGATTCTTCAAAAGAAGAGTTTGCCGACAAGTATGCAGAGTTGGATTATATAAATGATTCGTTTGAGGACGATGAAGACGACTTCAAAGATGAGTATGATCAGCCAACGGAAGAAGAAGAAGAAGATGAAGATTAGATAAAAAAAAGCCGGTTTTGCCGGCTTTTTAATTTAGATCTGTTTTATTCAAGTTAAATTTATTTTAAAACACCTGTTATTTTACCTACTTTTTCAAAAGCTGCAATTGCCTTATCGAGGTGTGCAATTTCATGAGCAGCAGATAGTTGTACTCTTATTCTTGCCAATCCTTTAGGAACAACCGGAAAAGAAAATCCAATTACATAAATTCCTTCAATAAGTAATTTTGCCGCAAAATCTTGAGCTAGTTTTGCGTCGTAAAGCATAACAGCGCATATTGCAGATGCCGTTGGCTTGATGTCGAAACCTACTTTACTCATTTTTTCCATAAAATATGCGGTGTTAGCATGAAGCTTGTCCTGAAGTTCGTTGGTTTCGCTCATCATTTCAACCATTTTTATTCCTGCTGCTGCTACCAATGGAGGTATAGAATTAGAAAATAAATATGGTCTTGATTTTTGACGAAGCATTTCGATAATTTCTTTCTTTCCTGTAGTAAAACCACCAATTGCGCCACCAAATGCTTTTCCTAAAGTTCCGGTAATAATTTCTACTTGTCCTTTAATGTTGCAATGTTCTGTAACTCCGCGACCAGTATGGCCAACTACGCCAGCAGAATGAGACTCGTCAACCATTACCATTGCATTATATTTGTTTGCCAAAACAACAATTTTATCAAGTGGAGCAACATTTCCGTCCATTGAGAAAACGCCATCAGTAACAACTAACTTAAAACGACAGTCTTTTGCCGCAATAAGCTGTTTTTCAAGATCTTCCATGTTAGCATTTTCATATCTGAAGCGTTGAGCTTTACAAAGTCTTACTCCGTCAATAATAGAAGCGTGGTTTAGAGAATCTGATATAATTGCGTCTTGTTCATTAAGTAATGGCTCAAAAACACCTCCATTAGCATCAAAACATGCAGCATACAAGATTGTATCTTCAGTGCCAAAAAATTCAGCAATCTTTTTTTCTAGTTCCTTGTGTAAATCGCCGGTTCCGCAGATAAATCTTACCGAAGACATTCCATAACCATGAGTGTCTAAAGCTTCTTTTGCTGCTGCTATCAATTGAGGATTGTTAGATAATCCTAAATAATTATTTGCACAAAAGTTTAAAACTTTTTGTCCACTGCTTACTTCTATTTCAGCGCCTTGTGGTGAAACAATAACTCTTTCTGATTTGTAAAGTCCTGCTTCTTTAATATCGGAAATTTCTTTCTGTAAAAACTGTTGAAAATCTGCGTACATGATTCTAAATTTTTAGTTAATTAATGTAACAAAAGTAAAAATAAAGTTCGAAAAATTTATTCTTTTTTAAAAGAAAAAATAATTGATTCAAAAGTCAATAGGAAAGCAAATTTCAGCTTGTTTTTTATTAGGGTTCCTATAATTGCCATTTGATTTGTTGCAAAAACCAAATAATATCAGAAAAACGAAGGAGCCTACATCACAAAATATCTTTTTTTTCGTTATATTCATCATTGATTATTTTTGTAGTAAATTTGTTTATTGAAAAGAATCCTCTCAATATTGTTTTTTGTTGTATTTGCTTTTTCTGTAAATGCTCAATCTCTGATAAACTTCAGACAAAAAATCATTGTAGTTGATAGCGATAGTATTGCGATTGACACACTCAGCATTTCGCAGGAAAGCATAATTTTTAAATCAACTTCCGGAGAGATTATTCAGCCTGACTATAGTTTTGATTTCGAAAAGTCTGTTTTGATTTTTAATAATCGACCCAATATTGATACTTTAATTGTTGAATACAAAGTTTTTCCCATCAATTTTTTTAAACCACAGTCTTTATTTGAAAAGTCTGATTTTTTAGTTGGAGACAAGAATAATCCGGATGAGTACGAATTTGTATTTAGTCGCGAGGATTATAAATCTGCATACAGTCAGACTTCGTTATCGAGAAAAGGGAGCATTTCGCGTGGAATAAGTTTTGGAAATAACCAAGATGTTATTGTGAACTCAGGATTGAACTTACAGCTAGATGGAAAATTAAACGACGATTTATACATTCTGGCGGCTATTACTGATAATAACATTCCAATTCAGCCCGATGGTACATCTCAACAATTGCAAGAATTTGACAAGGTTTTTATTAAATTATATAACGATAAAGTATCATTAACGGCAGGAGATTTTGAGTTGAAAAAACCAGAGGGGCATTTCCTGAATTATTATAAAAAAGCACAGGGAGCGGACTTGGGCTTAAACTGGGGTCAAAAAACCAAGTCTGGCAAAGAGTTTAATGTAGAGACAAAAATTAGTGGTGCTATAGCCAAGGGGAAATTCAAACGTCAGGAGATAAAAGGAGTGGAGGGAAATCAAGGGCCATATAAACTATCAGGAGCAAACAATGAATTGTATATTGTAGTTTTAGCTGGAACTGAGAAGGTTTATATTGATGGATTACTTCTAACCCGAGGGTCGGATAATGATTATACAATTGATTATAATCTTGGTGAAATTAGCTTTACTCCGAAACAACCAGTAAATAAAGATAAGAAAATTGTTGTGGAGTTTGAATATTCTGATAGAAATTACACTCGCTTTTTAGTGACTGGTTCCAATCTAGTGAGTTTTGAAAAATCTAAATTCTGGATTAATGTTTATGACGAAAGTGATAATAAAAATCAACCATTTGATCAGGATTTGAGCCTTGAAGATAAAAGATTGCTTAGTGAGATTGGCGACAATCTAAGTTTGGCTTTAGTTCCAGGTTATGACTCGGTTGCTTTTGAAGAAGGCGAAATTAGATACATGATTTCAGACACTATTGTTGACGGATTTGTTTATGATTCCATATTTGTTCATTCTACAAACTCGTTATTAGCTTATTATCGTGTAAGTTTTTCATTTGCTGGAGCAAATAAGGGAAACTACAAAAAAGGCGTTTCGGCGGCAAATGGAAGGGTTTACGAATGGGTTGCGCCTATTGGAGGAGTCCCTCAAGGCGATTATATTCCTTATAAACAGATAATTACTCCGAAAAAAACTCAAATGCTTGTTATTGGCGGCGAGTCGCAGATATTTGAAAAGACGAAAGTTGACTTTGAGCTAGCATATAGCAAAAATGATATTAATACTTTTTCAAATCTTGATACTGGCGACGATTCTGGTTATGCAGCTAAAACAGGATTGGAGCAGTGCTTTGTGAAAACTAAGGATAAGTATTTTGGGGCAAATATAAAATATGAATTTTTGCATAAAAACTTTAGAGGAATTGAGAATTTTAGAGAAACCGAGTTTACAAGAGACTGGAACCTAAGCTCATATTATGCCGCACATAACGAAAATGCAATTAGTGGGGGCATTAGTTATATTGATAAAAAAGCTGGTAAGGTTTTATTAAATAGCACTTTTCTGGACAGAGGAACAGAATACACAGGACTGCAAAACGCGTTGAAGTCTAATTTTAAATTCAAATCTTGGAAAATTGACATGAATGGTGGCTTACTAAACAGTAAGTCTGATTATTTTGACACAAGGTTTTTGAGACATAACTTGTTGATTTCTAAGGATTTTAAATATTTTAATTTTGGAGTGGGCGAGAATTCCGAGGATAATTTGTGGAACAAACATAACACAGATAGTGTTGCAGCAACAAGCTATAAATTTAGTTCATATCAGGCATTTATTAAAACTGCAGATAGTCTTAAAACAAATTTATCGGTTAATTATAAATATCGTGAGGACTTTTTACCAAAAAACAATTCGCTTTTAAAAACAACAACGGCACACGACTTTTCAGTTGGAGGTGGATTTGATAAAAATCCTGCTCATCGCCTTAATACTGTTTTTACTTATCGTATGTTAGAAGTAAACGATACCAGTTTATATTCTGGAAAAACAGAGAACAATATGACAGGTCGTGCAGAATATAGCTTCAAGCTTTTAAAAGGAGCAATTTCGTCGACCAACTTTTATGAAATAGGCTCGGGTCTTGAGCGGAAAACAGAGTTTTCATACATTGAAGTTGCTCCTGGTCAAGGCGTTTTTACATGGTCAGACTATAACGCAAACGGAATTCAAGAGCTTGATGAATTTGAAATTGCAAACTTTATTGATCAAGCAAATTTTATCCGCGTAATCAACCCAACTGCTGATTATATTAAGACATATTCAAATCAGGTAAATCAAAGTATTAATATTAATCCAGAAGTCAGATGGAGGAACAAAACCGGCATTAGGAAAGTTCTTAGTAGGTTTTCCGACCAAGCGGCATATATGATTTCACAAAAAAACACTTCGCCAGTTTTTGCCGAATATGCTAATCCGTTTGCAAAAAATATTGATGATGCAAATCTCGTGAGCATGACCTCGTCTATCAGAAACAGTTTTTCTTTTAATCGCGGCAATCCAAAATTTGGGTTTGATTATATAGTTCAATCTAACAATAACAAACTAATGCTTATTTCTGGATTTGACACCAGAAAAGTGATGATGCACACATTGCAGTTTCGGTATAATTTGAATTCAAAACTAGGGATATTGAACAAATCTGTTGCTGGAGATAAATCATATAATTCAGAATTTTTCAGCAATAAAAACTATGTGATACAAAGCAAACAGAATGAGTTGCAGTTAAATTTCCAGCCAGATATGAATAATAGAATTTCGCTGAAATACAATTTTAAAATTAAAGAAAATACTGCAGGTGGACAAAAACTTACAGTTAACGATGCTGGAATTGATTACAGATTAAGTTCTGTAAAAAAAGGATCTTTAAATGCCACTTTCAATTATATTTATTACAGCTATAATTCATCAACCAACGACGCTGTTGCTTACGAAATGCTCGAAGGTCTACTGCCGGGCTTAAATCTTACTTGGTCTTTAAGTTTCCAAAGGCAGCTGTCGAACGGACTACAATTAAACCTTACTTATAATGCTCGTAAATCTGAAGATACAAAGATTATTCATACCGGTGGTGTGCAAATGAGAGCGTTCTTTTAATCGGATTTGAAAAATATTTAGTAATATTTCAAAGTAACTACCTGTTTGTTTTTCGAAATCTGTTAAATTTACGATTCTGTTAGAAAGGGTTTTGTACTAAATCGTTATTATTCGGCAAAATCTTCTATTTTTGTAAATAAAATAGTTTTTTATGAAAAGATTAGTCTTTCCAATAAGCCTTGCTGTTGTTGTAACTGCGCTAGTAGTTTATACTTTGTTTTTTTATAATATCGCAAAACAAGTTGTGGAGCCACGATCAGAGCAAGTTGATCCATTAATCGGAACGGATTTTCACGGTCACACACATCCTTCTGCAACTTTGCCTTTTGGTATGGTTCAACTTGGTCCCGACACTCGACTTGATGGCTGGGATGGTTGCTCGGCTTTTCATTATAGCGATACCGTAATTTATGGTTTTAGTCATACTCATTTGAGCGGAACTGGCTGTTCTGATTATGGAGATATTCTGTTTATGCCTCTAAATAAATACAATCCTAAACCAGAAACTTATGATTATTCTTCATATTATAAACATAGTTCGGTTGTTGCAACTCCAGGTTTTTATTCTGTAAAACTCGAAGATTATAATATTGATGTGGAATTAACAACAACAGCAAGAGTTGGATTTCACAAATATACTTTTCCAGAGAAGTCGAACAGATTCGTACTTATTGATTTAGAACATCGCGATGAGGTAATTGAAACCTACCTTAAGCAGGTAAGCGAAACCAGAATTCTGGGATTGAGAAGATCAAAAGCTTGGGCCGAGGATCAGATTTTGTATTTTGTTGCCGATTTTTCCGAACCTGTTTCTATTGTTGACTATGATGCTGATCTAAAATATATGAAGGGCGAAGAAATTATAGCTGAAGACGTTTTGGCTAGCATGAAAGATGAAGAATTAGCCAAACTTGAAAAAATATATTCCGGAAAAAAATGTAAAGTTGTTCTGAAGACTGTTAATGATAATGGAAAAGAATTATTGGTAAAAGTTGGTCTGTCGGCTGTTAGCGAAGAGGGTGCAATAAGTAATCTTGAGGCTGAAATTCCAGATTGGGATTTCGAAAAAGTAAAAAACAATGCTAAAACAGAGTGGGATAAAGAACTTAGCAAAATTTTGGTTTATGGTGGGAGTGAAGAGCAACAAACCATTTTTTATACTGCATTATATCATAGCTTTAGTTCACCAAATATTTATTCAGACGTAGATGGATCGTTTAGAGGAACAGATTTAAAAGTTCATAAATCTAATGGTCACGATACTTATACAGTTTTTTCTTTGTGGGATACTTATCGCGCGGCCCATCCATTATACACAATTGTTCAGCAAAAGCGAACTTTGGATTTTATTAAAACTTTTCTGGACCAATACCAATATGGGGGAAAACTTCCAATATGGGAACTCTCTGCAAATGAAACTGGTTGTATGATTGGTTATCATTCGGTTCCGGTTATTGTTGATGCATATTTTAAGGGAATAAATAATTTTGATGTTAATCTAGCTTTAAAGGCAATGATTGAATCAGCAACCGCCGACGAACTAGGGAAAACGGAATTTGCAAAATATGGATATATTCCACTTGAGATGGAACACGAATCGGTTTCCAAAGCTTTGGAGTATGCTTTTGATGATTGGTGTATTGCTCAATTCGCTAGAGAGACTGGTCACGACGCAGAGTATAAGCAATTTATTGAGAGATCACAATTTTATAAAAACATATTCAATCCTGAGAATGGCTTTATGCAATCGAGACTTAATGGAGCATGGCAAACTCCTTTTGATCCTCGCGAAGTAAATTATAATTTTACCGAGGCAAACTCATGGCAATACAGCTTTTATGTTCCTCACGACATTCTGAGTTTTATTGAATTGCATGGTGGAAATGATAATTTCGAAGCAAAACTTGACGAGATGTTTAGCGAAAATAGCGAAACCTCGGGAAATGAACAGGCAGATATTACTGGATTAATCGGTCAATATGCTCATGGAAACGAGCCAAGTCATCACATGGCATATTTGTATAACTACTGTGGTAAACCTTGGAAAACTCAGTACTTAGTTCGCAAAATTATGGCTGAATTATATACCGACAAACCCGATGGCCTTTGTGGTAACGAAGATTGTGGGCAAATGTCATCGTGGTATGTTTTATCGGCTTTGGGTTTTTATCCTGTTAATCCGGCCAATGGAATTTACGATTTGGGTAGTCCGATATTTGACACTGCTGTAATACAGTTAGAAAATAAGCGCAATTTTACAATCATCGCACATAATAACAGCGATAAAAATGTTTATGTTCAAAAGGTGAAATTAAATGGTAGAGAATACAACAAGTCATTTATAACACATAAAATTATTCTTAAAGGAGGAACTTTAGAATTCTTTATGGGCCCAGAACCTGCAAAAGAGCGAGCTATTTTACCTGAGAGCATTTATAAATCGCAAATTACAGAAGAGCTTATTACTCCAATTCCTTACACTAACTTACCAATGCGTTCTTTCCGCGATACAGTATTTGTCGAGTTGGCTTGCCCCGATAAGTCGGCTGAAATATTTTATTCGTTAAAGGGAGACATTAATAAAAACCCAATTAAATACAATAAACCAATAATGCTTAATTCGGATGCGAAGATTGAAGCTTATGCAGTTTCTGCGGGAAAGAAGCAAAGCAAAACAATTTCTGCCGAGTATTTTCATATTCCCGATAACAGAACCGTAAAAATCATAAGCAAGTATAGTTCTCATTATTCTGCAGGTGGCGATAATGCACTTATTGATTGTGTTAAGGGCGAAGCATGGTTTAGAAGTGGATTGTGGCAAGGTTATACTGGTAAGGATTTTGAAGCAATTGTCGATCTTTTAGAAATAAAAGATGTCAACTCGGTAAATGTCACTTTCTTGCAGGATGTTAAGTCGTGGATATTTTTCCCAAAGAATGTAGAGATTTTAGTTTCTAAAGATGGTAATCTATATTCTAAAGTTTATGAATCAGCATCAAAAGTTTCGGATGAAGATTACACAGTGCAGGTGCAGGAGTTTAAAACAAAGCTGTCCGTTAAAGCGAGATATGTAAAAGTAAAAGCAGTTAATTACGGAAAGTTACCTGATTGGCATTTGAGCTCTGGTGAGGATTCGTGGTTGTTTATTGATGAGATAGAAATAAAGTAAAAACATAATACCGAACAAAGAATAGGATTAGGGGAGGTTGAAATTTGGTTAACAATATTTAAAATGAAGAAACTAAGGATAATATTTTTTCTTTTTCCGGTTTTTCTAATTACTTCTTGTATAAATTCTGAGGAATATCAAAAAGTAAAAGAAGAGTTTCGTGATGTAGAATATTCGGGAAATATTGAGAATTTCGACAGTATTTATTCTCAGATTCCTGATTATTCTCAAATTTCGGCAACTATTAACAAGTTACACTCGCATTTTGACTCCGAATCCTTATTGAAGCCCGAAGCAGTGGATAAATATTTTAATTCCAAAGAAAGCTCCGTAGCGCTTGGAATGTATATTGCCGATTTGGGATATGTTAGACATTTCGAGCGAGTACAAATGTGTACCGATTATCTCGAAGCAGTTCGTACTTTGGCAGGCAAACTTGCAATCGGAGAGAAGGAGTTTAACGAAACAATTCCATTAATAGAGTCCAATCTCGAGAACAAAGATGTATTATTTGGAGTTGTGGACAGCTTGTTAAATGCTGGTAATGTTTTATTAGCTGGAAATGAAAAGTATGGAATAAGTGCTTTGTTTTTGGGTGGCTTTTGGCTTGAAACAACTTATATTGGTCTTTCTACTCAGGATGAAACAGATTCTGAGTTTATTAAGCAAATTTTACAATCCCATTTTGAAATTTTAATTCAGATAAATAAGTTATTTGCTTGTCTTGATGATGAGTCGCAGTTAAAAGAATTTAAAACATCACTTCTAGAGTTGGAGAAAAAAGGAGCAGAAAATGATGAGCTGTTGGAGGATGTTAGGCTAATTCGGGAAAAGTTTGTGAAATAAATGATTTGTAATTATTGTGTAATTTTGCAGATTAAGCATTAATTTGATTTTATAATCTTCTCTGCAGTTTTTCTCATTCCGTTTTCTACCAGAATAATATAAGTCCCATGATAAATATTTTATATTTTATAAAATACTCAGTCTCTATGGAATTATACATAAAAAAATGCGCATCAATTTGATGCGCATTTTTAGTATTTTTTCCGTCCGCCGCAGCGGTGAAGTGTTTTATTGTTTAGCAACTTTACTTCCGTCATAAGCCCATTTAATATAAGTTGAGCCCCAAGCAAAACCAGCACCGAAAGTTGCAATAATAATATTATCGCCCGGCATAAGTTCTTTTTCATATTCCCACAAACAAAGTGGAATAGTTGCAGAAGTCGTATTTCCGTATTTTGTAATTGTGAGCATTGCTTTTTCTTTTGGAATACCCATACGACGTGCAGTAGCTTCAATAATTCTCATATTCGCCTGATGAGGAATGAGATATTTAAGACTTTCAGAAGTAATATTATGTCTTTCCATCATCCTAACAGAAACGTCGGCCATATTTGAAACAGCAGCTTTAAAAACAGGCTGTCCTTCTTGATAAATAAAATGCTGACGACGAAGAATGGTTTCGAAATTTGCAGGTCTTAATGAACCTCCAGCAACTTGGTGCAAGTGATGACGACCAGAACCGTCAACATGCATAATAGAATCTATTAAACCTAATCCGCTTGAGTCTGGTTCCAACATAACGGCACCAGCGCCATCGCCAAAAATTGGAGATGTGTTTCGGTCGTTATAGTCAACGATAGAAGACATTTTATCGGCACCAACAACAATAACTTTTTTATGTGTTCCGCTTTCAACAAATTTCGCCGCAGTAATTAAAGCAAATAAAAAGCTTGAACAGCCAGCGTTCAAATCGTATCCAAATGCATTTTTAATTCCCACCTTATCGCAAATAATATTTGCTGTAGCAGGAAACTGCATATCAGGAGTTACAGTACCACAGATAAGCATATCAACTTCTTCGGGGCTAGTATTAGTTTTTTCTAATAACTGGTTTACCGCTTCGGTAGCCATGTCGGAAGTTGCTTTACCTTCTTCAAGTAGAATATGTCTTTCTGAAATTCCGATACGTTCCATGATCCACTCATTGGTAGTATCAACCATTTTAGCCAATTCGTCGTTGGTTAAAATATAAGGTGGAACGTATCCACCTACGCCTGTAATTGCGGCTCTAATTTGTGCCATATTCAAAAGCTTTTGTTATTTTTTCGGATAATTTTGACTTAATGATATTGCCTGTAAGCAAAATCATATTCTTAACAGCAATATCGCTGCTTTTTCCGTGACCGACAACAACGGTTTTGTTTATTCCTAAAACAGGAGTTCCACCGTAGTTTTCGTAATTGTAATTATCAAAATACGGATCTGAAATATTTCGACTTCCAAGAATATTGTAAAAAGACTCTGCTTGTTTAAGAACTATATTTCCGGTAAAACCATCTGTAATAATTACATCAACAAGTTCTGCTTTATGCAGGTCTCCACCTTCTACATTTCCGATAAAGTTAAGATTCGGATCATTTTTTAGTAGCTGAAAAGCGGCTTTCGCATTTACATTTCCTTTGCTTTCTTCTTCTCCTATGTTTAACAGAGCTATTCTGGGCTTTTCAAGTCCCAAAACATTCTTTGCATACAAGTCGCCAAGTAGCGCATATTGTAAAAGGTTTTCTGGTTTAGCATCGGCATTAATGCCAACATCCATCACCAAATTGTTTTTACCTGCATTATTTGGATAGTATGAAGAAATACAAGGCCTCAAAATCCCTTCAACTAGACCAATTACTTTTGTAGCACCAACAAGCATTGCGCCTGTATTTCCGGCACTAGCAAAACCATCAATTTTTCCTTCCATAAGGTATAAAAACCCTTTTACCATTCCGGAATCGGTTTTTTCTAAAAACGATTTTACCGGATCGTCACCCATCTCAATGGTTTGCGTACAATTTACAATGACATAATCATCCGGATTTTCACCCAAATCTTTTAATTTGGATAAAATATCTGGTTGGTTACCAAATAGAAAAAGGCGATCCTCAACATCAATTTGTTTTTGAGCAAGGATAGCTCCTTTAAGTATTTTATCGGGAGCAAAGTCTCCGCCGTTTATGTCAATGCCAATGTTCATCAATAATTAGCTGATTGCAACAGCTTCTTTACTGATAGCGAGTTTACCTCTATAGAATCCACATTCTGGACATACATGATGATATTCAACTGTTGTTCCGCAGTTTGAACATTTTGCAAGAGTTGGCAAACTAGCTTTATAATGAGTGCGGCGTTTGTGTTTTCTCTGTTTTGAAATTTTTCGTTTTGGATGTGCCATCTTACTGTAATTTTAGTTATTTAACATTATTATTTTTTATCTCTGAAAGCTTTGCCCATCTGGGGTCAGCAGTTTTTTGTTTCTCATTTGCGCGATGTTTGTCAAGTATTGCAAGCATTTCTGGATTGCAACCCGGATTTCCGTTTTCGTCATCGTAATGGTAGCGAGTGAACGGTAACCCAAAATGGCAAAATTCGTAAATAAACTGTGCAATGTTTATTTCATTTTCGCCTGTCTTCAGCCTTACAAAATCATCGTCTGTATCAAAATTTGTCTCATCTGCGAACTCAACCATGATTTTATTATTAAAATCGATGTCTTCTTCATACTCGTCGAGGCAGCGGTCGCATTCTACCTTAACCTCTCCAACAACGTGTATGTTGAGTTCTAACGAATGAGTTTTTTTTGATAAAACTAGTTTTACATCAACATTACCACCTTTGATTTCGCTATTTGGGAAATAAGTAAAAAACTCATCCGTAACAGTGAAACTAAAGTCATAATCCTTGTTGTCAAGGCCATTAAACGGTACAATATATTGACTTAAAAACTTCATTTTTGTCAAAAAAAATTTCGTGCAAAGTTATAAAAACAATTCAAAATAAAATCAAAAAAAATGAATTATTAACAATTATGTGTCAAACCTGCTTAATTTGCAATGGACTCAGCCTGTTAATTTGATTTTTTTAACATTATTCTAAAGGTGGTTCCAACTCCCAATTCCGAATGTTTTACAAAGACTTTTCCTTTATGATATTGTTCAACTATTCTTTTTACTAATGACAATCCCAATCCCCATCCACGATTTTTTGTGGTATAACCTGGATTAAAAACTGTTTTAAAGTGAGATTTCGGAATTCCTTTGCCCGAGTCTTTTATGTCTATAATTATATAGTCGTGATGTGTTTCGGCTGTAACACTAATTTTTCCACTATGACCAATTGCATCTACTGCATTTTTGCAAAGATTTTCGATTACCCATTCGAACAACTCTGTATTAAGAGGAATATTTACTTTTTCGTTCTTTGCAAAACTCGTAGTAATTTCGATGCTGCGAGGGACTCTAGACTTTATATAATTTACTGCATTTTCCAAAACTACATGTAAGTCCAAAACATCTAAATGTGGTTGTGATCCTATTTTTGAAAATCTAGCAGTGATTTTCTCAAGACGGTTAACATCTTTTTCAAGTTCTTCGATCATAATTGGGTCGCTGCGGGTCTCCTTCATTATTTCTAACCATGCCATTAGAGAAGAAATTGGCGTTCCAAGTTGATGCGCTGTTTCTTTCGACATTCCTAGCCACACCTGATCTTGCTCTGCTCTGCGCGAAACGCTAAAAGCAAAATATGAAA
This sequence comes from Bacteroidales bacterium, assembly GCA_038319215.1. GTDB lineage: Bacteria > Bacteroidota > Bacteroidia > Bacteroidales > ML635J-15 > Bact-19. The sequence continues at coordinate 5,480 of JBBQCZ010000025.1, read as the reverse complement.
CTAGAATGAATAAAAACACTATTCCCAACTGAATATATGGATAGTATTGTAGTTGTACTAGTAAATTTGAATCTGAATAGTAAATTTTATTCAGTTCAAAACCATCATCAGTTTTAATTATAAAATGTTCTTTGTCATTGTTTTTAAATTCCTCAAGCTTTGTTTGCTGATAATTAATATCTTCCATTTTTGTGGAGTCGATATTGCGATAAGAAAGAATATTGTCTTCCATATCGACAAGAATAACAGGAATAGTTTCGTTATTGCGTAAAACCTCAAATAAAAAACTTACATCCTGCTCGGGATCTGAATTAATGAGCTGTTGAGTAGCTTCAGCCCATAATTCTATTCTTTTATGTTCTTCTGCCGACAGCTTTTCCATAAGATTGTTTGTGTACCAAAGCGACAGCGCCCCAATTAGTATCGCAAACAATACTAACAAAAATTTCCATTGTCTTTTTTTTCTGTAGATTTTCACTTTTTGTGTTTATGTAGTTTTACAAACGTGTGATACTATTTTTTATTTTAAAAAACTGTTAAATAAAAGCTAATTTGAAAAAATTGGGAAAAGACCAAACTTATTATTATTCCATAGAATATTACTAATGTTGATCCCCGTTTAGAATTTATAATAATATTAGGAATAAGCATGCTTGCAGGTGCATATAAAATGCTAATGGTTTCATTATCCGAGACCGGACTAATAAAATATGCTACAAAAAACAAAATACTTATTGCTGTTAGAGTTTGAAATTTTCTTGTTGAAACTTTTTTGCTTACACCTACTGTGTATCGAGAAAATATAGCAATAATACTCCATATAACTGCTGGAATTAGAATCAAAAAATAATAAGTACTATATCGAACAGAAGCAAAAGTTTGGGTAAATGATGCTGATATTTTATTACCCACAGAGTTTATGTCTCCGTATAACCACGCAAATGAAAAGAAAATAATTAACGGAGTTAAAATGCCCATTACTAAAACAACCAGTTCGCGCCAATGTACTGATTTAGTTATAAATAAAGCAATTACGAGCAAAGGTAAAAAGCAAACAAATTTAGGACTTAGTAAAATGGCCATGGCGAAAATAAGTCCAGCATTAAAACAATTGGAATTGGCTTTAAATTTTTGATAAGAATACATAATTATTATTACCGAAATAAATATCAAAATACCCGAAAGCATTACTGGAGTAATTCTTTGAGAGTTGATAAAAAATCCTGTAAACAAAACATATATAACGCCAGGGCTTTGATACGCAGACTCAACAATAAGCAAATCGGAATTTACTTTAATTATTAATAGACCAAGGCAAAAGAAAACAATAAACGCAATTATTGCAGAAAAGTATTTATAGAAAATAGTGCTTGGAAATTCTGTGAAAATAAGATTTTTAATTTCATAGTTTTCTGTTGCTGTTGGCATATAATAGAACTTAAATGCCCATAATATCAACATCAGGACAAACATTAAAGCATAGTTTAACGGCGTATTTGTTTTTAAAAGTCTTATCATTTTAAATCAAATCCTAAATCTTGTCGGTAATACATTTTTTCAAAATTTATTAATGATGCAGATTCGTATGATGTTTTGAGTGCTTTAAAAATATCTGCACCAAAACTGCTAATCGCCAACACTCGACCTCCAGAACTTATAATGTTTCCGTTTTCATTTGTTGTTCCCGAATGAAAAACAATACTCTCGGTTACATTCTCAATTCCATAAATAATTTTGCTCTTCTCGTATGCCTCTGGATATCCACCAGAAACCAATATTATTGTAGCAGCAGCTCTTGGGTCAATTTCTATAATTTCGTTTTTCAATTCTTTTTTTGCTGCAGAAATCAATAAACTTAGAAGATCGGTTTTTATTCGTGGTAAAACTGCTTCTGTTTCTGGATCGCCCATGCGAACATTATACTCAATTACAAAAGGCTCGTCTTTTACATTCATCAAACCGAAGAAAACAAAACCTCGATAATCCATGTTTTCTTGTTTTATTCCGGCAATTGTTGGTTTAATAATCCTTTCTTCTACTTTTTTTGCAAATTCATCATTGTAAAAAGGGACAGGCGAAACGGCTCCCATACCTCCAGTATTAAGTCCAGTATTATTCTCGCCGATACGTTTGTAATCTTTTGCTTCTGGCAAAATTACATAAGAACTACCATCGGTTAGGGCAAAAACAGAACATTCAATCCCGTCGAGAAATTCTTCAATAACAACTTTATTACCGGCATTTCCGAATTTGCCACCCAGCATGTTTTTTAGTTCGACAGCCGCCTCATTAATATTGTCAATAATTAAAACTCCTTTTCCTGCAGCCAAACCATCAGCTTTTAAAACATAAGGAGGATTAAGTGTTTTTAAATAATCTACGGCTTGCTCGTAATTACTCGGAACCGCACAAAAATAACCAGCAGTTGGAATATTGTATTTAAACATAAATTCCTTTGCAAAGTCCTTACTACCTTCGAGAGTTGCACCTGCTTTATCTGGTCCCAAAATCAACAAATCCGAGAATTCTGGTTTAGATTTAAAGAAATCAACAATTCCTTCAACAAGAGGGTCTTCTGGACCAACAACAATTAACGCAATATTATTTTTGGAAACGAAATCTGAAATGGAATTAAAATCAGTAACACCAATGTTTACATTCTGAGCTATTTGTGCTGTTCCCGCATTTCCTGGGGCAACGAAAAGATTCTCAACAGTTTGGTTCTTTGCAATTTGGTATGCAAATGCATGCTCTCGTCCACCAGAACCCAAAATCAACACATTCATAATTCAATTTTTAAATTATGCTGTAAAAATAGACAAAAAAACAAAACTGCCGAAAAGAATAAGTTCACAATGGAAGAATATCCCCTAATTTTTGCTTTAAACCAAACAAAATTAGTAATTTTGATTTTTTAAAGTTAGACAGCAACTTGTGAATATGGAAATGAAAAATATTATAGAAGAAGCTTGGGAAAACCGTGAATTGTTAAAAGATGACAAGGTTTGTTCTACCATTAGAGAAGTAATTGATTTGCTCGATAAAGGGCTTATTCGTGTAGCTGAAAAAACCGAAACTGGTTGGAAGGTTAACGATTGGATTAAAAAAGCTGTGATTTTATATTTCCCTATCCAGAAAATGGAAAAAACTGAAGTTGGTATTTTCGAGTATCACGATAAAATTCCATTGAAATCAAATTACGACAAACTTGGAGTTCGTGTGGTTCCTCATGCTGTGGCGAGATACGGTTCGTTCTTGGCTCCTGGCGTAATTATGATGCCTTGTTATGTTAATATCGGTGCAAATATTGGAGAAAACACAATGATAGACACTTGGGCAACAGTTGGTTCGTGTGCACAAATTGGAAAAAATTGTCATTTGTCGGGTGGTGTTGGTATTGGCGGAGTTCTCGAACCTGTTCAGGCTGCTCCAGTAATTATTGAAGATAATTGTTTTATTGGCTCACGTTGTATTATTGTAGAAGGTGTGCATATTGGTAAAGAAGCGGTGCTTGGCGCAAATGTAGTTATTACTGGTTCAACAAAGATTATTGATGTGTCGGGCGAAAAACCTATTGAATATAAAGGCTATGTGCCAGAACGTTCGGTGGTAATTCCGGGAACAATACCAAAAAAATTCCCTGCTGGCGAATTTCAACTTCCTTGCGCTTTTATAATTGGTAAAAGAAAAGAATCTACAGATAAAAAAACATCTCTTAATGATGCATTGAGAGACAATGATGTAGCGGTATAAATTATGAAAATAGGTTTCGACGCAAAAAGAGCATTTGTAAACAGGAGTGGTTTGGGTAACTATAGCCGCGACATAATTAGGTTGTTGCACGATTATTATCCAGAGAATACCTATGTGCTTTTTTCTCCCGAAACTACTTCCGAATTATTGGAGGAAAAGTACCGACAAAACCTAATTTCTCCAAGTGCCTCTACAAAGTTTGGTAAATCATATTGGCGTAGTTTTAAAATGGGTCAGAGCATTGCCGAGCAAAATCTAGACATTTTTCATGGATTAAGTAACGAACTACCTTTTGATATTCCCAAAACTAAAGCGCTGAAGATTGTTACAATTCATGATTTAATTTTCATTAAATTTCCGCAATTATACAGTTTCGCAGACAGAAAAATTTACTATCGCAAGTTCTATAAGTCTTGTTTAAATGCAGATAGAATTGTTGCAACAAGCAATCAAACCAAGATCGATATAATTAAACATTTTGGAATTTCTGAGAATAAAATTGAAGTAATTTATCAATCCTGCAATTCCTTATTTTCTGCCGAAAATTTACAATCAGAGCACGCATCTGTGCGTAAAAAATATCAGCTGCCAGAAAATTTTATTCTCACGGTTGGCACAATCGAAAGGCGCAAAAATGCTCTAAACGTAGTGAAGGCTATTTATTATTTTAATCTGGATGTAAACTATGTTTTGGCTGGTCGTAGAACAAAATATTATAACGAAATTCTTGCCTTTGCCGCCGAGCATAAGATAACGGAGAAAATATTATTAAGAGAAAATATTTCTAACGAAGATATGCCGGTTATTTATAATATGGCTGATGTTTTTGTTTATCCTTCAATTTACGAAGGTTTTGGAATTCCAGTTATTGAGGCGTTTAATGCTGGTGTGCCAGTAATTACGGCAGATAGTGGAAGTACCGCAGAGATTGGTGGAAATGCTGCCATTCAGGTCGATGTCCACAATCCTAAAAATATTGGAGTGGCGCTTAAAGCCGTTTTAGAGAGTAGTGAATTAAGAAATAAATTAATTGAAGACGGAAAAATCCGTGCTAAACTTTTTGATAATAAGTTGGTTTGTAATAATATAATTGATTTTTATAAAAAATTATGAAAGAGATTGTAAATGAAACGGTTAAGGTTCTGAAAAGCGGTGGAGTAATACTTTATCCAACAGATACCATTTGGGGTTTGGGCTGCGATGCAACAAACGAAAAGGCTGTTTCGGCAATTTACTCTATTAAACAGCGGGACGAAACTAAAAGCATGCTCATTTTGGTGGATTCGGTGGAGATGCTAAGCATGTATGTAGATTTTATTCCCGATGTTGCATTACAATTAATAGATGCAACAAAAAATCCTCTTACCATCATTTATCCAAAAGGAAAAAATCTTGCAAAAAATTTGTTTGCCACAGATGGCTCTATCGGTGTAAGAATAGTAAAGAATGATTTTTGTGCAGCAATGATAAAAGAGTTTGGAAAACCTGTTGTTTCAACTTCTGCTAATTCTGCTGGAAAAAAATCGCCATTAGGATATTTCGACATTGAAAACGAAATTAAAATGGCGGCAGATTTTATTGTACCACTGCATCTAGAAGAATTATGCACTTCGAAAAGTTCCGACATCGTAAAAGTTTCTAAACACGGAGAAATAACAGTAATACGTTAAAAGAAAACTCCGGCTAATCTTTTGGGAGAGACCGCCGGAGAAAAAATTCAGACATTT
>JBBQCZ010000024.1:0-32034 GCA_038319215.1 Bacteroidales bacterium | reverse complement strand
AGCATTGGTTGCTGTTAAACTTACATTATAAACACCTGAATTATTGTAAACAATTACTGGATTTTGCTGTGTGCTAGATGATGGTGTTCCACCTGGGAAAGACCAAGCTCTTTGCGTTGGACTGTTAGTTGACTGATCTGTAAAGTTAACAGTTAATGGATAGCAACCAGAAGTTGGAGCTCCAATAAAATTAGCAACTGGTGGAGTTGTTCCTGCACTTGTTGTAACTACAATATCATCAATCATAAACATAAATGCATCATTTGAAACACACTGTATAGCAAGATAAATATTTTGATTATTATAAGCCGAAAGATTATATGTGTATTGTGTCCAAGTGATTGGCGCTTCGAGATATGTGCCAGTAGAAATTTTTGTAAAACTGCCAATGCTGTTATTCGTTGTAGATACATAAACATTAAATCTTTCAAGCCCATACGTTGCAGTAACAGATTTTGCCCAGAAGGTAAAAGATGAATTTGATAATAAACTTATTGATGGAGTAATGAACCAATCATTATTTGCAGGTGTAGTTGCACTCAGACATGCTCCGAATTTTGAACCGCCGTGAGCAGCCCAATTCGCCGGAGCAGCAGGTGTAGTTGTTGTAGGGTTAAATGCAATAAATGAACCTGTATACCCAGAATTGTTAAAATCATAATCCTGAGAACCATAACTTGCCGAGCCATCACCATCGTAAGTAGTACAAGGACTAAACTGGTCAACAGCAAAATCTGTACATGCTTCAAAATTGTATGTAAAACCGCTTCCTGCAGTAGTTACTGTAATATATCCGGTTTTAGTTTCAGAATCATTTGTTGTGCTTGTATTTACTGTTAATGAAACATTGTATGTGCCTGCTGTGTTGTAAACAATAGCTGGAGATAGAGCAGTTGAACTTGATGGTGTTCCACCTGGAAAACTCCATGATCTACCTGTTATTGTTCCACCAGTTGATAAGTCAGTAAATGTAACTGTTCCACCAGTACTAACACTTGTAGGAGTTCCGCTAAAATTGGCAACTAAACCTGGATTATTTGGATCTAATAATTCGCATGTAGATGCTCCAGTATTTCCTGGATCAAGCCATGGTTTTAGTTGAATATCACTTGTAGTTCCATTTGTTGTCCAATGGTAAGAGAGTTTTCCATACAAGTCAGGACTTGATGTTGCGTCACAATATGATGATCCACCAGATAAAGTGCCCACAACGTATCCATTATTGTCAAAAATTGGGGATCCCGATGAACCGCCTTCTGTTACACCATGTCCATTAGTTGTTGCTGACCAATAAACTCTCCAATGAGCATTTGCTGCTCCAACATTTCCTGTACCTCCATTATATGTTGACGAAGATAGTGTTGTAGTATAAGTAGATACTTTTTTAATGTCGCCAGATGGATGATGAAATGATACACCACTTGTGCTTGCTGTAGTTGTATTCCTCCATCCGTTATAAATTGCACCAATGTTTTTTAAGTTTAGTGCTGTTGTTGATAATTGTAATAATAAAAAGTCAGATCCTCCATTTAGTGGTGCTCTCGATTTTTTAGTACAACCTGTAATGTTATTTCCCGATGGTTGACTTGTTGCAGTACATGCTGGACTTTCGTAGTTAAAACGGAAAATCCATTCGCCAAAATCGCTTGCAGTAACATCTCCACCACAATGGTCAGCAGTTAAAAAATATGGAGTCAGATCATTGGATGTATTATTTATAAGTGTACCAGTGCAATATCCAGCGGTGTTTCCATCAACTACATAAATTCTGGCAACGCCTTCTTGTTGTTGGCGCCAGTTATTACCTTCGCTACAGTTTGCATTTACTTGGCAATCACCAGATGCTCCGTAGCCTGTCGATTTGTCGGGGCTAACATAATAATCTTCTCCACGGTAAATGTATGAGAATTTACTTATAGTTAATAATGGCAATTCAATGTCAGTATCTCCGTTTATTGATTTATTACGAGGTGCTGAATATTCAACAATTACTTCATCACCAGATAATACTCCTATGGCATAATTTTCACCATCTAAATTATCTTCACTAGTGTATGGACCCATTACATAGCTTTTGTCTATACTGTAAATAAATAATTGAGAGCCTTTAGGAAGCGCAAATTCACTAAAGTGAATAACACATGCTTTTGCTCCATCACTTGACAGCTTTAATCGCCAAACTACTGTTCCGTTTGAAGTAACGTCCCATGTTCCAGAATTTGTAATATTTACATCTACTGGAAGTAATCGTGCAACCTTGTACATTGTTCCATTCTTTTCGTCCTGCGCATCTTCAGAGTTAATTAAACTCATAGATGGTGGAGTAAGTGAAATGTGATCAATGTTTGTGTCAGATAATTTAGATTTAATACTCTCTGGCAAAATTCCAGTATTTATCTGGCTTATTGCAAAAAGCGAAGAGATTAAAAATAGATTTAAAAGCAATAATTTAGTGTAAAGTTTTTTCATAATTGATTATTTAATTGTTTTATTTCTTGCAAAAAGACAAAAATAATAAATTTTTGGTTGCATTTGTTAGTTTTTTTAAAGAAATTATTAGGTAGTTTTTCACAATTTCACTACGATATAATTGGATAAAAATATTTTGAAGACTTATTATTGGTTCCGCATAAAAGAGTTTTAATGTCAAACTATTTATTGTATTTTTGCAATGATTACAATTATAAACACACTGAATGAAAATTATTCCTGTTAAGACAGCAGACAATTCCTACACTTTATTCTCAGAAAAGTTTAATCAACATTATCATAGCATTAATGGAGCTTTGACTGAGTCACAGCATATTTTTATCAATCTCGGATTGAGATTTATTGAAAAAAACGAAATATCAATTTTAGAAATTGGATATGGTACGGGATTGAATGCAATCTTGAGCTTTGAGGAGAATAAAATTCTTAACAAGAAAATTTATTATCATGGTATTGAAGTAAAACCTGTTGAAAAAGACGTTTTCTGTAAACTTGGTTTCGAGAATTATATTTCAGATGCAAATTCTCACTTGTTAAGTTTTAATGAGAAATGGGATGAGGAAATTATTATTGGCAATCAGTTTGCATTATTGAAACAAATTATTGATATTCAGTCGTTTACAACAACTAAAAAGTATGATATTATTTACTTTGATGCTTTTTCTCCAGAAGTTCAACCTGAAATGTGGACAGTAGATATTTTTAGTAAATTATCAACAATTTTGTTAACAGGTGGAATTCTTGTTACCTATTGCAGCAAGGGGATTGTAAAAGAAAATCTTCGAAATTCTGGTTTTTTTGTTAAGCGATTTGAGGGGCCTCCTGGGAAAAGACATGTAATTCGTGCTACCAAATTATAGAATACTTTATTAATTATTCAATTTTATTTGTAAATTTGGGGCTGAATTTATGAGACTTTTTTTTTATTAACCATTAAACTTAACACAAATTATGAGAACATTTACAAGAGTATTTTTGATTGTAATGTTGATGGCTTTGCCGTTCGTCAACATTTTCGGTCAAACTGTCAACTCCCTTTGGGTTGATGGACGAGTATATTTTAAAATTGCTGATGATGCAGTTTTGAATGTTGCTAATGAGGATGGGAAAATTAATCCTAAAGATGTTTTTTTCCTTCAAGGGCTAATTGAGAGATACGGAATAACCGAATTGGTTATACCTTTTAAGTCTGCCTCAAGTGATATCTTGCAACGCACATTTAAAATGGATTTTACTGAGAAAAATGACATTAAAGAACTACTTGCAGAATTAAATGCAAATCCAGCAATTGAATTTGCTGAACCTGCTCCATTGTTCTTCATCTCATTAGTGCCTAATGATTCTTATTATAATGCTGACCTTAGTGGTGGCTTATTTGGGTCTGCAAATTCATCTTGGCATTTAAATCTAATAAACGCTGCTGAAGCTTGGGATGTAACACCTGGTGATCCTGATATTGTAGTTGCTGTTTTGGATAATGCAATTTGGATTAATCATCCAGATTTGACAAATAAAATTATCATGGCTATTGATCTTGGAAATGGCGATAATGATCCAAATCCTCCCGAAGCAACATATATGTGGTCGCATGGTACTCATTCTGCTGGACTTATTGCTGCAGAAACAAATAATGGTATTGGCGTGTCTTCAATAGGTGGTAATATTAGTATTATGGCCGTTAAACTTGGTGATGATGCTAGCGATGGTCAATCTATGGCTGCTGGTTATGAAGGTATTGTATGGGCTGCTGATAATGGCGCTGATGTTATAAACATGTCTTGGGGTAGCTCTCAGTTCTTTCAGACAATGCAAAATATCGTAAATTACGCTTACAATAAAGGTTGTGTTTTAGTCGGTGCTGCTGGAAATAATGGTAATGGTGCAGAAACACAGGCGAATCCAGATATTCCAATTAACTATGTAGGTTATCCTGCAGCTTTGGAACATGTTATTGCCGTTGGTTCTTGTGATATTGGCGATAATAAATCTGACTTTTCAAATTATGGTACTTGGATTGATGTTCTTGCTCCAGGTGGATATGCTACTACTGGATTTTTGGGTATTGGCGCTTTCTCTATTTTAAGTACAACATACAACGAAGCTGGTACAGCATGGGATATGATTAACGGAACTACTGGTGGCGCTGCTTCATACGGTGTTAGCGGAAATTATGATCTAATGCAAGGAACTTCAATGGCTTGTCCAGTTACATCTGGTTTATGTGGGTTGATTTTATCTGCAAATCCAGATCTTACTCCAGAAGAGTTAACCGCAATATTGAAAAATACTTGTACAAATGTAAATGCTGAAAATGCAGCTTTTGTTGACAGTATTGGCGCTGGTCGTATCGATGCATTTGCGGCTGTTACGGCGGCAATGTCTTTAAATGCTCCTTTAGTTGCTGACTTTGAAGCCAGCGCTGTAGTTATTTCAGCTGGTGGAACTGTCGATTTTACTGATTTAACAACTGGGACACCAACACATTGGTCTTGGGAATTTGAAGGTGGTATGCCTTCTGTTAGTACATCTCAAAATCCTATGGCTATAACTTATAACACAGAAGGTGTTTATATGGTTACTTTAACTGCAGGTGATGACGTAAATGAGGATACTGAAATTAAAACTTATTTTATTCTTGTTGGACAAAGTGGTAGTGTTGCTGAAAGTGGATGGAATGAGCAAAATACTCATTTTGCAAGTCCTTATCGTGCTGTGCTTAAAACTGCTGTTGTAGATCAAAATACTGCTTGGTTTTTAACTTATGATGGTTCTGGCAGCGGAAGTATTACACGCGATTTCGCTCGTACTGCAAATGCTGGTGCAACTTGGATTCCTGATACTATCGATGTAGCAACAAATTTTGCTCCTGGCGATATTACTGCTATTGATGCTCTTAATGCTTGGGTTGCAGTTTATGATGAAAATGGTGGCGGTGGAATTTATAAAACTTCTGATGGCGGAGTAAACTGGGTACACCAAAGTACAGCTACATTCGCAAATGCAGCAAGTTTTACAAATGTAATTCACATGTTTGATGCAAATAATGGCTATTGTATGGGTGACCCAATAAATAGCGAATTCGAAATTTATACTACTACTGATGGTGGCGATAATTGGATTCTTTTAGATGGTGCAAATATTCCTGCTCCTGAAAGTGGCGAAATGGGATGGACTGGTGTTGCTGATGCTATTGGTGATATTGCTTGGTTTGGAACAAATACAGGAAGAATTTATAAAACTACTGACCGTGGTTTAACTTGGACAGTATTTGATACCGGTGAAGCAAATGTTAGCACAATTTCTTTTACTGATGAGTTGAACGGTGTTGCTATTTGTCAGGTTAATAATGCCACCACTGGTGTTATTGAAAGCTGGAAAATGGTTAAAACTAATAATGGTGGACAAACCTGGACACAAATTTCTGTAGCAGATCAATATCTGTCGGATGTTTCTGCTGTTCCTGGAAAAATTGGAATGTATGTAGGTACAAAGATATCACAGACTGCTGAATCTAATTTCTCTGCTTATACTTTAGATTATGGTACTTCATGGACACAAATTGACGATTCTGTTCAATATTCAAATGTTGTAATGTTTAACGAAGACTGCGGATGGGCAGGTGGCTTTAACTGGGATGTTAATAGTGGCGGTATTTATAAATGGATCGGAATTGCTCCAACAGATGCTCCTTATTTTACTTCATCACCAGCTCTTAACGTTATCGAATTCGAAACTTATACTTACAATGTAGTAACCGAAGATCCAAATTCTCTTCCTTTGGCAATTACAGCTCCTGTAAAACCAGCTTGGTTAACAATTACAGATAATGGTGATGGTACTGCAAGTTTTTCTGGTACAGCTCCAGAAATAGTTGCTCAGTATGAAGAATTTAATGTTGTATTAAATGTTTCTAACGGAACTTATGATGCAGACCAAAATTTCACTATTACAGTTTTAACATCTAATACATCTCCGGAGTTTACATCTGAACCTATTTTAACACATGTTCAGTTTATTCCTTTTACTTATAATGTTACTGCTATTGATGCCGAGTTTGATGTTTTAACAATTACAGCTACAACATTACCAATTTGGGCAAGTTTTGTAGATAATGGCGATGGTACTGGTACTGTAACAGGAACACCTCTAACAACAAGTTCAATTGGGTTCCAAGTTGTTTTGAGAGTTAGCGATGGAATGTTTGAAGACGTTCAGGAATTTAGAGTAAAAATAACTCCAAATTCAAATCCCGAATTTACTTCGACCCCAATAACTACTCATGTTCAGAATACTCTTTACACATACAACATCACTGCTGTTGATGCTGATGATGAAGTTCTTACAATTACTGCAACTACTTTGCCTTCTTGGGCAACATTAACAGATAATGGTGATGGTACTGCTGTTTTAACAGGAACTCCTGCAAATATTAGTTCTCCAGGCGATCAGATAGTTCTTAATGTTAGTGATGGAAATAACTCAGCTCAACAGGATTTCTTAATAGAAGTAACTCCAAATAGTATTGAAGATTTTGGTTATGGACAAATTGAAGTATATCCTAATCCTACTTTCGGTTTGATGAAAATAATGAATTGCCAAGGTGCAGCATACGAAATTGTTGATATTACTGGTAGAATTTTAACTGTTGGCAAAATAAATGAATCAATCGAAAATATTGATTTAAATGATTTTACTACTGGAAATTACATGTTAAGATTATATAATGGCGAAAAAGTAGTTTCTTTTAAAATTGTAAAGTTATAAAAGCATAATATAGGCTAAAGCGTTCTGAAAGTATTATTATTCAATAATTATTGTTTTAAACTTGGTTTTTGAAAAATTTAGTAATACTTTTGGGACGCTTTTTATTATTATATGGAGTCTTTAGACATATTAGGGTTTGCGGCGATTGTTGTTGGAATTACTGGCTTTTTTGCTTTTGGTAAACACCAACGTAGGATTCTATTTCTGATTGCGATTCTTAGTTTTCTTGTTTATGGATTGCTCCGACCAATTTATCCTATTTCCGCTTTAATGTTTATTGTTTTAGGTTATTACTTTTATAGTCTTTACAAAGCATCTAAGAGTAAAGCTTCTATTAAACTATTAGAAGTCGAATATGACAATAATTATATTGTTGAGTTCGTGAAAAATTATAAACGAGATATTTATAATTATTTTCCGTTTTATGAACACAATAAGTCTCATAAGTGTTTCTTGTTGATGCGTGACATGAATCTGGCAGGAATTCTAATTTGTAGCATCAATGGTGATGTTATGACAATTGAAGTAGATTACACAAAACCAATTTACCGTGATACTGAGATAGGGAGATATATTTACAAGCAGAATCCCGGCTATTTTAAAAAGTTAGGAGTTAATACTCTTATTGCAAAATCTTTTCATAAAGGACACAGTCGTTTCCTTCAGAAAATGGGTTTTAAACAGTCATATTTTGACAATCAATTATTTTTTGTAAAAAACCTTGATTAGAAAGCTACTTTTTATGTTAATTCTGCGTTTATTAAGTGAAAGTTTATTTATGAAAATGTATAGGTATATATTATTAGTTTGTTTTTTATCATTTGGAACCATTGCTTTTTGTCAAATTGATGTTCCGGATGAGCCCGAATTTATTTCTGCATCTGTAGTTCCAGAGTCGAGCCCAGTTGAAGTTATTTTAAAATGGAACCCAAGCGACTCAATTGATGTGGCTGGCTATATAATGTATAAAGTTGTTAATAATATTACTCAATCTGTTGATACAGTTTGGGGTAGACTTACAACACAAAGTTCTTATAATCAATCTCAATCGGATGAAGCTGCAGAAATTTTTCGTATTGCAGCTTTCGATAATTTATTTTTTAAAAGTAGTATTACCGATCCTCATACAACAATGTTTCTTGACTTTGTATATGATAAATGTAGTAACAAAATCGATCTAAGTTGGTCTGCCTATCTAGGTTGGAATGCAGGCGTAAATAAATATAATATCTATCGTCGTACAGAAACAGGAACTTATACTTTGTTAACAAGTGTTAGTGGTTCGTCAATGACATATTCAGATACAGAAGTGGCAATGAATGGATCTTATTTTTACTATGTCGAAGCAGTTAGTGCTAACGGTTATACGGCAACATCTAATTCTGTTAAGGTTATAACCGAATCTTATGTTTTACCAGCTTTTTTATACGCTCAATCGGCTTCAGTTGTTGGTGATGATATTTTAGTAAAATTTGTTGTCGATAATAGCGCAGAAGTTTCAGAATATCGGGTGCAAAGAGCCTCTTCAGCTAATGGTAATTATTCTACTATAAAAAGTATTCCAAATGCTGGTCAATTTGAAATTGTAATTACCGATTCTGATGTATTACCTAACGAAAATGTTTATTATTACAAATTGGCTTCTGTAAATCCGTGTGGGATAATTAATTCTTATTCCAATTATGCGGCTAATATTTTATTAAATGTGAGTGCCGCTGAAGATCTCGATCATAATTTAGAGTGGACTCAGTATGAAGCATGGGAAAATGGAGTGTTTAATTACCGCGTTTATAGATATTTTGATGGCTTATCTGGTGAAATTGCCGTAAATACTCCTGGAGATTTAACTTCAAATTATGATATTGCATGGTATGTTGATTATTGTCACGACCGTAAAGTGCACATGACAAATAAATTCTGTTATTATGTTGAAGCATACGAAAATCCAGGACATCCTTACAGTACAAATCAAGGAGTAAGTCGTTCAAATGTTTCGTGTGTTTATCATGAACCTGTATTTTGGGTTCCAACCGCTTTTAATCTTACTTCGTATGAGGCGGAAAATAGAGAGTTTAAACCTGTTGTGTCGTTTGCCCAAGACGAACCTTATGAGTTTATTATTTTTGATAGATGGGGAACAGAAATTTTTAGAACTGAAGAGACATTTACGGGATGGGATGGGATGTTGGACTATTCAATAGCTCCATCACAAACTTATACTTACATCGTTAGATACTACGATCATAACAATAAAGAGTACTTTAAAACTGGTACTTTCTTTATGCTCATTGAGTAATAATTTTAATTAAAATTATTATCTTTGTCTTACGGGAATCTAAATTAAGGAATAGCCCGAATTAATTACTATGAGCCTAAGTCAAGAAGAAAAAAATTGGATTGAAGATCAGTACACAGAGCTGATAAAAGTTAGTAAACGCGTTAAAACCGACGAAGAAAAAGATTTAATTCGTCGAGCGTTTGATTTAGCAAATGATGCTCATTCAAATATGCGACGTAAATCAGGAGAGCCTTATTTTACACACCCTATTGCAGTAGCAACTATTGTAGCCCAAGAAATTGGTTTGGGAGCAAAGTCAATTGCTAGTGCGTTACTTCATGATGTTGTTGAAGATACAGATTTTAGTCTTACCGATATCGACCGCTTGTTTGGTCCGACAATCGCTGGAATGGTTGATGGACTTACAAAGATTTCAAATGTTCTGGACAAAGATGCTTCTCTGCAAGTAGAGAACTTTAGAAAAATGTTGATGACAATGTCGCAGGATATTCGCGTAATATTTATTAAGCTTGCTGACAGATTGCACAATATGAGAACTTTGGATTCTATGCCAGAATACAAACAGGTCAAAATTGCAAGTGAAACAGTTTTTTTGTATGCTCCATTGGCACATCGTCTGGGTTTATATTCAATTAAAACCGAGCTTGAAGATCTAGCACTTAAGTATGAACATCCACTTATTTACAGAGAGATAAATCGAAAGTTTAAAGAAACAGAAGCAGAACGAAATAGCTATATACAAGAAATTGTTACCCCGCTAACAAATGTCTTAGCAAAGGAAAATATTGGCTGTACTATAAAAGGTAGGCTTAAGTCTATTTTTTCAATCTGGAATAAAATGCAATCTAAAAATATTCCTTTCGAGGAAATTTATGATTTATTTGCAATTCGAATAGTTTTTGATCACGATGATGACTTTCCTGACAGTCGTGCCAGAGCCCGTTGTTACCATATTATGTCGCTAATAACAGATATTTATCCTCATCATGAACAAAGAATTAGAGACTGGGTAAAAAATCCTAAAGCTAATGGTTATGAGGCGCTACATGTTACTGTTATGGGGCCTCGTGGGCAATGGATAGAAGTCCAAATTCGTAGCCGAAAAATGGATGATATTGCTGAGAAAGGGCTTGCTTCACACTGGAAATATAAGACAAATGAAAAAGGTTCTTCAGGTAGTTTAGATGTATTAATAGAGACATTAAAACATAATTTATCAAATAGTGAAGTTGATTCATTATCGTTTTTAGACGATTTTAAATTAAATATTTTTACCACAGAAATATATGTTTTTACGCCAAAAGGTGAAATCAAAAAACTTCCAAAAGGATCTACAGTTATTGATTTAGCTTACGAAATACATACAGCTGTAGGAAATAAAGCTATTGCGGCAAAGGTAAATCATAAGCTGCAACCATTATCTCAGGTCTTGCATAGTGGCGATCAAGTTGAAATTTTAACATCCGATAAACAATCACCGCTGCGTGAATGGCTAAATTTTGCAATGTCAACAAAGGCAAAAGCGAAGATTAAAAGTTCCTTGAAAGAAGAACGTTTGCATAGTATTGAACAGGGGCAGACTATGTTTATAAAAAAAGCACGAGATCTTAAATTAAATATGAGCCATAAACTCTTTAAAGAGCTCCGACAGATGTACGATGCTCCAAATAAAGAAGAGTTTTATCGAAAAATTGGAATAGGAGTAATTCAAATTGATGACCTTGAAAAACAATTGGTAACCAAAAAAAGCATATTCGCAAAGTATTGGAAACTCTCTTTTGCAAAACCTAAAACAGAAAAAGGTCTAAATCAAAAAAATACATATATTATTGACGATCTAGATGATAAGAATTTTACCCTTGCTAACTGTTGTAATCCTATTCCCGGCGATGAAGTTGCAGGGTATATAAATCCAAATAACTCAGTTATTATTCATAAAAAAACTTGCCCAAATCTTAATAGTTTAGCGGCTAAACAAGGCGATAAAATAATGACTGTAAAATGGTCAAGTTATAAGTTACTATCTTTTTTAGTCGGAATTCGAATTGAAGGCGTTGATAAAGTCGGTATTTTGCATAATATCTCGAAGGCAATCTCTCAGGAGGCTGATGTAAACATGAAAAAATTGAGCTTTGAAACAAAAGATGGCGTTTTCTATGGTGATATTAAACTGTTTGTACATGATGCCCAGGATTTGGAAGACCTGATATCAAGAATTATAAGAATTAAGGGAGTTAATAAAGTTATTAGAACAGCAGATAATGACCATGAATAAAAATGAAATAGTATCTTTACTTCGCTTACTAGAGGATCCTGATTACAAAGTTTATGAACTTGTTCGGGCTAAAATTCTGGAAGACGGTGACTTTTTTAAAAATTATCTTGAAAATTATTATTCATTTTCGGCAAATACTCTTGGAATTAATAGGTCTGAGGAGATTTTAGATGAAATATTTTTCGATAAATTCGAGAAAAAGTTGAAAAAATACTTGTCAAAACCTGAACCTAATTTAGCGGAGGGCGTTTTTTTACTTGAAACATTTTTTAACCGAGATTTAGATATAAAAGAAATTGAAGCTTATTTTGATGATATATTAAGAAGTGTTTGGATAGAGTTAAATTCTCAGTTAACAGGAATAGAAAAAGTGAAGGTTTTTAATAGAGTTTTATTCGATGAACTGAAATTTAAAAAATATCCGGCAGGAGAATTTAATCCAGAATATTTAAGTATTACTGGAACTCTCAGTTATAAAAAATTTGTTGCTCCAACTATTTCACTTATTTATTGTATGTTAGCTCAGCAGACCGAAATTCCTGTTTTCCCAATCGATGTACAAGGTATTTTCTTATTAGGTTATGTTGACGAAGAATTAGCTAATGTTGTTTTTGATGATAATAGCAATGGCGTAGTTTTTTATTTTCATCCTTATGATGAGGGTACAATGATAAGCCAACAAATTTTGGAAAAATATCTCGCCGACAACAAAATAGAAACAAAAATAACATCACTAAAAACCAAATCGTACATTGATTTCCTTGCTTTTATGTTTAATTTGAGAATTTTAGCCATAAAACAAAAAAAATCAGAAGATTTTTGTCTCAAGTATGCAAAAAAAGTGAGTACTTTGTTTTCTGGAAAATCTGGTAAAAATGTTGACGATATAATTTAAGGTTTTTTAGTGTTTTAATTTAAATTATTATAAAATTATCTATGAAAATTGTAATTTCTGGAGCAGGTGATGTCGGAAAATATTTGGCTAAAATGCTTATTAAAGAAAACCATGATTTAATTATTGTTGATTCTGATAATGAATTATTAAAAGAGGTGGATAATACTCATGATTTAATGACCGTAAATGGCTCATGCACTACCTTTTCAACTCTAAAAGAAGCAAAAGTTCACACTTGCGATCTTTATATTGCTGTTACAAGTTCGCAGGATACAAATATTTTATCATGTATTTTTGCTAAAAAACTTGGTGCAAAAAAGACAATTGCCAGAGTTGATAACATGGAATACCTTAATCCATTAAATAAACTCACATTTATTAATTTAGGTATAGATAGACTCATTTATCCTGAATATATTGCGTCGAAAGAAATTGTTGGAGTATTAAAACAAACTGGTACTACCGAAGTATTCGAGTTCTCAGGCGGAAAGTTAACTTTGTTTGTTTTAAAGCTTGACGAAAATTCACCAATCGTAAACCTAACATTAAAAGAAGCGGCAAAACAATCTAGTAATAAAAACTATCGAGCGGTTGCTATTACTAGAGATGAGAATACAATTATTCCTAATGGAGATGTGGTTTTAATGCCAAATGATTATGTTTACATGATCACTAATCCAGATGGAATTCCAGAACTTTTAAAAACTGCTGGTAAAGAAAAATTAGATATTAATAATGTAATGTTTCTTGGTGGTAGTAGAATCGGTATTAAGTCGGCGAAGTTTCTCGAGGGACAATTAAATGTAAAAATGCTTGAGATAGATTCTGATAAGAGTTTTAAGCTTGTTGATGAGTTGCCTAAGACATTGATAATCCATGGTGATGGACGAAATATAGATTTGCTTTTAGAAAGCGGACTCGAAAAATGCGATGCTTTTGTTGCTGTAACTGGCGACTCCGAAACCAATATCCTAACATGTCTTTTGGCAAAACGATATGGCGTTAAAAAAACTATTGCTGAAATAGAAAACCTCGACTATATCGAAATCGCTACTAAGATGGGAATCGATACCATTATAAATAAAAAACTTAGTGCTGCGAGTACAATTTATACTTTTACCATGAAAGCCGAAGTTGCTTCAATTAAATGTCTAACTGGTACAGATGCTGAGGTTCTAGAATTTGTTACTTCTAAAGATGCGATTGTTACTAAAAATAAACTTAGAGATATTGATTTTCCAGAAGGAGTAATTATTGGCGGAATTGTTCGTGGTAACAAGAGTTTTATTGCAATGGGCGATACTCAAATTAAGCCAAATGATAAAGTAGTTCTATTTGCTTTGCCAACAGCAATTCATAAAATTGCATATTACTTTTAGAATTGATCTTTTACAATAAAATTGAAACTTAGTCCTGATAGCTCTTTAAATTCTATACCACTTTCATAAATATCTTCGTCGTCTAACTCGTAATGCCAGTTAATTGTCGTTTGCGGATAGTCTTTTAGCTTTTTCATCATTTCATAAAGATATCTAGCCGCACCGGTATTAAAGTACTCGAGGTCGAAATTTATTATCAACGAATTGGAGTCTGTTTTGCACTGTTCAATCAGTTCATTTAAACTTATAAAGAATGGAATTGGATTTTCAGGAATAATAACTCCAATTATTGATATTTCACCAGTTATAGTATTTGCGATTACTTCCGGAGTTTTAGCTGCTGCATTAATTGTCTTTTCCATTGAAATTAGTTTTAACAAAAATATTTATTTCTTCGCTATTGTTTTTTTTCGTACCATTAATTATATTAAGATCAATTTTGTTTTCCGATTTAATTCTACAAATTATTAATCCATTACCTGGCGAAACTCTATTTTCTTCTACTGCTTTAATGATATTTATTCTTTTCAGTGCTTCTAGATCTGGTATGCTCATTCTATTTATTAAGCTGAGTTTGTTTTCAATATTCTTGATGTTTTCAAAACTCAGTCGCTGCTTAGATTTTATAAATATCTGATTGTCAGAAGAATAGACTTCAATTTGGCAAGTACTTGATTGATTGTGAATAATATTATTCTGTATTAATTCTGTTAAGCAAATCAGAAGTTTCTTTTTTAATCTAAAATCCAATTCTACCAATGCCTTTTCAGCAACGAATCTAAAATTTAAATAATCGTCCTCGGAGTCGAGTGAGATTTTTAGTAATATTTTGTTTTCGCAATCCATTAATTAAAATGAATGGGTTTAGGAATTGTGATTTGTTTAATTGATTCAAGTGCAAAACTATCTGTCATTCCAGAAATATAGTCTGTAACAATTTGTTTCTCGCTTTCTTTACTGTTATTATAAAAATTTGACATCCCTGATAAATAGTCTCCAAAATTTTTGTCCAAATCAATTCCGCTTTCATTGTATTTGTCGAATTCAAAACTATATTTTGAAATTAAGTTGGACAAATAATCGAAAAGTGAAGCAATTATATTGTCACAAAAGCTGTCATATCTTTGTAAATCTGGATGTTGATAGATTTTTTTGTAATTAAAATGTTTTAATTCTGACACAGAATCAAATTTTTCATCAGAAAAACCTATTGAATCTGAGTTTTTAGAATTTTCAATTATATCTATTATTAGGGTATTAATGATTCTACCGTTTCTATCTCCAAGTAGCTGTCGTACATTTGTTGGAATATCTTGTTCAGTAATAAATCCAGCAACAAATGCATCCTCAATGTCGCGGCCTAGGTAAGCAATTTTATCTGAAAATCTCATTATGCATCCCTCATAGCTTGTCGGAATTACTTTTCTATTTTTAATTTCATCCAGCACGTTTATTAAAGATGATGGTTTTAGTGTTTGTTCGTCTTTTTCTCCATTATGACAAATAATTCCATCTTTCACACCATAGCATAAATTTAAACCTTGTCCTTTGTTTGCAAGATATTCAACTTGTCTGAAAGAATTTATTTCGTGAATAAATGAATTGTTGCCACCTAATACCTTATTTAATGCTTTCTCGCCTGCATGACCAAACGGAGTGTGTCCTAAGTCGTGCCCCATACCAATAGCGTATGCCATATCGATATCAAGTTCCCAGCCATATTGGTTTAGTCCTTTGCAAATAGTTGCTGCAATTGTCGCAACATGTAAAACGTGTTCAATACGTGTGCAAATATGATCGTTCTCGGGTGCGAAAAAAACTTGAGTTTTGTTTTTTAGACGCCTAAAAGCTGTTGAATGAATAATTGCTGTTTGATCACGAAAATATTCACCTCTAACATCAAGTTCTCTGAACCTGTTTCTTTTTAAGTATATTTCGTTGCTAAAAGGGTTTTTCATAGTTTTTTATCGAATTTTAGAATTTATAAAATAGAATTTCTATTCCATTAAATACTTGTCGTAAATGTTGTCTGGTTTGTACGATTCTAAATAATTCAATGCATTATCCAAATCGTCTGTCACAAAATATAAATTTCTATATGATTCAATGGTGAAATTTTCCTTAAAATAAACGTCAAATTGTTTAAGCAGATTATCATAAAAGCCAAATGAGTTTACTATTATTACCGGTTTTGTATGGTATTTTAATTGTTTAAGTGTAATTACTTCCATTAACTCCTCGAGTGTTCCAAATCCACCAGGGAGAGCTATAAAAGCATCCGAATTAGATCGCATATATTCCTTTCGGTCCTTCATGTCGGCTGTAACTATTAGAGTTTGGTCTTTGTTCGACACAATGTTGTCTCTGTTTAAATACTCTGGAACGACTCCTGTTACAGAACAGCCAGATTTTACAGCCGATTTCATAAGCACACCCATAAGCCCAATTGTTCCAGCTCCATGAATAAGCTTATAATTCTTTTTTCCAAGCAATGAACCAAGTTTTTCAGCAACAGAGTAATATTTTTTATCTAAATCTTCACTAGAACTGCAAAAAACGCATATTGTATTTATCATAAAAATCCATTTTTGTAAAATTAATTTTAAAATCGAATGCTTTTGCTAATTGATGATATGATTTATAAACATTAGTTGTTTAACAAGGCTAAAAATAGATCTGATATTTGAGAATTTTTAAATTAATTCGCATAATTAAATTGATTTTGACCGTCAGAAAGCTGATTTTTATAATAATTTTAAGCATCTTATTCAAAAATGTATCAATCTTATTTTTCTACTAAATAGTAATTGTAACTAGCATGAAAATTGGGTTTTTTCGTAACCCTCTGATGTCTAAAAAGATAAGTTAGGAAACTAGAACTAAAAATAGAAATAATGTCTATTATTGTCTGATAGTGTAGTGATTATGACCACCAAATAAAAAAAAGTGAAAAAAAGTGAAAAAATGTTTTGTGAGAGAATAATTATTACTATTTTTATGAATTGTTAAGTGTGGCAAAAAGACAGATGTAGAAACACGATTTATGGTCAGATAAATAACTGAATTTCAGAATGTTGTATTTGAGTTAGATTTTGTTTTGTGATGAAAAAGTTCGATTAAGAAGTTAAATTTTTTTAAAAAACAATAGAGGAATCATTTTTTTCTGTGGAAAAAAAATGGGAACTTGCGGCGCTTTTAGAAGAGATATATACATTGTAGAATTATAAAGAAATTGTAAATGGTGAAAAGGTGTGAAGAAATATGGGGGAAATGTTTACAAATCATCAAAGATAATGTTCCAAAGAATAGTTATCGCACATGGTTTGAGCCAATTATCCCATTAGATATTGCTGAAAATGTTTTGACTATTCAGGTGCCGAGTACTTTTTTCTATGAATTTATTGAGGAACAATTCCTTGATTTATTAAAGAAAACATTGCATAAAGTAATTGGACCTGATGCAAAATTGGAATACCATGTTATTATGGAAAATAATTCCAACTCTGAAAAACCATACACTCTAAAAATTCCTGCAAGAGACAAAACACCATTGGTGAATCGTCCGATTCAAATGCCTCTTGATTTGGAAGCAAATACAATTGTAAATCCTTTCGTAATTCCAGGTATTAAAAAGGTTCATGTCGATCCACATTTAAATCCTGAATATACTTTTGATAATTTTGTTGAAGGAGAATGTAATCGTTTAGCTTGTTCTGCGGGTTATGCCGTTGCTCAAAATCCTGGTGGCACAGCCTTTAATCCGCTTTTTGTTTATGGAGGTTCTGGTTTGGGAAAAACCCATTTATCACAAGCAATCGGTATCGAGGTAAAAAGAATTATGCCCGAAAAAGTTGTTCTTTATGTTGATGCAAACAAGTTTTTGACTCAATATATGGAGGCAACACGAAATAATAATCGCAACGACTTTATCCATTTTTATCAGATGATTGATGTGCTTATTGTTGATGATGTTCAGTATTTCGCTAAAAAAGAAGGAACTCAAGAAGTTTTCTTCCATATCTTTAATCACTTACATCAACATGGCAAACAATTGGTTCTTACTTCTGATAAACCACCTGTTGAACTTAATGGAATGGAACAGAGACTTTTATCCCGTTTTAAATGGGGACTGTCTGCTGACTTACAAGAGCCAGATTTTGAAACTAGAATTAAAGTTCTTAAGAAAAAAACTTATAAAGATGGTATCGTAATTAAAGAAGAAATTCTTGAATACATAGCTTCTCACATAACTAATAATGTTCGCGAACTCGAAGGAGCTTTGGTTTCTTTACTTGCTCAATCTACTCTTAATAAAAAGGAGATTACAATGGAGCTAGCTAAAGATATGATCGATAAGCTGGTTAAGAGCACTAGACGCGAAATTTCTATTGATTATATTCAGAAAGTTGTTTGTAATTACTTCTCAATGCCAGTCGATTTACTCGGTTCAAAAACTCGCAAAAGAGAAATAGTTCAGGCTCGCCAAATTGCAATGTTTTTTGCAAAAAGTATGACTAAAGCATCACTTGCATCTATTGGAGCATCTATTGGCGGAAAAGATCATGCCACTGTACTTCATGCATGTAAAACTGTCAACAATCTTATCGAAACAGATAAACGCTTTAAGATAGATCTTGAAGAGATTGAGAAAAGACTTAAAATGTAAAATATATCGGGGCTTAAAAGCCCCTTATTTTTAATACTATGATTTGGTTAATACTAAGCATTATCTCCTCTACCGGTATTTTTGTCACATTTAAGTTTGTAGATAAAACCAAAACTCCTCTAATTAATGTAATTGTAATTAATTATCTTATAGGCGCAATCCTAGGTTTTATTTTAACTGGCGATTTTCCAATTCAAGTAATTGCAAAATCTGATTGGGTATATTTTGGAATGATAGTGGGAATACTCATGATTGTTATGTTTTTTATTGTTGGGTTAACAGCTAAAATAGTAGGAATTTCCATTACCACCGTTATAAGTAAAATGGCTGTTGTAATACCAATGGTTTTTGCAATTATTGCATATAATGAAAACTTAAATAGTCTAAAAATAATTTCTATTATTTTGGCAGTTTTTGCTGTCGTAATGAGCGTATATAAACGACCAGTAAAGAAAACAAAACTTAATATCTGGGCCATAATCTTACCAATTGCATTATTCGTTGGAATGGGATTAGATAATTCATTGTTGATTATATCTAAAGAAAAATATATAGATGCTTCTTTGTCGTCTTTGTTTACAGCTACAATCTTTAGTTTTGCTTTTATCTCAGGAATTATAATAACAGTTGTAAATCCTAAAGTTTTTAAAGGATTTCTAAATCTCAAAACTTGGTTCTTAGGCTCTTTATTAGGTTTATGTAATTTTGGCTCTATATATTTTGTTTTGCGAACCTTAAATTCAGGAATTTTTGCAAATTCAATTGCTTTTGGCGTGGTCGATATAGGTATTGTATCTCTTTCTGTATTAATAGGCACAATGTTTTTTAAAGAGAAACTATCAAAAATTAATATTGTGGGAGTCGGTTTGTCTATTCTCACAATTTTAATGTTAACAATTGCCGATTTGTAATGATTTTAGATTCTTACAATACCATAGAAAACGAATCTCAGGGTTTTTATTCTGATAAAGGCAGTAAGTTTATTTCTTATGCTTTCCCTGTTAGAACTGAAGAAGATGTTAAAATAAATATTCAAGTATTAAGAAAAAAACATCACGATGCTCGACATCATGTATATGCATTTATTATAGGTCATGCACAGGATTTTTATCGTGCTAGTGATGATGGAGAACCAGCAAATAGTTCTGGGATGCCTGTACTTGGACAGATTAGATCGTTTGGACTTACAAATGTTCAGATTATTGTTGTAAGGTATTTTGGTGGAACAAAGCTTGGAGTTCCAGGCCTTATTAATGCATACCGCTCAGCAGCTAAAGATGCCCTGGATAATGCTAAAGTAATCGAAGAAACTGTAAAGGAAGAATTTGAAGTTAAATGTACTTACGACGAAATCAGTTTTGTGATGAAATGTATTAAAGACAGTGAGGCACTAATAAAATTGCAAGATTTTACTGATACTTGCAGAATTGTTTTTGCAATTAGGCTATCTTTGGTTGAACAAGTTTTAAATTCTTTAAATCAGAATCATAAGCTCTTAATAGAAAAATACAATGAATACTCGGTTTTATAAATTTTGTTTGCGAATAATAAGATGGAAATCTTATGATTTCCCTGATGTAGATAAGGCAATTTTATTAGTCGCTCCTCATACTAGTATTTGGGATTTTGTACTTGGCAAAATTTATTTTTCTAGTCAAGGTAGGAGGTCAACAATACTAATTAAAAAAGAAGCTTTTTTCTGGCCATTGGGCTATTTTCTTAAAAAGATGGGCGGAGAGCCAGTCGATCGAGGAAAACGCACAGGATTGACTGATAAATCGATTGAATCATTTGAAAAAGCTGCTGGACGATTCTATTTAGTTATTACACCTGAGGGTACACGAAAAAAAACCAAAAACTGGAAAAAAGGTTTTATTAGAATTGCCAAATCTGCAAATGTGCCTGTAACCTTGTGTATAATTGACAAAAGTTTGCGGAGTTTAGGCTTTATCGGTTTTTTGGATATGAGCGGAACAGATGAACAAATAATGGAGAGGATGAAAAGGGCTTATCTTGGGAAAATAGGTATAAATAAAGATAAATTTGAAACAGGTTATGAGTAAGATGAAAATCGGTGTTTTGCAAACAGATATTGTTTGGGAAAATCCAGAGGCTAATGTAAAGAAAATTGGTGAGCTTATCTTATCTGAACCCGAAACTGATTTGTTTGTATTGCCCGAAATGTTTAATACTGGGTTTACCAATAATACTGAAGAATTTGCCGAATTACTAAATGGATTTACAATAGTTAGTTTAAAAGAATTTGCAACTAGTAGTGGAGCAGCAATTTGTGGATCGTTAATACTTCGAGAAAATGAGAAATGCTATAACTCATTTGTTTTTGTAAAACCTGATGGCCAAGTTTCTGTTTATAATAAGCGACATTTGTTTGGATATGGTGGTGAGTCGGATATGTTTAGCAAAGGAGAGGAAAGAGTAATTGTTGAATATATGGGATGGAGAATTTTACTGCTTGTATGTTACGATTTGCGTTTTCCTGTTTGGAGTAGAAATGTTGACGATTATGATATGATTATTTATGTGGCAAACTGGCCCAATTCTCGTCGTAATATTCATGATATTCTTGTTAAAGCTAGGGCTATTGAGAACTCTGCTTTTGTTGTTGCATGCAATAGAGTGGGAGAGGATGGGAAAGGGATTTCTTATTCTGGAGGATCTTGCATTGTAAATTATCAGGGAGAAGTAATTGCTGCATCTCAAGACAATGAACAGGTTTTAATTAAATCAGAATTAGATATTTCAAATCTTTATGAATATAAAAAAAGATTTCCTGTTCATTTGGATCGGGATAGTTTTGAGTTATTGTAAATTCTTAGAGCATAATAAATTTTAAATAAACATCTTTCATACTTTTGAAGATACTGATAATAAAAAAAATTCCCGACTAATAAATTAACCGGGAATTAATCAAGGAAGTCCTAACCCTAAAACTTGCTTAATTTAAAACTATCTTTTTTGCCTGGTAAAGTTAAGTGATATAAACCAGGTTTTAGACTCTCGATATTTATTTCTGTTTCATAATTATTAGCAAAACCTTTCATAACAATTTGTCCCATTGCGTTTGTTAAAGTATATGGTTCGTTAAACAATTCTGTGTCAGATACAATTTTTACAAATTGGCTTGCTGGATTTGGCATTAACGTGATTTTAGATTGTAGAATCGATGAGCAATCAGCATATTTTAATGCTATTATGCTTTGTTTTCCATCATAGTCAACCTGTTTTAAACGATAGTAAACCAAAGAGTTGTCAGTATTTATTACTTCGAATTTGTAGTTTAAAACACTATTTGTATTTCCAGAACCCAAAATTTGTTCTACATATTCCCAGTTTATTGCATCTAGACTTTTTTCTATCTCAAAGTAATTATTGTTTATTTCGCTGGCAGTAGCCCATTGCAATAGCGTAGTTTTGTTATTACAATTAATATCAAAATACAATAATGATACAGGTAATGGATTTGCTTTGGTTTTTGTTCCAAAAGCAATAGGACTGTACGAAGTAAAAGAGACAGTTGAAGTAATAAATCCTGATGTCGCATCTCCAGTAGCAGTTCCGCCCATGTTCTCCCAACAACTTCCGTTGTAATGAGCTACAACAATTTCGGAAGGTTCTACAATTCCGCTTTCAGTAGTTTTCCAATATAATGTAACTCCAGGAGTAGCGTCAGTAGTTGTAAGTTCCCAATTTTCTACCCCACTAGTGTAAACAATATCGCTGCCACTACACATATAAGCCGTTGACCAGTTGTATGGTCCACCTCCAGCATTGTAAGTAGCCGAAATTGTAGAAGAACTTGCTGGCGCCTCTATTCCTATTGGAGCCCAAACACTTGCCGACCCAATTGGAAATGTAAACGCTGCATCACCCATCTTTGCCATTGGCCCTTCAACATAACTTGTTGCAATTCCTTCTGTTGGAGAAACTGTAGATGCCGTTCCCATACTTATAAAGTTAACATCATCGCAAACTATATTATTGCTGGTTAATGTTAAAATATTAGATATGTTTATTGGCATTAAAAGATTTAAAACTCCAGTAGCAAAAGTATTGTTCATTGTTAAATTGTAAATATTTACAGTTCCTCTACCAATTAAATTTTGATTTGCAACAGCAGAGTTAAAAGTAATTGTGTTAACATTTGCATCGGATATTGTTCCATCGCATGTAAGGTCTCCTGATATTAAAATCTCGCAAGCTGATTGAGGAATTACATTAGTTTTATCGGTAATGTTTAAATTATAGAATTGGGTACTTCCAGAAATATGCATTTCTTCTGAAATAATACCATTTGCAAAATATACAGTTTTTTCGCCAGGAGTAAAAGTTCCATTATTTACCCAAGCATCTCCATTACCATAAACTGTAATATCGTAAGCACTAGCATTTAGAGTAGCATTTGACTTTATTTCAACAGTTTTAGCAACGCAAGACGTAATTGAAGAAAGAAGATTGCAGTAAGGTGCTAAATCTCCGTTATTATCAGTTGGAAGGTTTGCAGGATCTGGAATAACAACCTTATCTTGTGCTGTTGGAACGCCGCCATTCCAGTTTCCAGGCAGACTCCAGTCTCCATCATACGAAGGAGAGCCATTTCCTGTCCAAATATGCTCTGTTACAGTTGAATAACTAAAACTCCATTGTTTTACATCTAAAGTTGAGGAGGTCGCAAGATAGTTTATTGCAGGTCCAATTAGTTGAATCCAATTTTCTGAGTCGTTATAATTATTGCTACTACGTGGGTATAGTTTTACAAAATTATTAGGAGTAAATGCAGGATCATAAGCATCCCAATAAACGAGTTGCGATTCATCTGTTTCAGCATCATGTAACTCAGAATCGAGATAATGTAATTTAGCAATTACCCTATCAGTTCCACCACTTTGAGCAAAACTGTAATATCTTTTAACGGCTTCACCTCTCCAAGTAGGAACAGAGCCAATAGATATTTTACAACTTAACCATGTTGGTTTACTGCTACTTGCAATGCCTAAGAAATCTATTGTTGTAAACTGATTTCCGAAGCTGTATTCAACTCCGTCAGTAAATGTGTGTTGTCTGCGAACAATTCCTGTAAGATCACCAATACCTGTAGTTGTTGCATTTTCACCCATGTTTAAAGTGTAGCTGCCCATATCAAGAATACCTTTTGTTGAAGATGGATTAGCAGCTTGCAAATTTAAAACGCTATTCAATGAAATGTTTTCAACTGCTGTAATTCCACCTATTCCGCTAAGTGTAAGGTTATTTACATTTCCTGTGAAAATCGAAGCTGGAAGAGTAATTGCTGTTGCGTTTGCAAATTCTAGAGTAGCTGCAACGTTACTGGCATTTATGTTTCCACTAGTTCTAACAGGAGAATTACCTGCAATAGTAAGTGTGTTTTCTCCAATTGTTAAAGTGCCAGATGTAAGATTTAATGTTCCATTTACAGCAATTCCTTGATTTGCTAATGCTACACCACCTGAACGATTGATTGTTAAATCGTTAATTGAAGGATTTCCGCTAAATAAATTATTGTTTAATGTTATCGCGTCAGCACCGCCAAAGCTGATATTAGTTGATGAACTAACTTGAATTTGACCACCTGGACTAGTTATAGTTCCATTTAAACCTAAGGTTGTGTTGCCTACAATCAAATCGCCATTACTTAATAATAAATTATTTGTTACATTTACTGGAGAAGATTGAGTAACTCCATTTAAGTTATTTATAGTTAAAATATCAAAGTTAGTTGTAGAACTACCAGAAATAGACTGTTGAGCTGTTCCACGGAAAACCATATTGCCTCCTGTAGTTGCAGTTAAGGTTCCATCATTTTCGAAATTTCCATATAGCATTTGAGTTTTGTTATTAATATTTAGCGTTGCTCCATTTTCGACACTGGTATTTCCGAAAACGATAACAGAATCAGATAACACTGCTGTAGCTGTTCCTGTAATAGTAAAATCTCCATGTACTGTTGTTGCCGAAAGAGGAGACATTGTTTTGGTTCCACTTCCACTAATAATTAGATTATAATAACCAGGAGTTATACCATTTGGATTAATAATAATTTGATCTCCAGTACCATTGAATTCAATTGTATTAGGAATTAATGCTGCCCTTAAAATCCCATTATTTGTAAACGTTCCGGCAATTCGCATAAAATTGTCGGCTTCAGGAGTTAAAGATGCTCCAGTAGCGATAGTAACATTGTAGAAATTTGTTGGGTCTGCCATTGTAGCATTGGCATTTGTGAAAATTACAGTATTAGTTCCTGCATTAAATGTGCCTAGATTAAGCCATGCACCGGTACTACCAGTAATTGTAAGAATTGTGCCTGTTCCGCCATCTAAAATGCCACCATCATTTATTATAATTGTTTTCACTGTGGCAGATGCTGATAATTCTGGGTCATGCAAGGTGGTACTTGCATCGGGAATTATGACATTGCTGGTTGAAATTGGAATTGTACCGCCAGCCCAATTGTTTGCATCATTCCAATCAGTGCTTGGTGTGCCTTGCCAAGTAAATTTTGGAGTTATTGATTTAGATAAAGTCCAGAGATGATTATCAAAAACCGTAGGTAAATAGGTTAAGTTTCGGTTTGAAATACTTATCCATTCGTCTGTATTGTTGGAATTTGAAACCCCATGCTCCTCAACTAGACCAGCCTCATCAACATGGTAATCCCAAGTTACTAATTCAGATTCTAAATTGGCTTGCAATTCTGAGTCCAAATAGTGTAGCTTTAATGATATTTTTGTATTGTCACCTCCAGTTCTAACAATGTCATAAGATCTTTTTATAGCATCTACTTTATAGAATGGAGCTGTGCCAATGTTAATTTTTAAGCTAATTTCTTCAGGTAATGTTCCACCATCCGTAAATGTAATAGAGGTAAACTGATTTCCAAAGGTATATGCGGTATTTGGTAAAAAAGATGCTCTCCTAACAATTCCAGTAACATCCCCAAGCCCAATGGTTGTAGCATCTTCGCCCATATTCAGGGTATTAGTTCCCATGTCTAAGCTACCAATAGTTCCAGAAACTGGATTTGCACTTTGAAGATTAAGAATTCCAAATACTGTAAAATCTGAACTTGCAATCACTCCACCTGCCCTGTTAATAGTCAAGTTGTTTAATGATGGACTTGACTCGAACAATGCATTTGGTAAGGTTAATGCTGTAGTTCCACCAAATATAATAGAAGATAGTGAATCAACAACCAGAAATCCACCAGTTTTGACAATATCTCCGTTAATTGTCAAACTTGTTTCTCCAACACTTAAATTTCCATTGGTAAGAGTAAGTAAGTTATTAATTATAGCATTTTGGTACAAATCAACTCCTGCTGTATTATTGATAATTAATTTTTCGAAAGTTGTTTCAGAATTTCCAAGAATTGTTTGCTTAACTGTTCCGTTAAAAGTAATCGAATGTGAAGCTGATTCAGAAAATGTTCCATCATTATGGAAGTTGCCAGCTAATGAATGGTCAAAAGCACCTGTTGAAAATGTAGCTCCATCATCAATATGCAAATTACCTCCAATCGTAAGTGCAGCCGCTCCAGTTGTAGTAACATCATCCATAATCGAGAAACTCCCTACAATATTTAATGCTGAACTTGGTAGTGTTTTTGTTCCTGTGCCACTTAAAATGAGGTTATAATATCTATTTGTTGAAGCATTTGGAACAACTACAGTTTGATTTCCACCATTATATTCTACAGTGCTATTACCTCCAATTACTGTTCTCCAAACTCCATTATTAGTTACTGCACCAGCAATTCTCATAGTTGAAGCATATAGCAGCATTAGTGTTGTTCCAGTGTTAATAGTTACATCATAAAAACTTGTAGCCCCTGTTAATGTTGGTGAGGCATTTGAGAATATCACTGTACTTGTATTTGGGTTTAAAGTTCCACCATTATTTATCCAAGCACCATTACCGCCATTTATTGTTAATTGTGCACCTGCCACAGCGTTTATTATTCCATTAGGCTCAATTGTTAAAGTTTTTATTTCGGTTAGTGCTGGCAATGTTGGTGAATTTGGTGTGGTTGCCGAATTTGGAATAATAATATTTTTTTCAGCAGAAGGTCCAGAATTTGGTGTCCAATTTTCGACACTTGTCCACGAATCTGAAACTGAGCCATTCCATGTTATTGTTGCAACTGTGCTAAATTCATCAAGTGTTAAAATTTTTGCTGCATCAAACGAAGAAGGGAAAA
Source organism: Bacteroidales bacterium (assembly GCA_038319215.1). GTDB lineage: Bacteria > Bacteroidota > Bacteroidia > Bacteroidales > ML635J-15 > Bact-19. The sequence goes on along the minus strand of JBBQCZ010000024.1, from coordinate 5,030 downwards.
ATGCAACATTAACATTTGAAAGACTAACCCAATTTTCTTGGGTATTTATTCCAGAACGTCCATACTCAAAACTTAGATATTTTGTCCAAAAAGCTAATCTATTCTCATCATTACCATTTAGTTCTGAATCGAGATAATGGCAAGTAAACATCGCTTTTGTTCCGCTACCTCCTGTTTGAATAATCTCAATCTCGCGGTTTATTGCACCAGACCTCCATGATGGAGTGCTTCCAAAAGTAATTTTTGCACTAATTTCTGTAGGGATTGTTCCATCTGTAGTAAAATATGCTGTTGTGTATTGACTTCCAAAAGTATAAAGTACTGATGAATTTATTGTTGTTCTTTTAATGATACCCGAAACTTCACCTTGTCCAATTGTGCTGGCATTTGCACCCATATTAAGTGTTTTAATTGTCGCACCATTTAACATATCCAATGTGCCTTTTGTTGCAGTTGGATTTTGTGCTGACAAATTTAAAATCCCAGTGACGGTCAAATCATCAACAGAAGTTATTCCACCAGCACCACTAATAGTTAAATTGTTTATTGAAGAGGTGATTATTGAAGCAGCTAAAGTAATTGCAGATGAATTATTAAAAGCTAATGTTGCTCCAGCATTACTCGCATTAATATTTCCGCTTGTTCGTGTTGGAGAACTTCCATTAATGGTTAAAATATTTGCACCCACTGAAATGGTTCCTGATGTTAGTGTTAATGCTCCACCGACACTTAGATTTCCAGCTAAGTTGATTCCGTTTGAACGATTTAAAATCAAATTATTTACAATTACTTCGGGTAAATTTGTACTTGCTCCTGAACCTCCAATAGTAATATTTGAAGTACTTCCACCAGTTAAGTTTCCATTGGTTATGGAAATTGCTCCGTTAATTGTAAGAGTATTTGCACCAATATTATAGTCTCCAGTTGTAAGAGAATAATTTGAAGTAATAATAATATTCCCATTTTGCGTCAAACCATGAGCATTATTTAAAGTCAAAGCTTCAATAGTATTGCTCACAAATGCCCCAGTTGGAATTGCTTGAGGTTCTGTTCCTTCAAAAATTATCACGGAAGAAGCTGAGTTTGCATTTATTTGCGCACCATTGCTAAATATTAGATTTCCAGTAATTGTTAGCTGTTTGCCGTTCACGACCAATTCGTCAGTGCCCTGAGCATTATAAATATTCCTAAGAATTCTGTCTTGGTCTAAAACGCAGTGATTAGAAGGATTAGCAGCAAAAGTAATGTCAGCACCATTTGGAGGAACAGTTCCGTTTAACCAGTTTGTTGCAGTAGCAAAGTTTGTACTAGTGGCTCCTTGCCAAATGTAACTATTCGATTCTAAGGCACCCATCTTAGGAGGTATATTTCTAGTAATTCCATAAAACCCAGTTGTTACACCTGTACCATCAACGCCGACTAAAGAGGCAGCGGTATAGTAGTCAGCTACGTTTAATCCACCTGCATTTGTAAATAGTGGATTATTTGCCAAACTATTTGCATCTTGACCTGTTGCAGTTTGTAAGTTGGCTAGGGTTGATTGGTTTGAACCCAGATAAGCTAACACTCCACCTGTGCCAGAAACGAAGTAGTCGTTGTAATCAATAGTTAATGTTGTTGTTCCTGCAAGTCTTATTGCGTAATGAGTTCCTGTTGAACCACCTGAACGTGCATTTACAAAAACATTATTTCTATAATTTCTTGTAGATGTATTGGCAGCATTCCATAAAGCACTTGTTGATGAAGTAGTTCCTGTAACAGTACCGCCGATATAAACAGTATTGAAATAAATGCTATTGTTATTGGTTGCTCCACTATTATCCCATATTCCATTTATTTTATAACCATTAGTTAGGTTATTTCCTAATGTAATAATATTGTTTGCACAAGTTGTTAATCCATCATTAAGAACAATGCCATCCATATCAGACGACGTATTTGAAGAAGAAATGGATAAGTCATGGATAAAATTTCCAATAATAATATTTATTCCAGCTGAAGGACCAGCATAGTAAATTCCATAAACATCAACCCTAGCAGACGAGTTAGTATTTGAAATATTATAAACTACATTTCCGTTAACAGATTGAGATGTTGCTGCAATTTTACTTTTTTGCATAATTCCAACCGCCGATGCACTTGTCCCAGTTCCCGATTGTGCACTTGAACTTGAAATATTATAGATAGTATTGTTTTGAATTGCATTTGAACCTGAGGAAGTAAGAATACCACAAGTTGAAGAGTTTGATACACCAGTTGCTGAATTGTTTAAATTTGCAATTGTATTGTCAGATATAATTGTTGTGCCAGTGCCCAAACTACAAATTCCATTTATTGTCTGAGGATTTGAGGTGCTTGATGAACTTGCGTTGATGCTATTGCTAGTCGAATTGCTTCCAATTGAATTATTACTTACCGTAATTGTTCCAGCGCTTGCAGATTTGTATATACCGAAAATATTGCTAGAAAATGTTGCCCCATTTGCTGAAGTGATAGAGCCAATTGTGTTATTTTTGCAATCAACTATACCAGAAGTAGAAATGTAAATTCCATAAATATTCTGACCATTTGTTGCCCCAGTTACTGTAATAGAGCCGTTTCCTGTATTAGAACCGATTGTGTTTCCAGTAACAGTTCCTAAATTTACAGTTCCATTTGCTATATTTATACCTGTCCATGCAGCATTTGAAGAATTACTCCAATTGAAATTGCGGATAGTATTATTTTGAACGGAACTAGCATTTGTTGTGCTAATTGATAAAAGTATTGCATTAAAAACATTGTTTGCTGCATTTGTTTTAGTCCAGGCAGTCCCGCCGCAACTTGCCGAACTTCCGCCAAAATAATTATCCGAAACAGTAAATCCATCGCCAGTAATATTGTCAATCTGAATAGCATTATATGCTACAGTTCCAGATGAGACAAATGATGTTGTTTCGTAAAACGAATTTGCAATAATATTGAAATTAGTAGAATTAGATGAAATAAAAATTCCGTTTGACGAGGTGCTGTATTTTAAGAAATCGTAAATATTATTATTGGCAATCGAATTATTACTATTTTCTTTCCCTGTCGTGCCAGATGAATAAATTGCATTCACTGGTCTGTTGGCATTCAAAGAATTGGTAATATTATTATTGCTAATTGAATTACCGTCATTACCTGTGATACCAGTTGATGTGGCAAAGTAAATAATTCCGCTGCTTGCCAAAGTTTGCGATCCTTTAATTGTGCTGTATTTAATAATGTTGTTTGTTGCATCATTAATTAATCTAATAGTCGAAGTTCCTGCAACCGAAGAAGTACTAGAATTGGCAATAATTAAATCTTTTGTAGTCCCTATTCCATTTACTCTACCATCAATTGTAACATTATCTGCTCCATTGAGATCAATTAAAGGTGTGGCTAGATTACCAGTAATAGATTTGCCTGATGCAGTAGGAAAAACATTTACAGATGCATAATTTGCACTTCCCGTTCCACTTGCATTTAAAACTGCAGATGCTGTTTCCACCGTATTCTCTTGAATCTGAATTGTAATATCCCCTTGATGAGTTCCGCTATTTATTTTATCAAATGCAGCTTTAAGAGTTGTGTAATAAGCGAGCGAGGTTCCTTGAGTAGCTAAAACTTTTACTGGCGGTGTATATTCAATCCATGTGTTGTTTGTACCACTTAGTACTTCCTGCCACTTGTTAAAATAACCATTTACACCACTGTGAATACCAATGTCAACACCTGAAACATTTGTATTATCAGTTCCGAATTTTAATACTACTTTATTAAGTGATTCATAAAAGCTTACTTGCACATTTGCATATAGACCTGCATAATATGGGACTTCAATATTATTGTATTCAATTGTTAAAACTCGGTATGGAGCTGTACCTGTAACCAAGTATTTTATCCATGAAGAGGCAGTTCTACCCACATAACAATCGTACATTGACATACTAATAATCTGACCAAAACCAGTAGCCGAAGCTGTCAAATCGTAAGAACTAGAACCCGAATAATTACTTCCTGCAGCAACGCCATCTAACCTAATAAAACCATTTGTGGCCACACTTAAACTGTTTGCTGTTGTATAATTGTTATTGTAGAAACTAAAGCTAAAGGGCCAGGTCACAGATGCCTGAGTATCATCACCAGTAATAATACTTGTGCCACTGGAGCAATTAATCCAACTATAACTGGTTCCAAGATTTCCTGTTTGAGTTGAATAGTTTGTACTTGCCGATGCTTGCGAATAAATTGATACCGGTTTTAATAATGCGAATATTAAAAATATTGCAATTAAAACAGAAGTTCTTTTGAACGATTTTGTGCTCATTGGAATAAAATTAAGCCTGTTGGGGCTGGTTTTGTTTAATTTGAATAAAGTTTTCATATCTCAGATTTTAGGGTTAGTTAAGATTTTGAACCGCCCGCCAAAAAATAAGTATAATCCTTTCATTTTAAATCTGTCAGCTTTGACATTTTGCTGGTTTCCACGTATCATACTTTTTGTTTATTGGCGAATACATTATAAATATACAGGCTTTTTGACCTTACAACTTCAAACATAGTTCTATATTAGACATAGAATACCTTATTAATGCCTAATTTAACGGTTTGAAAATATTTATTACAAGGATTAGTAAATTGCTGATAGTTTAAATATATATAGCTTTTGTGCTATAATTATTTGTTGTTGCTATAATTATTGTAGATCTACAAAGCAAAACCCTCTCTGTATAATTCGGTATATTTATTAAGCAGGTTGCAAAATAAATTCAGCTAAAAAGTCATTTTTATAGAAAATCTTAAAAAAGTAGCTCATTTTCTAACTTTATCTGATAACTTTTGATTGAACTGCGAAACAAATTAACATCAGGATATATAAAATGAGGAGTAATGGACAAAAATAATGGTTTTTAGGAGACCTTATCTTGTAATGGACATTTTTAATGGTATTTATTTTCATCCAAATTAAGATTGTATTTTGTTTTTTCATTTCTTTGTCATGTCTGCATAAACGGAAGTAGGCT
>JBBQCZ010000023.1:0-32331 GCA_038319215.1 Bacteroidales bacterium | reverse complement strand
ACCTTTCCGAAAGTTTTAAACTTTCGGAAAGGTGGTTTTTTCAACGCCGCTTTGTCATTTCCGCAGGCAACCTGCAACGTCATGGGGGAAGTCACGTATGGCAGCCCTCGTGACGTTGCAGTTTGCCTACGGCAATGACAAAAAAAGCGACGCCACTTTTAATCAATTGCCCACAGCCAACCCTTTCTTCATCGGTGGCAGCAAGACCTCTTTCATCAATGCTTGCTTGTCGCCGCCAAACGTCTTTCCAATCACATGCCCGCCCCTGGTCAAACCTTTGAAAACGCCTTTATCCACCAAATCCCACAGCGCATATTTCGCTTGGCCGTCCAGCGTGAACAGGCCAAAATGATTTTCCGAACCGGCGGGATTGGCGGCATCCTTCCAGATTTCATCAAAGGCTTCAAAGTAGAAACAGGCAATTCCTTCCCGATTCGTCCAGTCCCGAAGGAGGTGGTAATACAACGCTTCCTTGTATTCATCGCAGGCTTTTGAACCGTCCTGCCCATAGTGGCCGTCAGATGAACCGGCCCAGCCCGTTTCACCGATATGGATGGGTTTTTCAATGCCCAAGCCCTTCATATATTTTGCGACGCTTTGGTATTGCGACTTGGCGTAGTCCCTCGCACGGGTCATGGCAGCGGTGATTTTAGCGGTATCCGACAGGGTTTCTTCGCCTTCGAAATTTCCCCAAAAAGCAGGGTTGTAATGCGTGTCGTGCATCGGGTAGGTATGCATGGACACATAATCCACGGCCTTGAACAGTTTGGTCAAATCCTCGACGTGGTACTCGGAATCGCCGCCGCCCCAACTGGCGAAATTGTCGGAACTGGTAATCCAGAGTATTAGCTAATAAATTGGTTAAGTATGCAAAAAACTTAAGCAATGATTTATTTCCGCAAAATTAAAATGGCCAAAAGCTATTGTCGTACCAAATTTGTTCCATCAGTTCTTTGTCAAGTTGGGCTAAAATTTGGAGGTGGTCGTTTTCCCAATTAGATAACCATGTGTAAAGTTCTTTCTCGCTTTCATCAGTTGCAGTTTCTGCTCTTTCAGAATAAAGTGCGATAGCTTTCTTTTCCATATCTATAGCCGCAGAGATTGCAGCAGCTTCGTAACCTGCAGCAGAAATATTCTTTTTAATATCTTTTGAGAGAATTGTGTTTGCAATACTGTCGTCTGCTTGTGCTAGGCTTGTCTTTTCTGGATTTAATTTATTGTTTTTTTGATAATATGCAAATTGTTCAGATAGAAACTGGATATGCACTTGCTCTTCATCTGCCATAATATTAAAAATATTTTTCACTTCGGCGTTTTCGGTTTGTTCCGCAACTTTTTTATAAAATGCCTTGCCGCGATTTTCCATTAAAATGGCCATTTTTAAGATTTCTGTTGTTTTAGATTCTGTCATGATTATTGATTTTTTTTTAATAGTTTATTATATATTATTTAAACACGTTTAAGGATGGTTTTGTTTATAAAAACTAAAAATTCCTTCCACCATTACAGCAGAAGGAATTTTATTGAACTAAAACTATCGTATTATTGAATAATTCAGATTAATCATCATCTCCACTGTAACCTTCTGTATTCAAGTATTGTTGTAACATTTTCATCTCCTCGTCGTTGTTAGTGTAAGTTATACCGAGAACTTTTTCAAATTTTATTGCCGGAACAATAATATTTTTATCAAAGCTTGTGGCTATTTCGTGAGCAACAATTCCCATTGTTTCGACTTCTGATTTTAGGATAACGCCTTTGCAATTCCAGCTTTTTGAACCTAACATACTTACAATGTCGCAGTTACAACCAAGAAACATTTCTGTGCCAATTCTCTCACCGCCTAAACTGTCAATTATCTGGTTTCCCAATTCTTCTTTTTCCGAAACTGTCATTTCGTCGATTTCAGTATATCCTAACAATGCTGTTAACGAACCTTCCTGGCCAGTCTTATCATCCAAGTTGGCAAACCAGTATTTTTCACCATTAATTACATTTACGGTGTGCATTTTTGTTTCGTTTTTAATGCCAAACATTTCAATTTTTGTTACAGAATTCGTTTCTGTACGGCTTTTTGCACCAAAATCATCCCACCACAGCGACCTTGTTCCAGTAGTATTGCCTGTTAGCTCGTACTCTACATGACCAGATTTAAAACCATATTGCCCTTTTGTAACTTGGGCATTCGCAGCAATCGAAATAGTGATAAGAATTACTATGGCTAAAATATTTTTTTTCATATTATTTTTTTCTTAGAATTTTACAAACTCCACTCTTCTGTTTTGAGCTTTACCTTCGGTAGAAGTGTTCTCATTTAAAGGTTTTGATTCTCCAAATCCCTGAGATTTTATTCTAGATTTATCAATACCCATAATGATGAGTTGATTCATTACCGTTTTTGCTCTTTCTTCTGATAATTTCTGATTTGTGGCATCATCACCATCGCTATCGGTATGGCCTTCGACACTAAAATTTAATTCAGGTTGTTTAACCATTAAATCATAAATTTCATTTATAGGTCCCATAGATTCTGGTTTAAGTGTTGCTTTACCAATATCGAATCGAATGCCGTTTACAACGATTTTTCCATCTTGCATTGCTCTATCGTAGTATTTTACACCACCTTCGGCAATGCGAACGTTTTTCACGTATTTCACTTTAGTATCGTTAGAATACAATTCACCTTCAATTGTTAACCCTGTTGGATTTTTTTCGTAATGCGGAACATTTATTAATCTGGTATCATCCATATATGCTTTTAGTTTACCGTTGGTAAAAGCAATTGAAATATGTCTCCAGCCACCAAGTTTGTCATTGTTTCCAGCTTTGCCTGGGTAAGCAGCTTTATAGTCACCTATTTCAATTTCGTTTACATAAATTGTAAAATAATCTACATCTTTCTGGTTCTTTTTATCATTAAGTGATATGTAATATCGGTTTGAATATCCTGGAACAAAATAAATATCCATTTCAATGGTAAATATTTCAGGAAGATAATCTTGTTTAGCATTTTTTAGAAAAGGTACTATTTCTGTATTGGGAGCTAAAAACGCTATTACATTTTCGCCGTCAACATTCATAATCTCAGAGACTCCTGAGTTTAGATCCCATTTGCTTGGAAACTCTCCGTTTTCTTCAGATGCTGATGGTGCATCTTCAAAGATAATTTTGTCGCCAGGAATAAAATCGAATTTGTTCCAAACTACAGTAGGTGATTTTGGCTTTTCAGGTTCAACAGTGGGTTTGTTTTTCTCTGATTTTTCAGTATTTGCATCAGATGATTGTGTCTCTGTTTTATCATTGCCACCAACCATGTCATCCTCATTATCCTTATTTTTATCTTTTTTATCGGCCTTATCCTTTTTATCTGATTTATCTGATTTGTCTGATTTATCTGATTTATCATTTTTTACGCTTCCTTCGATATCGTCTAGAGCGTTATCAACACCTTTGTCTATTTTGTTCTCAATTCGGTTTTCTATTTTATCTTCGGCTTTTTTCTTACTGTTTTTTACAACACGTTCCAAGTTAATTTGGCTAAATGCAGAAAAAAATACTGCAAAAAGTAGGACTGCCAAGAGTAATAATTTTTGTCTCATAATTATAATTTTATTGTTTAATAATTTATTCTAAAATCAAAAGGTCATTGAATTATGTCTGATATTTAGAACATATAAAACAAAAACCGGTCAAAGTTAGCTATGACAGCTTTTCAAGACCGGTTAAATTTGAAGTCGCAGTTTATTAACTTGAAACTGCTGCAATTTTTGAGAAAAGCGTGAACTAACAAATCTAAATTAGATGAGTGTTCTACAAATTTGAGAATAAAAATTAAAAAAGACATGTAAAAACACGACAAAAGGTAAAATAATTCTTATAAAGCGTATCGTTTGTTTGTATTATTTGAGGATTTCCGAAATTATTGAATTTTTTTGAGAAAGATATTCAATTGGTTTTAAGGATGAAAAATCCTTGAAATCTTTTGTAAAGTGTGAATTGTCAAAATAAAAACCGTGAAAAATTAGATCGTTCCACTTTAACTCTGGTTTTTGGTAGATTAGATTTAAAATATATTTATGCCTTAATATTTTTGTAAATGTTTTTGGATTTATGCCAATTACTTCAGCAAAATATCTTTGCAATGTTCTAATTGAACACTTGTTTTGAATTAATCCATTTATATTCACTAATCCATTTTCATGAACTATAATATCAATAATTGAGTCTAAATAATTATATTGTCTTTTTGCAGGATTGATATTATTAATTAAAAAATCTTCAATAATTTGAACTTTTGCTTCATTATTTTTACTCTTGCTAAGATCTAAAATTATTTGTTCAATTTTTTCTTTGCCAAAGACTTCGGCACTATTAAATGAATTTTCAGACTTGCTTGGAGGAGTAATGCCTAAAAAATTGTATAATCCATAGGGCTTAAAATTTACGACAAATAGATTTAATTTATTTGAAGGATTAAGTTGTATGTGAGCAGTGATTTGACCAATAATTATTGATTTATGATTGTAATTCTCTCGCGAATAAAAATCTTCTATTTTTTCTAAATGGAAATGAATGCAAGGATTGCCAAGTGGCGGAACGGAGATAAAACCTGATGCGAAATTTTCACCATGAGCTTCAAAAAGCCAGTAGCTTTCTATTTGAGATTTAAGATATTCATGTTTTACTTCGAATTGCTTTTGGCTAATTTTCATTTTTTTTATTCATAGTAAATATAACCTTCTGATACTATTTGCAATGAGTCTGTTTTGGACGACATACCTCCAAGAATCCCGATACCATCAACAATGTTTGAAAAAACTATTACAGGTTCTGCAAATGGATCATTGTGGGCTTCTTGATGTTTATTAAATGAAACTAGGTATTTGTAATATTCTGGTGAAATGGAATAAAAATCCACATAAATTTGATTTGTATCTTGATAAAAATTATATTTATCAACCTTCAATTTTAATAAATACTCTTGTCCATCTATTAACTCATCGGAGAAAATAACAGAGTTACTATTATAAATTTGAGCATCAACAATCATATCGTCAGTTTGAAACCAAATTTTATCTGTAGTTTCGACCCACCTATATCCACCATGCTCTTCTTGCACAATTGTTGTGTCAGGGCCTACATAAAGGGTGTCGATGGTTATCATGTTTTCATCCCACATCTCATACGAATATCTATTGCGCATGCTCACCATGTAATAATTTGATGTTAACGAAGGATCTCTAAACTTTATAAAGAAATTATAGTATTCATTACCATTTTCATCAAATGATTTTGTTGTATCAATACTTAATATGTTTACTGATTCTGGGATTTTAGTAAGTCCAAATACATTGTCGAAATTACTGTGTTCAACTTCTACTTTATATGTTTTACCAATAATTGGATAATAGTCTATTGTATAAAAGCCGTTGTATTTATATGTCATATTCCCAATAAATACATCGTCCTCGTAAAGTTTAACAACAGCATCTGCCAGTGGAATTATATCAGCATTATCTAGTATATGTCGGCTTCGAGTAATATTTACACTAATTATTGAATCAGGTGTAAGTCCAGAATTTAAAACGATTCGAATTTTAGCGTCCTCAAGATCAATATCAATGGTTTTTTCGCATGCTATTCCAATAAAAAATAGAATGATTATACTGGCAAATATTAAAAGTTTTTTCATGATATTAAAATTTAAATGCATATCTCACTGATGGAATTATTGGGAATAAACTAACTTGTTTAAGTACTCTAGCATTGTTTTGGTAGCCGAAGTATAGATAAAAAGGGTTTTGACGGCTGTATGCATTATAAAGTCCAACACTCCACGTGCGTTCGCCCCATTTTTTTTCTTTGTGAAAGTTTGCACTTACATCAAGGCGATGATAAGCGGGTGTTCTATAAGAATTTCGACCATTGTAATATTCAATTTCTGGTGAATAAGTAGACCCATTGTAGTTTTCGATAAAAATAGATGAATAGCGTGCAACTCCTAGAGTAACAGCATTTCCAGTTCCATAAACCCAGGTCATTCCAAAATCAATATTGTCGTTTAGCTTATACATTGCTACAATTGAAATGTCATGCCTTCTGTCATATTTATATGGGAATGGCTCCCCAAAATTAATATTTTCAAATTTTCGCCATGACCATGATAAAGTGTAGCCAATCCAGCCAGTAAGTTTTCCAAAGTTTTTGCGCAATAATACCTCTGTTCCATAAGAATAACCTAGCCCTGTTTCTATCTTCGATTCCCAGTCGGTAGAAAGTTGGAAAAAGCTTGCCCCTTCTTTGTACTCGATAAGATTTTCCATGGTCTTGTAATATCCCTCTATAGATAAATCCCAATTGTCGTTAATGTTGTAGGCAATTCCAAGTGCCGCTTGTTTCGAGTTTTCAGGTTGAATAGAATCTGTTGATGGTAACCAAAGATCGGTAGGCAAACCAATAGTAGAGTTTGTAAGTAAATGGATGTATTGACTCATGTGTGAGTACGCAGCTTTAATCGATAATTTATCATTTACAAGGATTCGTAAAGAAACTCTGGGTTGGAATGATTTGTAAAATCTATCTTTTACTGAGAAACCCGAAAAATGTCCACCTAAATTCATTTTGATAATCCCAGAAACATCCCAAGAGTCTTCTGCATATCCATAAAATTCATTTGCATATATATTCTGATTCCCAAAATTCTGTTGAATACTTGAAGACCCTTCTGCAATTTTAAATGTTGAGATGCCAGGTTTAAAAGTGTGATATAAATAATTTGCACCAAATTTTATACTGTGTTTTGGCGCAGGATTATAATCAAAATCTATTGTGCCACCTACATTGTTTATTCCAGAATTATATTCAAAAAGAAATTCGGAAGATGGCTCTCCGCCACGTTGCTGAATATATTGTTGACGAGTAGTAAAAAGATAATTGCTGTAAACAGCAGTTACATTTGCAAATAGCTTATTTGTAAAAATATGATTCCACCTTAAAGCACCAGTAACATTTCCCCAAAACAAGTCGAAACCCGCCGACTCGGTGTTTGTTGTGTCATCATACACATAGGTTTGCTCGGTAAAAGTATAAGCCTTATCCCTGCCAGCGTAGAAACTTGCATATAGTCTGTCTTTTTCGCTAAATTTATGGTTAATTTTAACATTAGCATCATAGAAAAAATAACCGGCTCTCATTTTTTCTCCTGTTCCAAACGAATTATTAATTGCTTGAATAATTGGAGCAGCCAGCACATCGATATATGTTCGTCGCGCCGAAACAATAAACGAAGTTTTATCTTTAATAATTGGACCTTCAAATGTTAGTTTTGTCGAAATATTACCAATAGAACCTTCACCATGAAACTCTTTCATGTTACCTTCTTTCATCCTAATGTCGATTACCGAAGATAATCTTCCACCATAGCGCGCAGGAAAACCACCTTTAATTAGCTTAACACTAGAAATTGCATCTGTGTTAAAAACAGAAAAGAAGCCAAATAGGTGAGTGGCATTATATACAGGAACACCGTCAAGGAGAATGAGATTTTGATCAGGACCACCACCTCTAACATATAAACCACTACTTCCTTCGCTGCCAGATTGTACTCCTGGCATTAGTTGCAGGGATTTTAGAACGTCGGCTTCACCCAATAAAACAGGTAATGCTTTTATCTGGGTAATAGGCATGTCGATCAAACTCATTTGAGTGCTCTTTACCATTTCGTCAGATTTTTTATCTCTAATAATTACCTCTGCTAATTGGATAGAAGGATCGAGTTCAATAGTTAAATGAATGTCGGATTTTAAAAGCATTTTTGTTGTAAAGGCAGAGTACCCAACAAAAGAAACTGAGAGGTCTATTGAATCGGGTGGAAGCGTAAGACTAAAAAATCCATATTCATTTGTTGTTGTGCCAAGTTTTGTTCTTAAATCATAAACATTTGCACTGTAAATCTTTTCTCCAGATCTCATGTCTTGAACATAGCCACTAATAGTATATTTTTGGGCATTTACAAGTTGGCTACAACCTATAAATAATAGGAGCAAGAGAAGTGTTTTTATTCTTGTCATAAGTTTTGCTTTTTCAAATGTACTAAACGTGAATTAATTAAAAAAATTGTCTTAAAAGAGAGTGTTGAAATTATTTTAATATAAAATTTTCCTGTGCGGATTTAAAAATGTCTGCTACCCAAATAGGGCAACGAACAGCTTTGAATTTTTCGGCATTTACAAAGCCTAAAGTAATAATTGCACGATTAACTATTTTGTTATCAGGGCTAAACATTTCCTGTTTAAATACAAGTTTTGATGATGGAATTCCTTCAATTGAGGAAATAACTTTTACTTCCCAATCAAATTTTGCAAACAGAAAATAATCAATTTTTACATTAATTGCGGGGCAAATAATGCCACGACTTTCCATTTCGGAGACAGAGAATCCTATTTTTCGCATAAAATCACCACGCGCAGCTTCGTAAACTCTTAAATAATTTGCATAATACATTACGCCCATAGCATCTGTATCGGCGTAAAGTACTCGGTGGAAATATTCGGTGGATATCATATTTTTTCTGAGTTTATTAGTTGGATATAGATTGCTCTACTAATCCATGAATCTGTTGCAGCATATCTAATTTGTTTTTCGTTTAATTCTTCAGCTGCCCAATTGCTTAATTGTTGTGCTTTAGAAATTCTCACACCCAGAACTATTGCAGCCAATTTTTTCAAACTCATATCTGTAATGCCATAAAGCTTTGCCATTTCCTGTAATTCGATAAACCCTGCAGGAGCAAAATTGTGTAGTTTTTTTAACGACTTTAAATCGTCGCGAATAGAAACCCCAATTTTTGCATAAGTAGGAGAGGCCAATAGTCTTATTACTTCTTTCTGAATTTTTAGCTTGTTTAAACGAAATAAATATGTTTTTTCAGCACTGCTTATTTGGAGCAAAGAAACAGGAGTGCTATTCGCTGCTCCTTTTTGAAAGCATGGTTTAGTTTCTGTGTCAAATCCCCAAGTCTTATCTAGAAATAATTCGGGTTTTATATGTTCAAATATTTCCTGACTATCAACTACAATAATCTCTCCTTGGTATGAAAATAAGGGCAATTCCTGTATTTCAGGATCTGTTATGCTTGCTTTAAAAATCAAATTTCGTCTTCGTTATTAGTGTTGTATTTTATTTCGTGTAAACTTTTAAGTAAAACTAAGATTCTAACTCCCCAATATGTTTCGAAATTTTGCTGACAATAATATAATGCAGCCATCATTGTTTCGTCATTACCAGTTCGATAAGCTCCAATAAAATCGCCAGTTTCTTGATAAATATCAGCAAATAATTCTGACAATCCAACGTTTAGATAGTCAATACTATTAACGACACCAGCATCTTGAACTTGTACATATAGATCGTCTTCGTCGAGTTTTGCTGCTGCTGCTTGTTGAATAAAAGACCATGTTGACTCGTCTACAAATTTTTCAGTAAATTCTTCATCAAATTCAATGACAATTGGCAACAAAGTTCCTTTTAAATACAAAAGTGGCAATATCTTTACAGATTTGTCAACAAAATCCTCTTTTGAAATGTCTTTTGCTGCTTCCATAAAAGATAAAAACTCTTTAGCGACCGTTGCAAATTCAATTGATTCTTTGTGATATATGAGTGAAAATCCTTCCATGTGTAAATTGCAAATTTAATAAATGATTCCGAAAATAAAAAGTACACGAGCATATGGAGCTCATAATTTGTTTATTTATCTTTCTCGTCGAGTAGTATCCAGAAATAAACGGCATTTATCGTTTCCATTTTTGGATATTCAATAACAAAGTATGGCGCAACTGCAATTACTCGTTTATAGAATTTTCCATCGGCTACAAACCATTCTTCAAGAAATCGTAGTTTTATAACATTTGTATAGTCAAGCTTTATACTAATTTTTTCGGTTTTGAATCTAGAAACTGTTGTGTCAACTAACTCGAACTCGTAATTCATAACATCATCCATGTAGGGCATTAGATCTGCTTCTTTTATTAAATCGAAGCTTTCGTAATTTCCTGTCATATCGTAGTAATAAGTTTTTAGTTTCCCACTCATCGCATCTGCAAGAAGATTTTTAATAAATTCATCAGCATCAGGTGTCGGAAGGTTTTCCCAGAACCAGTCAGGGCTATTTTTTGAACGATCGCCAATAACTGCATTAACAATTGGCACATCGTACATTATTTTATCTGTTATAACCAGTTTGTCTCCAGTATAATCGTATTTCGAAGTCTTTGTTTGACTGTCAAGGTCGTTTTTGTTGTCTTGTGAATTTTTACAAGATGTAAGGCAAATCGTTGTAATAATAACTAGTGCTGCAATTGTTTTCATTTTTGTTTTCATCTCACATAATTTTGGTTCAAAATTAAAAAAAAACTTTTTGAAATTGTTAAGAATTAGAAAATTATTTGAATTACTGTGGATTATTATTCATTTTTAAATATGCTATCTGTTATAAATCTTTAATGATATTAAAACAAAAAGCCTCATTGATGAGGCTTTTTGTGATCTAGTCAGGATTCGAACCTGAGACCTACGGCTTAGAAGGCCGTTGCTCTATCCAGCTGAGCTACTAGACCATTTTGTTTCGGGCTGCAAAGGTAAAATAAGATTGCAAATAATGCAAAATAAATTTAAGTATTTATAAAAATATATTTTAAATACCTATCCCATTGCGTTTTATGTTGGTTTTTGATTGTTCTTGAAATTGCTAAAGTGGCTTTTGTTTTCTAATAATTGAAGGTTCTATTGTTGATTTCTGTGAAACATAAAATAGGTTAGGAACTTTGCAAATAAACGGTTTTAACAAATGTAGGTTGAAAAGTACTTATTTATGATTAAATATTACATTTTTTATTGTTCTATTTTTACACAAAATTCAGATTATGATTAAGACTGGTATTTACGGACATTTAGATATTGATCACGATATTCTTGAGAAAATCATGGATGTTCCTGAATTAAATCTAATTGGAATGTATTGCCCTGAAATATCTAGTAATGATTATTCTGACTTTGGTGGAATGATGCTGAAAAATTATGCAAAATCAGAGTCTTTATTACAAGATGTAGATGCTATAATTGCACTTTCGCCTTTCTCTGGTTTGGATAATGTAGAACTTTTAGTTAAGAATTCTAAGCATGTGTTTTTTGAACCAAGTGCCGACTATTACAATCGAGATGTAAATAAGCTTTCTGGAATTATTGCTGAAGCAAATGTAAAAGTTCAAGCTGGATTTCATCATAGATTTAATAACACATTTCTTTCCGCAAAACCTTTTATTTATAATCCTAAATTTATTCAAGCTAATAATTTTAGACGATTTAATTTTGATACTGAAGGCTGTTCGGTTTTAATGGATATGCTGATTAATGATATTGACATTGTTCTAAGTGTAATTAGATCAAATGTGAAAAATGTTCACGCTAATGCAACTTCAATAAATTTTGCAGGTCCAGATATTTTAAATGTGCGATTGGAGTTTATGAATGGGAGTGTTGCACAGTTAACATCGGGCAGAATCGCAACTGAAAATTCTCATGAAGTAAGTTTTTATTGTGATAAGGATTACACAAGTATCGATTTGTGCAGGAATAAAGCATGGCAGGTAAAAAAACGCAATTCAGGTAGTGATATTAAATTATTTCAGGAAAATATAGGTGACTTAATCGTAGATCCTATTCCTGTAAAACCAAATAATTTATATTTCGATGAATTTTCATCTTTTGCAAAATCAATAGTTTTCGACAAATCACCCGAAGTAGATATCGAAACTGTTCTTAAAACCTATGAAATAGCAGCTCTTATAAAAGAAAAAATTAAGCTCTCAACCTCAATGTAAAATATTTGTTTTCAAAATGCAATATTACCCATATATTTGCGTTCATAATTTTACATAATTAAGAAATATTTTTATTGTGAGCAAAGTTTTATTATTTTTCAGTGTTATTCTTTTGTTGTTTTTGTTTTCATCTTGTGAGGTGATTAATCCTTCAGAACAGATTCCTTCATACATTCAAGTTGATACTGTTAAGGTGAAAATAAGTTCTCCTACTCAAGGAACCTCTATTCACGATATTAGTGATTGCTGGCTTTATGTAAACAACAAACTTATTGGTGTTTTTGAAGTGCCTTTCAAAGTGCCAGTTCTAGAATTTGGGATGCAGTCAATTCAAATTGAGCCTGGAATTAGAAATTCTGGATCGGATTCAAATCATGATATTTATCCAATGATGTTCGGGTTTTATACTGATTCGATTCTTACTCAGGGTGGTATTCTAAAAATTACGCCTGAATTTACTTATCGACCTGCAACATTTGATTTAATTGAAGATTTTGAAGATATAGGAATTGAGTTCGAAATTAGTGCCCAAAGTGATACTACTATTGCCCTTATAAATGATAGTCGTGCTCAAGAAGGAAAGTCAATGTATGTTGCTCTTGATGATGACAGACCGATTTTTGAATGTCGTAGTTCAAAGTTATATGAAATAGAACAAGAAGGTAAAGCCTTTTTAGAAGTTAGTTTTATGTGTACAGATACTTTTAGTTTTGGTATTTTTGCTCTAGAGTATAATGGTGCTTCTGTTGCAGAAGTTAGAAAGTATGTCTACGGATTTAATCCTTCAGATACTTGGAAAACGGTGTATATTGATCTGAATTATTTTGTGATAAATACATCTGCAACTCAATTTAGGTTGTTCTTTAACGCCATTAGACCAGAATATGAAACAAACGAAAAAACAGAAATATTTATTGATAATGTTAAACTATTATATATCTCTACTCAGTAATGCAACAATCGAAACAAAACCTGAAATATATACTTTTTGACTTTCTGTCTGCAGCAGTTGCATGGACATTCTTTTACTCATTCCGAAAACTTTATATCGAGCCAATAAAATTTGGTTACGAAATACCATTATCTTTTGACAATAAATTCTATTTTGCACTGGTTATAATTCCATTGTTTTGGATCTTTCTTCATCTTTTAAGTGGGTATTATAAAACTCCTTATCGTAAATCGAGATTACAGGAACTTGGGCAAACACTGCTCACGACATTGATTGGGGTCACAATAATATTTTTTATTTTCATTCTTGACGATTGGGTGGGAACATACAAACAGTATTATATGTTGTATCTTACTTTGTTTTTATTGCAATTTTCATTTACATATATTCCGAGATTAATTATTACAACAAGAACAAATAAATTAGTGCATAATCGCAAATTATGGTTTAATACACTTATAATTGGCTCCAATAAAAAAGCATTAAAGCTTCTTGAAGAGGTAAAATCTCAAAAGATTTCTTCTGGGCTTAAATTCGTAGGCTTTGTGTATGTTGATAATCAGGATCAATATATGCTGGGTAAGCATCTGCCAAATTTAGGCAATATGTCCAAAATTAAAGATATTATTGCAGAATATAAAATTGAAGAAATTGTTATTGCAATTGAATCTCGTGAGCATTGTAAAATAAAAAATATTATCAATAGACTTCAGGGTACAAAAGTTTTAATAAAAGTAATTCCTGATATGTATGACATATTGATAGGTAAGGTTCGTATGTCTTCAATTTTTGGAATGCCTCTCATTGAAATTAATCATAATATAATGCCAGTTTGGCAACAACATGGTAAACGTTTTTTAGATGTATTTCTTAGTCTGATGGCAATTATTGTTTTACTGCCTGTTTATTTTGCTCTTGTAATTGGCGTTAAGTTAAGTTCTCCTGGTCCAGTATTGTATAGTCATTTTAGAGTAGGACGTAATGGAAAGCCTTTTAAAATCTTTAAATTTAGGTCAATGGTCGTTGATGCAGAAAAAAATGGGCCGGCCTTAAGTAGCAAGACAGATAATCGAGTAACAAAATTTGGCAGATTCCTTAGAAAAGCACGACTAGACGAGATCCCTCAGTTCTTTAATGTAATTAAAGGAGATATGAGTATTGTTGGACCAAGACCAGAGAGACAGTTTTTTATTGATCAGATTACAGAAAAAGCACCTCATTATGCTCATCTACTTTCTGTTCGACCAGGAATAACTTCATGGGGGCAAGTAAAGTACGGATATGCCGAGAATGTCGATCAGATGATTGAACGTTTAAAGTACGATATAATCTACATTGAAAACAGATCTTTATTTATTGACTTTAAAATAATGATATATACTGTTAAAATCGTATTTCAAGGAAAAGGTTTGTAGATAATCTTGTGAGTTAGGCTAAAAGCCTCAATATTAATAAATTAAGTTAGAAGAAAAGTTTCTTAACTTTTCTTCTAATATTTTTAAAAAAGTATTATATTTGCAAACTCAAAAAAAAAGGAATTTTGATAATTTTTAAAATATTCAAATAATGACAAAAGCAGACATTGTAAACGAGATTTCAAAAAATACCGGAATTGAAAAGTTAATAGTGCAGAAGACTGTTGAGACTTTTATGGATATAATTAAGGTCTCGTTAGAAGAGGGTGATAATGTTTACTTAAGAGGTTTTGGAAGCTTTGTCGTTAAGACAAGAGCTGCAAAGACTGCTCGTAATATCTCAAAAAATATTACGATTACAATACCTGCGCACAAGGTGCCTTCTTTTAAACCATCAAAGACATTCACATTACAAGTTAAAGATAACAATTAAAATTTACAGTTATGCCAAGCGGAAAAAAAAGAAAAAGACATAAAATGTCTACACACAAAAGAAAAAAACGTTTACGTAAAAACAGACATAAAAAGAAAAAATAATTTTTTTCTTTAAATAAATGTTTTAATCAAACCTTTGGGATTTTCCTGAAGGTTTGATTTAATAATTAAAACTGAATTATATCGTGGATTTGCAAAAAGATGATATTCAGGCCGAACTATATTTAGATGTTCGAGCTTCTGACATTAATATTGCACTCTTACATAATAAAAAACTCATCGAAATAAACAGAGAACACGCTAATATCGAGTTTTCTGTAGGTGACATTTATCTAGGTAAGGTTAAAAGACTTATGCCCGGTCTAAATGCTGCTTTCGTCGATATCGGATATAAAAAAGATGCTTTCTTGCATTATCTCGATTTGGGCGCTGGTTTTCAATCATTGAATAAGTTTTTACATCTTGGACTTTCAAAAAAACAACAGGCAGTAAATATTAGTAAGATAACTCTTGAACCTGATATTGATAAAAACGGAAAGATTACCGATGTGCTTTCTGTTGGGCAGTATGTTTTGGTCCAAGTCGCAAAAGAACCTATTTCTTCTAAAGGACCTAGACTTTCTTGCGAAATTTCTTTGGCAGGTCGTAATCTTGTATTAATGCCGTTTACTTCCAAAACTTCAGTTAGTCAAAAAATTAAATCTGTTGAGGAAAGAACAAGGCTGAAGAAACTTATAGAAAGCATTACTCCCGAGAATTATGGCGTAATTATTCGTACTGTTGCCGAGAAAAAAATGGTAGCAGAGCTCGATAAAGAGCTTAATTCTTTGTTGGATAAATGGGGCAATCTTTTCCAGTCTTTATCTAATATTAAACCTCCGGTTCTTGTTATTGGTGAAGTAAATAGAACTACTGCAATACTTCGAGATATTCTCAATTCATCATTCAATCAAATTGTAGTAAATGATGAAACGACATTTGAAGAAATTAGATATTTTATTTCTGAAATTGCACCTGAGAAAAAGAAAATCGTAAAATATTATTCTGAAAAAGAACCAATATTTGATCATTTTGGTATCGAGAAGCAAATTAAGACTGCTTTTGGGAAGACCGTGCCGATGAAAAATGGTGCTTATTTAATTGTTGAGCATACGGAAGCGGCACATGTTATTGACGTTAATAGTGGAAATCGTAGTAATTCTGAACAAGATCAAGAGGCAAATGCTTTTGATGTTAATATGATTGCTGCAGAAGAAATTGCTCGTCAGCTTCGATTAAGAGATATGGGGGGGATTATCATTGTCGATTTTATCGATATACATGATGATAAAAATAAGAAGAAAGTTTACGAGAAAATGAAAGAATGCATGGAAGGTGATCGTGCAAAATTTCATATTGTTCCTTTAAGTAAATTCTGTATTATGGAAATTACTCGTCAGCGAGTAAGACCGGAGATGGAAATAAAAACATCAGAAGTTTGTCCAGTTTGCAAAGGTTCTGGAAAAATAAGCGCAAGTATTAATCTTACCGATGAGATTGAAAATACAATTAAGTATATTGTAAAAAAGACGAACTCAAAAAGCCTAATTTTAAAGGCTCATCCTTTTGTGTCAGCCTATTTGAACAAAGGCATACTAAATTCTGTTCGTAAAACTTGGCAGAAGTCATGCAGGTGCAAAATAAAAGTGCTTCCAATGATGTCTTATTCATACATGGAATACCACCTTTTTAATGATAATAACGAAGAATTATTTTATTAACTTAATTTATTAAATTATGGCGTTAAAAAAAATGTTCGTGGTTTTAACAATTGTTTTAACCAATTTAGTTTATGCAAATATTTCTAATGCTCAGGTCGAAAAACCTGTTGATTGGAAGTTTAAAACCGAAAAAATTGATGATACTCATGTAAATTTAATTTTTGAAGCGAATATTAAAGAAAATTGGCATTTATATTCTCAATATATGGACTTTGGTGGTCCAATTCCATTGTATTTTGAATTTGAAGAATCGGAAAACTACGTTCGTATTGATAGTGTTACCGAAAGTCCAGAACCTCACACAGAGTACGACGATGTGTTTGAAATGGATGTGTTATTTTTTAAAGGAAAGGTCACTTTTACTCAAAAAATTGAATTGTTAACTAAAGATGGTTTTGTTGTAAAAGGTATTCTTGATGGACAAGCTTGCATTGATGGTTCTTGTGTCCCCGTTCAGGGCGATTTTGCATTTGGTTTAAATGGTGCAAAAGTTCAAACAGAAGTTGAGGAACTTGATGGTGATGCTGAAACACCAATGTTGGTGAAAGAAAATACTTTCGGAAATGCTGAAGAAAAAGAAAACTTGTTGTTTTTCTTCTTGTTTGCTTTGGTAGGAGGATTGTTAGCGATTTTAACTCCCTGCGTATTTCCTATGATTCCAATGACTATTTCATTTTTCATGAAAGAGAGTAATAAAGTAAAAGCAAGATTAAATGCATTTGCTTTCGGCATTAGCATTATAGTTATTTATACTCTAGTTGGCTCTGTTTTGGCATTAATATTTGGTCCATCAATAGCAAATTGGCTAAGTACTCATTGGATTCCAAATATTTTATTCTTTATTATTTTTATGGTTTTTGCTGCTTCATTCTTTGGAGCATTTGAAATTGTAATGCCGTCGGCTCTTGTAAATAAATCAGATTCAAAGGTTGATAAAGGTGGTATTCTTGGAGCTTTCTTTATGGCGCTAACATTAGTTTTGGTTTCTTTCTCTTGCACTGGCCCAATCGTTGGTAGTATTCTTGTTCAATCATTTGGTGGTAGCATAATTAAACCTATTGTTGGAATGCTTGGATTTGCTCTTGCTTTTGCTCTTCCATTTACATTATTGGCTCTATTCCCTGGTTGGTTAAAGAATTTGCCTAAATCTGGTGGCTGGTTAAATACTGTTAAAGTAGTTCTTGGTTTTGTTGAGGTTGCTTTTGGGTTTAAATTTTTAAGTATTGCTGATCAGACTTACCATTGGGGAATATTAGACAGACAGGTTTATCTCGCAATTTGGATTGTTGTTTTTACAATGTTAGGTTTTTATTTATTAGGGAAACTTAAATTTAAACATGACGATGAATTAAAACATATTGGTATTGGTAGGTTAGGTTTGTCGATGGTAACATTCAGTTTCGTATTATATATGATTCCTGGTATGTGGGGGGCTCCTTTAAAAGCATTATCTGGTTATTTGCCTCCAATTACAACTCATTATTTTAATATTCCTCAGATGATTTCTGATAATAATATTCAATTGATGAAAAAAATGGGAATAGAAGAAGAAAATTCTGCATGTGAAGAACCAAAGTATAAGGAGGATCTTCATTTGCCTTTCGGACTTATTGGATATTTCGATTATAAACAGGCATTTGAATGTGCTAAAGAGCAAGGAAAACCTGTATTCATTGATTTTACTGGTCATGGTTGTGTTAATTGCCGTGAAATGGAAACTGTAGTTTGGAGCGATCCTCGAGTTCTCGAGTATCTTCGTAATAATTTTGTGCTTCTTGCATTGTATGTTGATGATAAGAATATTAAATTACCTGAGGAAGAGTGGTTTAAATCTAAGAATGATGGTAAAATTAAGAAAACTCTTGGTGAGGTTAATGCCGATATTCAAATTGTAAACTTTAACAGAAATGCTCAACCATATTATGTGCTTATTACTCCAGAAGGTAAGGTTTTGGCTGAGCCTAGAGGCTATGATTTGGATCCAGATGCATTTGTAGAGTTTCTCAAAAAAGGACTCGAGGAATTTAATAAAGAGATTCCAGAATAATAAAACTCAAAAAGCTCGGTCTGTTGATCGGGCTTTTTTTTATTATACCTTAAATCCGCAAACAGTTTGCGGATTTAAGGTTATATGTTAATTAATTTTGAATTAAGATTTTTGCATTTTCAATTGCTTGCACGCTTAGCTTTTCGCCACTAATCATTGATGCTATTTCTGTTATGCGTTCTTCGTAAGTTAATACTTTAATATTTGTATAACTACGATTACTGTCGGTTTGTTTAAATACTTTATAATGAGTTTTACACATGGCGGCAACTTGTGGTAAATGCGTAATGCTTAAAACTTGAAAATCTTTTGCCAACGAATTCATTATTTTACCCATTTTCGATGCTATTTCACCAGAAACGCCTGTATCTATTTCGTCGAAAATTATTGTTGGAACAGAAGCTGCTTGAGCAATTACAGATTTTAGTGTTAGCATCAAACGTGAAAATTCACCTCCAGATGCAATCTTTTCTAATTGTTGTGGCAGAATCGACTTGTTGGCAGAAAAGAGAAAACTAATATTGTCATATCCTTGAATTCCAGGGTCTTTACTTTTGTCATTTTTTATAACAAAAACAGCATGAGGAATGCCTAACTCTTTAAGTATCTCAGTAATATTTTTTTCAATTGATGGGAACGAACTTTCTCGTTTCTTGCTTATTGCAAGAGCTATTTTGCTAACATTTGAGAACTGTATATTTATTAGATCAGTTAATGTTTTAATTTTTTCTTCTAGCTCTACCGCATTATTTAAATATGCGGTGTATTCCGTATGCTTTTTCTTTAATCCAGCAATATTTTCAACTTGATGCTTTAGCAATAACTTATTTATTAAGTCTATTCTTGTGTTTATTTTCTCGAGTAGGAGTGGATTAGTTTCTGCTTTTTCTGCGTCTGAGTTTAATTGCTCACTTATATCTCTTAATTCGATTAATACACCATCTAGTCTTTCGCTAATTATTCCAGCTTGTTTGTATTTAGAGGAGAGTTTTGAAATTGTTGATTTTGCACCCATTATTGAGCTTTCTGCCGATATTTCTTCTGACTCCAGAGCGTTTATTGCACTACTTAGCGATGCTTTAATTTCTGTTGCATTTTCGAGTAGCGATGATTGTCCTTCTAAATATTCCAATTCTTCATCGTCGCCAAGTTGAGCAGATTCAATTTGTTCTGCTTGAAATTTATAATAGTCGGTTTCCTTAATTGCAGCTAATAATTTCTTATTTGTCTGATCTAGTTCTGTCAAATTATTATTATAGGTCTGAAATTCAACCTGGTAAGATTTTACATCTTCTGTTGTATGTGATGCTATATCAATTATTTGAGTTCGATATGAAATTAGTCCAAGTGCAAGGTTTTCGTGTTGGGAGTGAAGGTCAAGAAGCTTTTCTGATATAGACTTTAGTACATTAAGATTTACTGGAGTATCATTAATAAAGGCTCTGGATTTTCCTTCTGGCAATATCTCTCTTCTGATCAGAGCATTTCTGTCGAAATCTAGATCGCTATCTTCAAATAAAGATTTTAAATCGTTGTTTTTTAGCGCGAAAGTGGCTTCAACAATACATTTAGTCGATTTATCAACCATTACATCCGTGTCTGCCCGTTTGCCAAGTAAAAGTGAAATTGCACCAAGAATAATAGACTTTCCAGCACCAGTTTCACCAGTTATTACAGAGAATCCTGAATCAAAAGATAATTCAATACTGTCTATAAGCAGATAGTTTTTTATTGACAGTGTTTTAAGCATAGTATTACTCTGTGGTTTGGTCTTTCATTATTTTTTCATACTTTGTTGTATTGGCAGGGTCAACTTCTTTCATAATATTATAGACTCTTGCTTTCTCATCTGGAAAACCTTGCGAAAAAATATTTACAATTTCATCACCTTTTGCAGTTGTATAAATAGACATTAAGAATGAACCTGGTTTACGGCGCTGTACAGTTTTTAAATTTTCGATAGCTTGTTCAATACTTGCTCTTGCTTCGGTTGGTTTTTCTCCTAATCTATCCATACCTTGACGGTGATATGTGTACATAAAATCACGCATCCCCGAGTATTGGTCATTTAAAAGGTTTTCGGCTAGCCAATATCTGTTTTTTAAGTTCTCGAAAGCTTTCCATCCCGCTTCTGGTGAAGTTTGAGCGTTTTGAACAATTTTTTCGGCAATTTGAAAATATGGAGTTCCGCCATTAGAGCTAAATGTGTCATAATCCATTCCAATTATTATATAGCAATAATATGCTAATACGGAAGTTAAGTTATTTGTAAAGCTATTTGGATTAAACTCAAGTGGCTCAAATTCAACATATTTAAATTGAAAATTATTGTCAAGATGATTTAATACAGGAGATAAGTATGAAGCACCATAAACAGGACGTGATGATGTAACTTGGATCTTTCCCTTAAATTCGTCAGATGATATTTGTTCTTCAATCGTAATAAAAATATTACACTCGATACGTTCATCTTTTGAATAAACATGTTTAGTCCATGCTGTATTGTTAACGAATTCGTACAACTCTTGTTGCATCGTTTGAAACAATTTATCGTTTGTAGTTCCTTGTAATTTGGAATGATTTATTTGAATTCTGCAGTCGAGCTCTTGTGCCGACAGTATTGTAGACATAAAAACTACAGAAATGAGTATTAGTATTTTTTTCATTTATTACCAGTTTTAAAATATTGCTCTAATTTATCAATAATATCAATTGCAACCAAATTCTTGTGCTTTAAATTAAACTTAAAAACCTCTTGTTTATTGTTAATAATAGTAATTTTGTTGGTATCAGTATTAAATCCAGCACCAAAATCATTCAACGAGTTTAAAACAATAAAATCAAGATTTTTTTTCTTTAGTTTAAGTAATGCATGTTCAGCCTCGTTATCTTTCTCAAGTGCAAATCCGATAATTATCTGTTCTTTTGATTTTTTTTTGCCTAATTCAGAGGCAATGTCAGTAGTTGGAACTAAGCTAATTGTAAGATTTTGATTACCTCTTTTTAGCTTTGAATCACTTGGGTTTTCTGGACTAAAGTCTGCTACGGCAGCAGCAAAAATTCCCACTTGGCAATTGTCAAATACACTTAAAGCTTGCTGATACATTTCTTCAGCTGAATTTATGTCAATTCGCTGTATCGACGGGTGTTTTGTTTTAATATTTACTGGACCTGAAATTAGAATTACATCAGCACCTCTATTTGCACATTCTTCAGCAATAGCAAAGCCCATTTTACCTGATGAATAATTTCCAATGAATCTAACAGCATCTATTTTTTCATGTGTTGGCCCAGCAGTTATTAGTATTCTTTTGTTCTTAAGAGAGTTTTTTTTTTGGAAATAATCTTTTATTTTCTCAACAATGATTTCAGGTTCTTCCATTCTACCTTTACCAATTAAGCCACTAGCAAGTTCTCCTTCTGTTGGTTCTATAAAAATATTTCCATATTCCTTTAAAATTTCCAAATTCTTTTGGGTCGAAGGATGTTTAAACATGTCGAGATCCATAGCTGGAGCTATGAAAACTGGGCATTTAGCAGATAAATAGGTTGTTATTAATAAATTGTCAGCAACTCCATTTGCCATTTTCCCCATTGTATTAGCTGTGGCAGGCGCAATAATCAATGCGTCAGCCCATAATCCAGAATCTACGTGAGAATTCCAATCTCCATTTTCAGGATTGAAAAAATCAACCATAATTGGATTTTTGGATAGAGTGGCAAGTGTTAAAGGAGTTATAAACTCTTTAGCTAAATGAGTCATTATAATTTTTACTTCGGCACCTTCTTTTACCAATAGACGCGTAAGAGTAGCCGCTTTATATGCAGCTATACTACCAGTGATGCCGAGTAAAAACTTTTTGCCATGTAGCATAATTAAATCTTTTAATCGGAAAAAATTATCAGATTAAACTTCAGTATCTGGATTTATCTCTGCTCTTGCATAATAAACATTATCAGCAAGAAACTCCTCAATTGCAATAAGAGAAGGTTTAGGCAGTTTTTCGTAATATCTTGATACTTCAATTTGTTCGCGATTCTCGTGAACTTCTTCTAGGTTGTCATTATATGTTGCGAATTCTTCAAGTTTTTCGTACAGTTCTTTTCTTAATTCAGAATTAATTTGGTCTGCTAGTTTTGAACATACAACCATTGCCTCATAAATATTGCCAGTTTTTTCACCAAATTGAACAATGTTTCTTGTTACGGTAGATACCGGTGCGTCTGTTTTTTTAAAGTCCATTTTTATTTTCTATAAATTTTAATGAATTTGTAAATATTTTTTCAGCTTCTTTGACTTTTTTGGATTCTGGGAATTTATCAACGAAAGCATAATATTCATCTATTGTTGTTTTATATCTTTCAAATTGTTTGCTGTAAATACTATTTTCAGCAAGTAAAAATGAAGATTTTACTATTGTAAACATAATATCTTCTCTGAATTTAGTGTCCGGAAAATCTTTTAACACATTTTTCAAAGCTGTTGCAGCTGCTTTGTAATCCATTATTGTATAAAACAACATGGCATTATTGTATGCTTTTGTCTCCAATTTTAATTGAAGTTTGTCAATCAAATCTTCGGCTTCAATTCTTTTTTTAGAGGTCGGATATTTTTCAACAAAAAGCTGTAACTCTGAAATTGCTGCTATAGTATAGGTTTGCTCGAGCGAAGACTCAGGCGATATTTGATAATAACAATAAGCTGCAAGATATTCAACTTCTTCAATATGTTCACTTGCAGGATACATTCTTGCAAAATCTTTCAATAGATATGCAGCTAAAGAAAGCTCTCCTAAACCATAGGAGCAATACGCATTGTAATAAGTGATTTTTTCAGCTTTATCAGTCCCTCTGTAAATACCACGTAGGTCTTCAAGTAGAGATTGAGAACGATAATAGTCTTCTGCTTCGTAATATTCTACTGCTTTTGTGTATTTTAATTCGTAGTCGCTGCTTTTCATTAACTTCGAATAGTCACTACATGAAGCAGTCAGCACAATTACCGGAACAAGTAATAAACAATATTTAAGCTTCGTTTTAAACATTTTGCAAAGATACATTAATTATGAATAAGTCATTTAAAAAAAATTACACTAAAATCTACAAACTTAGTTTTTTATGTAATCTTTTAAACGAATTAAAAGGCTTATTATTTTGTGAAATTTTAAGTTGTTTGATTTTTTATTCTGGAACTTGAGTTAAATTCTTCCAAACTCCTTTTCTTATAAAGTCTTCAGATGAATACTGCTCAACAAAATTGTCATTAAAGAACCATACTTTTGTTGCGTATTTTACTGCAATTTCAACGTCGTGACTGGAGAAAATTATACACTTCTCTTGTTTCTGTGATAAATCTTTTAAATCTGAGAGTAATTTTAATCGCATATAATAATCCAGAAAAGCTGTTGGTTCGTCAAGAATTATTACGGGAGTTTCTTGAATTACTGCTCTACAAATCATCGCTCGTTGTCGTTCTCCATCACTTAATGACCATAGCGAACGGTTTCGTAAATCATTTAAATTGAAATCTAAAATTGCCGACTCAATAATTTTCGTGTCTTTATTGGTTTTATTGTCGAAAATATTTGTATATGGACTACGACCCATTGCTGCCAGTTCGTAAACAGTAAGATTCGATAAAAATTCAGGTTTTGATGGAACAAAACTTACAAGCTTTGACTTTTCACGTAAAGGAATTTTGTTTATGTTTTTATTGTCTAGAATTATTTTCCCCGACAAAGCTTGTTTTATTCCTGTTATTGTATTTAGTAAAGTTGATTTGCCGCATCCATTTCTACCTATGATACACACCATATCGCCTCTATTGGCAGTTAGAGAAATTGCCGCAGTAAGTGGCTTTTTATGACCAAATTCAAGATTTTCAGTATGTAAAATATTATCGGTCATTATATCATTGTTCTTTTATTTTGAATTACAATCCAAATAATGAATGGCGCTCCTAATATTGCCGTAATTGCATTTATTGGTAATATTCCATTTTCTGTAAAAGCATGTGATAGCAAGTCGCCAGAGAGCATAAATATTCCTCCTAAAATTATGCTAGCAGGAATGAGTATAAAATGATTAGATGTGTTAAAAATCCATCTTGCTACATGAGGAACCGCGATTCCGATAAATCCCAAAGGTCCACAATATGCTGTAATTACGCCGGTTAGTAAACTAACGGCAATAAAATTTAATATTCGTAAGCTCTTAATATTCACACCCATGCTAATAGCAAAACTTTCTCCAGGTAATAAAAGATTTAGTTTTTTTGAAAATGCAAAAACAATTGAGATTCCTGTTAATATTAATGGCCAAATTATTGAAATATCCTTACTCGATACTGCGCCAAGGCTTCCCATAGTCCAAATCACAAAAGATTTTACATTAATATCTGTTGCAAAGTATTGCAGTATACTCACTATTGAACTTACAACTCCTGCGATTAATATACCTATAATTAATATAGATAAAATATCGCGTACTCGCATCGATATTGCAAGAATTGCTGCTAAAACAAGTGCAGAACCTACACCTGCAGAGACTAGTAATAAAACATGAGAGCCAAAACCCAAAGAAGCAATGCTACTTCCACCCATAACAACTAGAGCCACTCCAAGACTTGCGCCACTACTGACTCCAAGTACATAAGG
Organism: Bacteroidales bacterium; assembly: GCA_038319215.1. GTDB lineage: Bacteria > Bacteroidota > Bacteroidia > Bacteroidales > ML635J-15 > Bact-19. Next base: position 7,187 of record JBBQCZ010000023.1, on the reverse strand, counting down.
CCCAGCCAATGGATTTCGGAAAATTGTCTGCATAAGCAATCCCGAAACTGATAAAGAAGCGCCCGCCAAGACAGCAACTAACATGCGTGGGAATCTAAATTCTTTCAACAACAGAAAATACTGATCAGAAACAGAATTAGAGTCGAAAATATATTTTATTATTTCGCTAAATGGAATTTTAATAAAGCCTGTTAATAAATCGATAATCATTAATCCAATTAAGAAAATGGAGATGAATAGAAATTTTATGATTATAGATTTGTTTTTCATTTTACCACAAATAACTAATTCAATTTTTGATAATAGTATAAATTTCGGGTACTGAGACTATCTGTATAGAATATCTGTCTTAAATCTTGTAAAATAATATCTGGGTGTAATATTCCTGATTCCCAGAAATCGTTACCTCCATATCTGTTCTTAAGAAGGTTATTGTTGTATATTTCTGCTTTATTATATGGTGTAAAATCTTTGATGCGAGAATCGACTGAAAGAATACTCCTCTTATCCATCGCATCATTTGGATGTAACCAAAATTCTGCAGTTTGTGCTTGGGTAAATACCTCTTCGATATTTAAAGGAACACTCTCTGTGTTATTGTTGTTGTCAAAAACATATTTAGCTCCTGCGTCTTTTACAAAATTTGCAAAATAAGAATTTCCACCTGGAACCCACCAAGTACCTTTCCAAGGTAAACTTACAAGCACTTCTGGTTTTCGTAAATTTGCTTTTTCGATGTCATTTACAATATTGTTGTAATTACTCTCCACACTGTCAAAATATTCAGTAGCATAATCAAGTTTGTCATAAAAACAAGCAAAGAATTTTATCCATTCGGTTCTGCCAAGAGGAGTAGATTCAGTAAAATCTTCAATAAAAACTACGGGTATTCCAATGTCTATAAGTTTTTGAAAAGATGCAAAGCCTGCGTTGTCAACTCCAAAAGCAAATACAACATCTGGGTTAAGAGATATTATTTTTTCATAATTTATTTGATTCTCAAATCCGATATCGGTAATTTCATTATTAAGAATCATGTTTCTAATGTTGTCATTATAAATATATTCAGGACTGCTTATCCCTTTGATTGTATTAATTTTATCGAGTTGAGAAATAAATGCACAATGTGTTGTAGAAAGGCAAACTACTTTGCTAACAGGGATGTTAATGATAATATTGTTGTTAGACTCTGATTCACTACTTGATGAAAGTAAATAATCAAAAGTTTTTGTTTCACCTTCGTCAAAATTATTTTTCACCTTTAATATAAAGCCTTCTTCAATGCTGGATATTTCAAATCCTTTGGAGTATTTATTATTAATTACCTTGCCATCGGTATTTGTAGCAATTGGACTTGAACACGAACTAATTGCTATTGCTGTGATTAAAAGAAAAAATATGTATATGGTTCTATTCATATTAAAAAAACCTCCGACTATGCAAAGATAATCAGAGGTTTTAAAATTCAGTGATAATTATTATTTAGATAATAATATTTTTTTGTTTACAGTGTATGTGCCTGTATTGATTCGTAGGATATAAAGACCCTCTGGATATGAACTTAGATCAGTCACGTACTCGTTCATTCCGTTGTAAGATACTTCAGAAATGATCTTACGCCCTAAAGCATCATATATTTCTACACTAAAAACATTAGTAGTTTCGTCGTTTAGTTTTATTGTTACAAGTCCAGAAGTTGGGTTTGGATAAACATTTACACTTGTTTCTGCAATTAATTCCTCAATATCCACAAGACAAGAAATTGGACTTATTGGTAAAGAAGAACTGAAACCTAGAAATTCATTCGCAGTTTTCCATGTGTTAGATTTCAGCAAATACAACTGATTATATTGTGCAAGATTTGGTCTTGGAGCAGCAATTCCAACAACAAATAAATCGTCGCTAATACCATCTGCATTCTCATCAGGATAATTTATTTTGTAACCAACGTAAAAAGGACCATTAATCTCAATTGGGGCAGCAAAGCTTACAACATTAGATTGATTAGCAACCAAGTCACGAATATAAACTTTCTTTGATCCTAATATTGAGTCAGGAGTTGGGTATAAACCGTTCCAGACATAGAATGTTACATAAGAAGAGTAAGAGCCATAAACCGCAAATTTTACAGGAACGATAAGTCCTTTTATTTGGCTGAATGTATAATCGTCGAAGAAATTTGCATAACCTTTAATTGTTTCTCCATTTTGGCCAGCATAAAATCCCCAAGTTCCAGACGGTACTCTTGGCTCAACAACCTCTGCTTGATTAATTGTTGTAATAGTATCGCAATACGATTCAACAGCACCACTAAACACGTAGATATATTTTTCTTTGGTTAAAGAACTCGATCCACAAGCGTTAGCTACAGTTAGTGTAACATCATAAATGCCTGGCGTATTGTATTTGATTTCATTTGTTGGAGATCCTTCGTTGCTGTATGATGGCGTTCCGCCTGGGAAAGACCATGTGTAATATGAAGGATAGCCAGTTGATTGATCAACAAATTGAACTCCGCTTTCCGCTTCAATTAATCTTGGTCTTGCTTCAAAATTAACTATTGGTGGAACAGTGCAAGGATCTGTTGCTGATACGGTAATATACATTGTTTTTATCATCTCATCAATTCCCAAATTATTTGCAACTGTTAGAGTTACACCATATACACCTGCAGTTGGATAAGTTATGTTCATTGGGTTTTGCTGATTGCTTGTTAGAGTTGAAGCTCCTTCAAACGCCCATGTCCATTGGTAAGGAGATCCAGAACTTAGGTCGATAAAGTTAATTGACTCACCTGGAGCTATTACAGTATAATTGGCTGTGAAGTCAGCGGATGGAGCAATTGTTGCCTGTGGAATAACACAAATGTATTCATGCTTTATTTCTATATCCTGAACATTGTTAGTCTTACGACATCTTAATTCTACATCGTAACATCCAACAGCAAGGTAAGCGATTGGAGGCGGAGTAGAGTCTGCATAAGTTGCAGGAGTACCACCTTCAAATGACCAAGACCATTGATTAAAAGGCCCATTTTGTGATGTGTTTGTAAATCGAACAACTCCACCTACCGGAATTGTTGTAATATTTGCCACAAAATTTGCAATTGGAACAGATGGGTCAGGATTTACAGTAATACAATCTTCGCAAATGTACGTGTCTTGATCACTTGCATTTTGAGACTGTAATACAACGTCGTAAATACCTGGAGTATTGTAACAAATATTGGTTGGATGCTGATTTGTAGATGTGGTTGTTGCAGCTCCTGGGAAACTCCAGCTCCATGATGTTGGATTTCCAATTGTTTGATCGTTAAAATTTATGCAATTCCCAGCAGTAATAGTATAGGCAGATGCAATAAATGAAGTTGTAAGTGTGCCTGCTGGACCGCTAACTGTAATATAACCTGTTTTTATGAGTTCATCAGTATCTGTTCCATCACCGATAGTAAGAGTTACAGAGTAAACGCCAGCAGTTGGATATGTGACGCCAGTTGGATTTTGAATACTTGATGTTGTTGGAGTTGCTCCTTGAAACTGCCATGCCCAAGTTGTAGGAGAGCCTATAGATGCATCAGTAAAGTTTACTGTTCCACCTTGAGCAAGAACTGTTGGGGTTCCGCTGAAAGCAGCAACTAATGTGCCAGCGGCTACAACTTCAATATATGCTGTTTTAGTTTCAGTATCATTTCCACTTCCATTAGTAGCAACTAGTGTAACAGTATAAACGCCTGGAGTATTATATACAATTGAAGGGTTTTGAGTAACTCCTGTAGCTGGAGTTCCGCCTGTAAAAGTCCAAGACCAAGATGTTGGTGTGTTGGTAGAAAGATCGGTAAAGTTTACTGTTCCCCCTGCTGTAACAACTGTTGGTGTTGCCGAAAAATCTGCAACTGGAGGAGTTCCGGTTGCATTTGGATCAAATCCTAGGCAGGTAGTGTTTCCTGTATTTCCTGGATCTAACCAAGGTTTTAATTGGTCTGCATTTGTTGCTCCGTTTGTAATCCAATGATAGTCAAATTTTCCATATAAATCGTTTGCAGAGGATACAGCCGCGCCGCAATAAGATGCTCCACCACTAAGTGTTCCAACAACTAGTTTATTATTGTTAAATAATGGAGACCCAGAAGATCCTCCCTCTGTAACACCCCAACTTGTTGCAGTTGTAACCCATTGTGCCTTCCAGTGTGCGTTTGCAGGACAAGTATTAAATGTGCCTGCAATAACAGCAGCTGTATATGTTGATATTTTCTTTATGTCTCCAGCTGGATGATGTATTCCAACTCCGCTTGGGCTTGCGTCAGTGCCTCTGTACCAACCATTATAGTAAACATTATATGTAGCAAGTGTAGCTTGAGTAGTAGATAACTCTAGCAATAGAAAATCTGAACCAGAATTTTGATCACCTCTTGCTCTTTTAACTGCTCCCGTTACTGTATTGTAAACTGGCTCAGAGCCTGGGTTTGTACAACCTGATGCTTCATAATTAAAGTAAAATTGCCATCCAGTAAAATTTGAACCGCCACCACCACAATGGTCAGCAGTAAGAAAGTATGGCTTACCATCATTTGCAGTATTATTCACTATGGTTCCAGTACATAGGCCTGTTCCCGTAAAATACTCAGCAATGCCTTTTTTTTGTGTTTGCCAATTGGCACCCTCAGGGCAATTTACATTTACTTCACAAGCGTCAGACGCCCCAACACCACCAGGTGTTTTTACATCTTCAAATCTACCAACTAATTGAGAAACTCCACGAAAAATGTAAGAAATTTCGTAAATATTAATATTTGCCTCTTCAGTTGCCTGTGGAGATTGAATAAGTTCTAAAAAAACTTTGTCGCCTTGGATAATCTCAGTTGAGAAATCGGGAAACATTGTTGGATTATTTCTATAGTCGAAAGATCCAATTAGTTGCTTTCGATTATTGTTGTATAAAAACAATTGAGTATGTTGAGGCAAGTAGAAATCCTTGTAGTACAATGCAATACCTTTTGCATCACGACTTGAAATTTGTAATCGCCAAATTTTTGTTCCATCTTCAAGGATATCCCAAGTCCCAGAATTTTCCATACTAATGTTAACTGGAATTAGTTCTGCGATTTTATAAATCTGTCCATTTTTTTCAAATAAATTAGCTTCTTCCATTACAACTTCCATATTTGGAGGAGTAATGACCACATTGTCAATTTCTAGGTTCAGATTTTTGTTTGAAAAACTAATAGGAAGCCCACCAAAACTTTGTTGAGAAAATGCGTTGTAACTCAGTAATAGCAATGCGAAGCTAACGAACAGAAAAGTAACTTTTTTCATTTTTATAAGTATTTTTTATTTACAACAATAAGGATGCAAGGTAATCAATAATTTTAAATTGCTAAAATTAATTGTTCTTTTTCTGCTAAACGCTTAAATTTCTTAATAGTTGCTTGTGAAATAATTAAAAATATTTTTGTTAAGTGTTTATAAGTCAGGGTGATACGAAAAAAATGAAAAAAAAATGAAAAAAAAACATAAAAAGTTTGGGAAAATAAATCAATAGATATATCTTTGCAGTCCCAAATCGGAAAGCAGTTAGTTGATTAGCTCAGTTGGTTGAGCATCTTGACAAGTCAAAAGGGTTTGCGGAACAAAAAAAGATAAAATGATTGATTAGCTCAGTTGGTAGAGCATCCCGATATGTCGGGAGGGTCTGGGAGCAAAAAAGATAAAATGATTGATTAGCTCAGTTGGTAGAGCACTTGCCTTTTAAGCAAGGGGTCTGGGGTCCGAGTCCCCAATCAGTCACAAAAAGTTGCAGAAATTCTGTGACTTTTTTGTTTTATATGAACTTGTGTTGCTCAAAAATGGAAACTTTCATAACTTACATATTATTCTCAGTTTCATTAAATCGGTTTTATATTGGCTACACTTCAGACAAAATTGAAGAACGTCTTCGGCGGCATAATTCTGAGCATAAAGGTTTTACAGGAGCCGCTTCTGATTGGGTTGTAGTTTATTTTGAGGTTTATTCTACAAAGTCGGAAGCAATGCAGCGGGAACGAGAAATAAAAGCTTGGAAATCAAGGAAACTTATAGAGAAATTGATTGCTTCAGATGGTAGAGCATCTGGGGTCCGAGTCCCCAATCAGTCACAAAAAGTTGCAGAAATTCTGTGACTTTTTTGTTTTATGCAAGTTTTTTTTTAAAAGAATCAAATTTTGATAGTAAAACATTCACATAATTTACAGCTGGACTTATTTTAATCATATTAAAAATAAGATATTATTTGCTTTCATTATTTCCTCTCTCAAATCTTGTCCCAATTTATTAGAAAATAAAATAATTGCATTTTTCAAAATTTGTAAAAATTTGTATCTTTAGAATTGGTATTACTTGGCTATGGGTAAGAAAATCTCTGAGAAAATCATACATCGTATTACTTTTTAGCCTTTCAAAAACAAGAAACCATGAATGACAAAGCATCGTACGAAGAAATGAAAAAACAGATTACTAAACTAATAAAGCAAAATGAAACTTTGCAGTCGTCTGAAAAGCCAAATATTTGTTCATTTTTTTTTTAAGGCATGCATAAACTGATAAATTATTATTATATTTGTTCAGCTATAAAACATGAATTATGCATATCAAAACATCAAATCAACCTGAACTCAAATTAGGTATTGGTGATTATACCTGCAACTGGGGAGTTCATATTTGCGGATTGTACGAAACCGAACAAGAACGCGATGAAATTATTCTTGGTTTTCTGGGTGAAGGAGATATTTCGGGCGATTTACAACTTTATTGTCCAGCAGAACAGACTACCGAAGAATTTAAAGAGAAATATTATAAAAAATTTCCGCAGTGCAATTGCCACGTGGATATGCCAGAACATTTTAGCGTACTAAACTCCAAAGATTTATATTATCCAAATGGGGTTTTTTCTCCCATTGAAATGGACAAAGGATTGAATGACTTTTTTGAACAATCGCAAAAAGATGGTAAAAAAAATGTCAGAGCAGCTGCCGAAATGACTTGGGCATTGGAAGCTATTCCAGGGGTAGAACATTTGATGGTTTACGAATCGCGTTTAAATTATTTTATTCCCGGAAAACCATGGATAAGCATTTGCCTTTACAATGTAAATAAATTTTCGGGAGCAACCATTATGAATGTTCTGCAAACTCATCCTTATGCAATTAGCGGTGG